>JBBQZD010000172.1:0-6357 GCA_038208045.1 Gemmatimonadales bacterium | reverse complement strand
AGGGGCGCCCGGCGAGTGCGGAGCGCCCCTCTGTCGTTTCTGTCGTACGCTGTCGTACGCTGTCGTACGCTGTCGTACGCTGTCGTACGCTGTCGTACGCTGTCGTACGCTGTCGTACGCTGTCGCCTTCCGTCGCCGCCGCACGACAAACCGCCGGATGCCACAGGCACCCGGCGGTTTGTCGTGCGGCAGCGACTACTGATTATCTCCGCAGCCGTTCGGCTTCGTCGTGCGTGCATCGCACTCGGCCTGCGGAATCGGCATGACCCTGGCCACGAACTGGCCGGCCTTGTCGATCGGCAGCTGCGCCAGCCGGTTCCAGCGCCGCATGTCGACCCAGCGCAGGCCTTCATACAGCGTGGACATCCGCTTCTCGTACATCAGGGCGTCGAGGTTGGCCGCGGCGACCGGGGCCAGCTTGCCCGACACCGCGCGGATGTTGTTGATGTCGGACAGCGCGGAGGCCGCGTTGCCCGTGGCGATGTTGGCTTCCGCGCGCAGGAGGATGAGCTCCTCGTTGCGGATGATGGGCGACGGCGAGCTGTTCGTCGCGTACATCAGGAAGCGGTATTCCGCCGCGATGTTGATGCTGTTCGGCGGCGACACGGCCACCGAGAGCGCCGTGACCTTGCGCACCACCCGGTCATCGAGCGTCACCCCGTCGGCCTGCTTCTGCGCGTCGGTGATCACGCTCTTGTGCGCGAACTTGTAGTTCTGCACCGAGAAGCTCGCGGAGTTCTGCGCATCACCCGAGGCGGCCGAGTACAGGTGCGCCGGGCCGGCATCGAGGGCGGTGACCGAGCTCGCCGCGCCCACCGGCGTCACGAACGACTCGGCGAGGGCCGCGAGCGCCGCATTGTAGCACGTCGCGCCGCATCCCTGCGACCCGCGGATGACTTCCACGCGCGCCTTGAGGGCGCGGTTGAACTTCAGGAAGCCGCCCGGCGTGTCGAACCCGGCGAAGCCCGCGTGCAGCGAAAACGCGAACGTCGCGCCGCCGGCCTGTAGCGCCGTCTTGCCCTCGTCCAGGAAGCCGCTGATGGCCCTGTACAGCGAGTCGCGCGAGACGAACGGCGCCGGCGTCGCCGGGTCCACCGCAATCTCCACCGGCCCGCCGAGCGAGTCGCGCGCCGCGGCGATGATGTAGAGGTCGTACGCGCGCATCGTCTTGGCAAAGCCGATGACGCCGCTCTTCTGCGCCGCCGTCAGCGCCGAGGCGTTGGCGGCCGCGATGAGGTTGACCTCGTTCTTCATGTTCTGGTACGGGCCCGTCCAGTTGCCCGACGCGAACCCGGCCCGCTCGAGGCGCTGCGGGTTGAGCACGCCGATCAGGTAATTCGAGACGGTGCGGCCGTCGGTGGGGAAGTAGTTGTACGATTCCCGCCCGAAAATGCCGGCGTCGGACAGCCAGGCCGCGTGCCCGCCGCGCTGACCCGCCTGGATGCCGGTCACCAGCAGCTGCACGCCGTTGGGATCGGTGGCCACGCCCGCCACGGTCGGCGAGTTGTAATTCGGAATGGACAGGCGGTCGGCATTGCAGGCCGCCGCCGCGACCAGGAGCGCTCCGGGGAGCGCCCACTTCCTGAGACTATGCATCAGAGGTCCTCGTGGAGTAGTTGGTCTGCGCGTCATGGCCTAGAAGCCGATGTCGAGCGAGAAGAACACGCTGCGGCTCGGCGGGAACGGCGCGAGGTCGACGAAGCGGGCGACCTGGCTGCCGCCGTTGTTCACCTCGGGATCGAAGCCGTTGTAGCCGGAGATGATCCACAGGTTGCGCCCCGAGACGCTGGCGCGGGCCGACTTGGCCCCGGGAATCATCGAGACCCACTTGGACGACATCTCGTAGCCCACGTTGATCTCGCGCACCTTGGTGTACGAGCCGTCCACGATGTAGGCCAGCGTGTTCGTGCCGCCCGCCCAGTTGTCGTAGCGGTACTGGCCGAGCTTCTTCGCGGCGTCCGGCGACGCGTTGTCGTAATCCCAGGTGTTGTAGCCTTCGTCGAACAGGTTGTTCGTCATGTTCGACACCGAGCCGCCGCGGCGGTAGTCCACCAGCGCGCTGATGCTCAGGCGCTTGTACGACCACTCATTCGAGAACGACATGAGGTAGGTCGGGTTGGCGTCGGCGATCGGGAAGTTCGGCGTGACGGTCTTCGTGGCCGGGTTCGTGTAGTTGCCGTAGATCTGCGACGCGTTGAAGCCCGGCTGGAAGCGCAGGCGGCCGTAGGCGTTGCCGAAGCCGCCGGCCGCGCCGATCGTGAACGGCAGCACGCCCGCCGGGAACTTCGTGATCTTGGCGGCGTTCTGCGTCCAGTTCACGCGCGACAGCCAGTTCAGGTTGCCGCGCTGCAGCACGGAGTACGTCAGGCCGATCTCCCAGCCCTTCGACAGCATCTCGCCGCCGTTGACGACCGTCTGCGAAATGCCCGTCGACGCCGCGAGCACCGGGCGCACGAGCAGGTTGGTGATGTTGCGCTTGAAGTACGTCGCCTCGAGGTGGGCGCGCTCCTTCAGCACCGAGATGTCGATGCCGTACTCGTTCTCGGCCAGGCGCTCGGGCTCGATGTTCGCGTTGCCGACCGTCCCCGGCACGCCGAAGCCCGCCAGGCCGCCGATCAGGCCGTACGACGCGATGGACAGGTCGCGGTCGCCGTAGTTGGTGCTGAACTTGATATCGTCCGTGAACGGGATGTACTTCGGGTTCGTCCAGCGGTACGACGCCGCGAAGCGCGGGAAGGTGAACACCTTGTTGCGGTCACCGTTCACCGACGAGCGCTCGCCGCGGACGGCTGCGGAGACGTACAGCTTTTCGTTGAGGAGCTGCGCCTCTTCCTGCAGGTAGTAGGCCTGGTTGGTGACGGCCGTCTGCGCGTGCGTCACCGTCGTGTTGGCGGCGCCCGCGGCGTTCACCTGCTGCGGCCCGAGGCCGCGTCCCGTGATGTTGAAGTCGTTGGAGCGGCGGCCTTCGACCTGCAGGCCCGTCTGGAACGTCGAGCTCCAGCCCGTGCCCGTGTAGGCCCACGTGCCGCCCATCGTCGCATTGGTCTGCAGGCTCGTGCCGTCGCCCTGGATGACCGTGCCGGGGAACGAGCCGCCCTGGTTGGTGCCGAGGCGCTGGAACTGCAGCTCCACTGGCGCGATGATGTAGTTCTCGTTGGAGAACCGGTCGGCGCCGCCGGAGAACGACAGATTGACATTGTTCCGGTCATCCGCGTACGCGCTGTAGTTCAGGCGCGTGTTCAGGATCATGCGGTACACGTCTTCGTTGTTCTTGAGCAGGTTGAACGTCTGGAACGGGTTCGCCGAGCCCTTGTAGCCGGCCGGGAACGGGTTCAGGGGGAAGTGGCCCGTGGCGTCCATGTTCGCGAGCGGCGCGATGGCCGGCGTGTAGGCCAGGCCGTAGATCGGCGACGAGAACGAGTTGTCGTTGTTCGAGATGCCGCGCTGCGAGAACGAATGCATCACGTTCGTGCCGACGGTCAGCGTCAGTTTGGTGCCGATCGCCTGGTCGAGGTTGGCGCGCACCGACTGGCGGCGGGCTCCGGTGTTGATGGCGATGCCGGCGTCCTGGCGGTCGTGCGCCGACACGAAATAGCGCGTGTTGTTGGCCCCGCCCGACAGCGACAGCACGGTCTCGGACGACGGATCGGTGCGCCCGTAGAGCTGCTGCTGGTAGTCGTAGTACGGGCAGGTCACCTTGCAGTTCGCGTCCACCACGGCCTGCATGTCGGCGTTGCCGTCCGCATCCTGGACGTTCGCCTTTGTGAAGTGCCGCGACCCCTTCTTGCGGATCAGCTGGTACGTGCCGAAGCGCTGCGACAGGTTGAACTTCGGCTGGCCCATCGAGCCCTTCTTCGTCGTGATGACGATGACGCCGTTGGTCGCCTGCGAACCGTAGATGGCCGAGGCCGCGGCACCCTTCAGCACCTCGATGTTCTCGATGTCGGCCGGGTTGATGTCGGCCAGGCGGTTCGTGCCGTTTTCCTCGCCCGAGTTGAGCGAGCCGGTCACCGTCGCGAGGCGCGAGGAGCGCGTGGCGTTGGAGATGATGACGCCGTCCACCACGAACAGCGGCTGGATGCTGCCGATCAGCGACGACGCGCCGCGGATCTGCACCTGGCCGCCGCCACCCGGGGCGCCGTTGTTCATGTTGATCGACGCGCCCACCACCTTGCCCTGCAGCGCGCTCTCGAGCGACACCGAGGGAACACGGTTCAGTTCTTCGGCACCCACCGAGGACACGGCCGTCGCGGCGCTGCGCCGCTCGATCGTGGACGCCACGCCCGTCACCGTCACGCCCTCGAGCTGCAGCACGTCCTTGTCGAGCGAGAAGTTCGCGGTGCCCTGCCCGGCGGCAACGCGCATCGTCACGCGCTTGTACCCGATCGCGCGCGCAATGAGGGTGACGTCACCCGCCGGCACGCGCAGGCGATACTCGCCCTTCTCGTTGCTGCGGATGCCAATGGCCTGCCCAAGCACGGCGACGCTCGCATCCTGCAGCGGGGTGCCGCTCGCCTGCACGACCTTGCCCGTCACCTCCCGCGTGCCCTGCGCCCAGGCGCTGCTGCCGCCCACGGCGAGGAGCAGCGCGGCAGTTGCCGCGATGAGAATCCTCTTACCCACGTGACCTCCGAAGAAAAGTTGTCCTGCGACCTGCGTGAATCGCTGGTGTGACCCACAATCCGGTGTCCGCCCGCGAAATCGGCGGTCACCGCCGCGGCATCCGTGGGGATGCCGACGGTGAATCGTGCCTGTAGCAAGGCGCAAAAGAGGCACCAAACCTCGTGTCGTGTCAATCCCCTATAAACAGGAAGGGAGTTGCCCGACAAATCTTCCCGCGTCAAGCTGGGTTGACTCACCTCGATCCACGGCCTCAAGCCCACTACTCTGCCGGTGTGAGAGGCGTCACTTGGTTTACATGGTAACGAAATCGGTAGGGGATGTGCCAGCGCGCCTGTGAGCAAAAACCCCGCTGACCACGCTCGGGCATCCGTCGCGAGCGCCCACCGAGTCAGGCAATGCCCGGCGAGCCCCGTGGGTGGCCGACCGCTGCCTGGTCGCCGGACCGGGCGAGCTCACGAACGGCGATTTCGCCGAGGCCCTAGTCGGCGACGGCAGGGCTCACCAATATTGAGGGCATCACAAATTTTCCGGTCCCGGTCCAGGGAGCCTGATTGCCGCCCCGGGGTCCGTGTCCCCGTCCGGGTCGGGACTCGAGCCGTCCGTCCGTCGCCCTCGACCCGCCAGCTTCCCTCGCCGCCCCACGCCGATGATCGCGCTGCAGAACATCCACAAGGCCTTCGGTCCCAAACAGGTGCTCGAGGGCTTCTCGCTCGAAGTCCACGAGGGCGAGACCGTGGCCATCATCGGCTACTCGGGGACGGGAAAGTCGGTGGCCATCAAGCACATCGTCGGCCTGCTGGAGCCGGACGAGGGCACGGTCTTCGTCGACGGCCTCGAGGTGCCCGAACTCTCGCGCCCGGAGCTGTACGCGCTGCGCGCCAAGATCGGCTACGTCTTTCAATTCGCCGCGCTCTTCGACTCGATGACCGTCGGCGACAACGTCGCCATGGGGCTCCGCAAGCAGGGCACGCACACCGAGTCCGAGATCACCGCGCGCATCCACGAGGCGCTCGACCTGGTGGACCTCCCCGACGCCGCCGCGTCCTTTCCCATCGAGCTCTCGGGGGGCATGCGCAAGCGCGTCGGCATCGCGCGCGCCATCGCCCTCAAGCCGAAGTACCTGCTGTACGACGAACCGACGACCGGGCTCGATCCCGTCACCAGTGCCGTCATCAACGAGCTGATGCAACGCATGCAGTCCACGCTCGGCGTCACGTCGATCCTCATCACCCACGACATGAAGTCGGCGTACACCGTCGCCTCGCGCATCGCGATGCTGTATGAGGGCAAGGTGCGGCAGGTGGGAACGGTGGAGGAAATCCGGCAGACGCAGGACCCGGTGGTGCGCCAGTTCATCGAGGGCCGCGTCGACCTCGCGCCCTCGCCCGCGCCCGTGCCCGCGTCATGACACCGGCGGCCCGCGCGGCGCGCGAGGAGATCTCCGCGGGCGGGGTCGTCTTTCGCCGCGATGGCGACGGCGTGCGCTTCCTGCTGATTCGCGACAGCTACCGGAACTGGGGATTTCCGAAGGGCCACCTCGAGGCCGGGGAGTCGCCTGACGCGGCGGCCGTCCGCGAGGTGCGGGAGGAGACAGGCCTCGCGACGCTCGTGCTGTGCGCGCCCGTGGACGTCATCGACTGGCATTTCCGGTTTCGCGGGCAGCTCGTGCACAAGGTCTGCCACTTCTTCCTTATCGAGGCGTCCGGCGGCACGGCGCGCCCATTGCGCCGGGAG
>JBBQZD010000171.1:0-6369 GCA_038208045.1 Gemmatimonadales bacterium | reverse complement strand
CACCCTTCCCCATTCCCTTCCCCCGCTCTGCCCCTTCCCCTTCCCAAGGGACTAGCTTAGACCATGCGCATCATCATCGAATTCTGCGTCATCTGAAACTACGAACCCCGGGCCGTCAGTCTGGCGGCCGCGATTCGTGAGCAGTATGCCGAGGCCGAGGTGGCGCTGCAGCCGAGTAGCGGCGGGCGCTTCGAGGTGTCGGTCGATGGCGTGCCGGTCTTCGAGAAGTCGAAGCTCGGGCGGCATGCCCAGCCCGGCGAGGTCATGGGCCTCATCGGCGCGGCGCGGCCCTGAGCCACCGTTGCGCGCGACGCGTCGCGGCGGGCAGGCGATCGCAGGCGGGTCGTGTCGCGCGGCGGCGCACCATGCCGTACGGCGACGCGACCCGCTCACTTCCATCGGCGGCGTTTCGCCCCCACTTTCCCTCGCATGCGCATAGCTATCTCCACGGGCGGCGGTGACGCGCCCGGCCTCAACGCCGTCATTCGCGCGGCCGTACTCTCGGCGATCGACCGCGGCTGGCACGTGCTCGGGATCAAGCGCGGCTACATGGGCCTGCTGGGCGAGGACGAGGTCATTCCGCTCACGCGCGACATCGTGCGCGGCATCGGCCACCTGGGCGGCACCATCCTCCGCACGACCAACCGCGGCAACCCGTTCTCGTACCCGGTGCGCCAGCCCGACGGCACCTATCAGGACGTCGATCGTTCCGACGAGCTGCTGGACAACGCGCGCAACCTCGGCATCGAGGCGCTCGTCACCATTGGCGGCGACGGCTCGCTGGCCATCGCGCAGCGCCTGTTCGAGAAGGGGATGCGCGTGGTGGGCGTGCCGAAGACCATCGACAACGACGTCAGCGGCACCGTGACGACGTTCGGCTTCGATACCGCCGTGACCACCGCCATGGAAGCCATCGACAAGCTGCACACGACGGCGCAGAGCCACGACCGCGTGATGGTGCTCGAAGTGATGGGTCGCGACGCGGGTTTCATCGCGCTGCACTCGGGCGTCTCGGGTGCGGCGCACGTGATCCTGATTCCCGAGATTGCCTGGACGGTGGAGAAGGTCTGCGAGCACATCATGATGCGCGACGCACTCGGCAAGAAGTTCGCGGTGGTGGTGGTGGCCGAAGGCGCGACGATGGACGGCGAGCAGGGTACGCTGGGCGACTCGATGCCCGGTCAGGCCCGGCGCGTGGGCGGCATCGCCGACCGGCTGGCGAGGGCCATCCAGGACAGCACGGGCAAGGAATGCCGTTCGCTGGTGCTCGGCCATCTGCAGCGCGGCGGCATGCCGACCGGGTACGACCGGCTGCTGGCGACGCGGTTCGGCGGGGCCGCCATCGAGGCCGTCGCCAACGCCAAGTGGGGGCACATGGTGGCGCTCCAGACCCCGCACATCGTGCCGATCCCGATCACGGCGGCGCTCATGGACCACAAGCGGGTCGACCCGAACCACGACATCGTCCGGACGGCGAAGCGGACGGGGATATCGTTTGGAGATTGAGGTTGGATGGCGGATGGCGGCGGGCGAGTTTCGTACGGCGTAGAACGTACAGCGTAAAGCGTAGCGCTTCTTTTCCCGTCGCGTCCCGCTGGACCCTCCCCGCTCCCCGAGGGTAGTATTAGCCGTTCACCGGTACCATTCGGCCCCCGGTGCTCGTCCGTGGGGCGGACCATCGCCCCTGGTGTGGAGGCAGTTCTGAACCGTTCGTCCTGGATCGTGCCGGCGCTCGCGTTGTGCGTGGCGGTGCCCGCACTGGCCGCGCAGGAAGTCCGTGATCCCCTGCCGCCGCAGGTGCCGACGTCGTTCACGCCGCCCGCGGGGCTGTGCCGCATCTGGCTGACCGGCGTGCCGGCGACGCAGCAGCCGGCGCCGACGGATTGCGCCAGCGCGATCAAGAACCGTCCGACCAACGCGGCCGTGCTGTTCGGTCCCAACCCGTCGAAGCGCCGCAGCGAGCCGGGTGAGCTCGAGTCGCTCCTCCGACAGTCACGGGGACGCGGCGTCCCGATGTTCGCGCCCAACGCGCCTGCGCCGCGCCCTCGTGACGAGGCGCGCGACCGTGCCACGGACACCACGGCGAAGGTCCCGCGCAAGCCGGAGAAGCCGCAGTAGGCCAGCCCCTGCGCCCCGTCACCGATCCGTACCTCCCGCGCGACCGCGAAGACTTCGTTCGCAGCGGGACCGGCGGGCGCATCATCGTCATTGCCCCCACGCGCGCGGCGTGCGAGACGATCGAGCTGGCCTTCACGCTCGACATCGAGACGGTCCTGTGGAAGACGCACGGCGAGCGGCTGCGCACGCTGGCGGCGCGGCTCATGCACGAGGCGACCGCGTCCGGGCGCCCGGGCTTCGGCATCGTCGCCGGCACCGGCACGGGAAAAACCCTCAGCATCAAGCCCATCGCGCAGGTGATGCTCGCCACCGACGACCTGCGCGTCGGCGTCATCAACCGTGAGCGCGAGGCGACGCC
Source organism: Gemmatimonadales bacterium (assembly GCA_038208045.1). Lineage (GTDB taxonomy): Bacteria > Gemmatimonadota > Gemmatimonadetes > Gemmatimonadales > Gemmatimonadaceae > PNKL01. Next base: position 3,893 of record JBBQZD010000171.1, on the reverse strand, counting down.
CGAGACGCCGACGTGGAACGTCATCATCGTCACCACGGGCATCGCGCGGCGCTGGTTCCAGGACGGCGACATCCGGCCGCAGGACACGCTGGTCGTCGACGAGATCCACCAGACGTCCGCCGAGCTCGAACTCTGCCTCGCGCTCGGCAAGCGCGTGGGCTGCCGCTTCATCTGGCTCTCGGCGACGGTCGACCCGGCGTTCTACCGGCGGTACTTGAACGCCGCCGAGGTGATCGAGAGCAGCGCGTTCGACGCCGCCAAGGCCGCCGACGTGCAGGTCATCCGGATGCAGCCGCTGAACTTCCTCGACGACAAGTTCCTGCAGAAGGTGACGAAGGAGAAGCGCGGGGTCGGCGTCTTCCTGCCGACGCGCGCGGGTGTCGAGCAGGCCGCCGCGCTGGTGCAGAGCCGCTTTCCGCGGATGAACGTCGCGTTCTATCACGGCGGCGAGCCGATTCGCGTGATCCGCCCGTTCCTCGAGTCGCAGGAGACCAAGCCGTTCCTGCTGGCGATGACCGCCGCGGGGCAGAGCGCCCTGAATGTGCAGGGGCTCGACACGGTGGTCATTGACGACACGCGCTTCACCAACCTGGTGGAGCGCGGCAAGAACGTGCTGACGCGCCTGCACCTCGGCGCCAACGAGATTCTGCAGATGGCCGGGCGCGTGCACGGCCGCGTGGCCGGCGGCCGCGTGTACATCCTGAGCGATCGCGACATCCAGTTCGCGGCGCTGCGGCCGACGGCCCCCGAGTTCCAGCTGGCGGGCGACAGCGAGCGCGTCGCGCTCACCTGCGCCGCACTTGGCGTGCGGGCCGACGAGCTCGACCTTCCCGTGCCCCTCGACAAGCTGAGCTACCGGCGCGCGCTGGAGTTTCTCGATTCGCGCGGCATCGTCGAGCAGGGCCGGCTGACGCTGTACGGCAAGAAGGTGGAAGCGATGCCGGTGGACCGGCCGTGGGCCGAGTTGCTGGTGCACTGCGACGACGACCTGCTGGCGTACGTGGCGGTGATGGCGAGCATCGAGAGCCTGCACCGGATGACGCGCGACGATCGCGACCTGAGCGGGCTGGTGGTGCCTGGCAGCGACAACCTGACGGCCTACAACGTGTACGCCGAGGCGTTCACGCGGTGCGGATTCCTCGGCGAGGTGTACGGGCTGCCGCGGCAGCTGTTCGATGACAGCGTCGCGACGTGGGCCGAGCGCCGCGGGGTGCTGGTGAAGGCGCTCGAGGACGCGGCGCTGGCGATGGCGAGCATATATCGCGCCACTGGTTTGCCGCTGCCGCTGCAGATGCCGCAGGTGACGCCGGCCATCGAGCGCCGCTTCACCGATCTGCTGGCGCAGGTGATGCCGTTCGACCTCGTGATCGACGAGCAGACCGCGGCGGGCGACGAGGCGCGCGTGTCGAAGACGAGCGTCTGCGGCAGCTGGGGCGCGATTGCCGGCACGCTGCGCTACTTCGCCGATCGGTTCGGCGTGCCGCGGGCCGCGATCGAGGGGACGCAGATCCCGAAGGACCTCGTGCGCCGGTACGCCACGTCGCACGCGCCGGTGCTGACGTTCGACGCGCGTCACAAGCAGACGCCGCTGGCGCTCGAGCGGCGGGTGACGTTCTTCGGGTTCGACCTGTCGCGCGAACGCGAGCCGCTGCGCGAGTTTCCGCCCGACCTCGAGGTGGAGGCGCGGCGCGTGCTCGCCGAGGCGATGGCGCGCGGCGAGGCGCACCACCAGTCGGTGCAGAAGAACCGGCAGGCGGTGGACGAGTTGCGCGACGCGTGGCGGCGCAGCGGGGGCCGGACGCCGCGACTCGGCCTGGCCGAACTGACGCAGTGGTACGAGCGGGCAATCAGTGGCGTTCGCGACGTGGCCGGGTGGCGGGCCGCGCGGGCCGTGCTCGATCCCGACGAGTTCGTGCCGCGCGCGGAGCGAGCGCGGCTGATGGCGCTGCCGGGGGCCGCACTGGTGCGCGAGCGCACGGTGCCGATTGACTACGACGTGGAGGAGACGCCGGACGGACTGCTGGGCGTGGCCCGCCTGCGGCTGCCGGAGAAGATCGCGCGCAACCTGGTGGTCGAGGAGCTGCCCGAGCTCGACCGGCCCGTGCGGTTCACCGTGGTGCGCGGCGCGCGCGGCGCGGTGAAGGCGGCGACGCTGGATGAGTTGCAGGCGCGGCTCGATGATCCGTTCACCGATGATGAGAAGAGCCGAAGCCGCATGGACGCGGATCCGGGTGCCGGGTCCGGTCGTCCGAGGGGCGGCGGAGGCGGTCGTGGCGGCGGCGGTCCGCGCGGTCGTGGCGGCCGGGATGGCCGGGATGGCCGTCGGGACGATTCGCGCGGCGGCGGTCGCGACAAGCCGCGTGGAGGGAAGCCGTGGAATGGGCCCGGCGGCGGCGATCCGAGCGGGGCAGGTAAGAATCGTCCAGGTTCTCCATCTGGTCGTGGAAAGCGAAGGGGCAAATAGAGTTACTGATTCACAGTGGGCCTCTTGAGCGGGAGTTGCGGGCTTGTTGGCGGTTACTGTCTAGAAAAATCGTATAAATCTCTAGACAAACCATTGACAATAGGCCAGGGGACGCTGTAGGTTCTTCCACGTGCCTCAACGTGGGAGTTCACATGGCGACGATGGCTGCTGGTTCTGCTGCCGGGTTTGAGATCGATGTGCCGGATCGACGGGGGCCGCACGACGCGCGGCCGGCCCGCTTCGACCGCGAGGCCATGGCGCAGATGGACGCGCTGTACAGCTTCGCCTTCAAGCTCACGAAGGTCCGTGAGGAGGCGGAGGACCTGGTGAGCGAAACCCTGCTGCGCGCCTTCGAGCGCTGGCGGCAATTCCGGCTCGGCACGAACATCCGCGCCTGGCTCTTCACGATCCTCTATCATGGCTTCGTCAGCCGGAAGCGGCGCATCGATGCGCGTGAGGTGCCGATGCCGGAGTCGGACGACGGCTACGCGCCGTTCGAACCGGTCGGTGACGCGAACCCCGAGGCGACGTTCTTCGACTCGTTCGTGGACGAAGAGGTCGTGCGCGCCATCGGCGCGCTGCCCGAGGAGTATCGCACGGCGCTGGTGATGAGCGACCTGCACGGCCTGCGCTACGCCGAGATCGCGAAAGTGCTCGGCGTGCCGGAGGGCACGGTGAAGTCGCGCCTGTTCCGCGGCCGCCGGATCCTGCAGGGGCAGCTGCGCGGCTATGCCGAAGCAATGGGCTACATTGGCGCGCCGGCGGCCAAGGCAAGTTGAGGCGCGCGCCCGTCTGGAACGCGCCGCACCCCGTCGCGGCTGACGGCGACTAGCGGCGCCTGCGCTGGGCGGCCGAGCGGTGTCGGGCCGCCTTGGCCCGGTTGCCGCAGCTGGCCATGTTGCACCACCGGCGCCGCCCGTTGCGGCTGGTGTCGAGGAAGACGCGTGGGCAGGCGGGCTCCGCCGCGCAGCGCCGCACGTGTTTCAGCTCACCCAGTACGAGCGCGTCGGCGACGCTCTCCACCACCGGAATGACCAGCGCGGCAAACGCGTCGCCCGAGGGCACGAATGCCCGGCTGAACGAGCCGTCGCGCGCGTCGAGTTCGACGCGGCGTACCACCGTGGAGCGGCCGAGGACGCGGTTGATCTCCGTGATGGCGGCGAGCGTCACGCGCTCCGACGCCTGCCGGCCTCGCTCGGCGAGCGGCCGCAGCGCACCACGCATGCGGCGTGCCTCGTGCAGGGCCGCGGAGGCGCTGGCGGGCTGTTCGCGCGCGCGCCGTTCGAGCGCGGCGCGGCGGCCGGCGTCGATGAGTGACGCCGATTCGAGCCACGCGAGGAAGGCGTCGAAGGAGCGCAGCGTGTCGGCGTGCCCGTGGCGCGGCGACTCGTCGGTGTTGACGAAGTCGAGCCACAGGCGACCGGCGGCA
>JBBQZD010000170.1:0-6412 GCA_038208045.1 Gemmatimonadales bacterium | reverse complement strand
ACCGGGGCGTGTCACTTCGTTACTCCGACGCATCGGACTGCAGGCCGAGTCGTCGCATGCGGCGGTACAGGTTGGGCCGGTCGGTGCGCAGGCGGCGTGCCGCCTCGGCCACGACGCCATCGGCGGCCGAGAGCGCCCTGGTGATGAGCAGGCGCTCATATTCGTCGAGCGCATCGCTCAGCGTCACGTCCGGTTGCTCGAGGTCCGGCAGGGACGGCGCCCGTGCCGACTCCAGCGGCAGGACGCCCTGCACCTCGGCCTCGCCGATCGGCTGCCCCGCGTGCAGGATGCTGAGGCGCTCGACGATGTTCGCGAGTTCGCGCACGTTGCCCGGCCAGCGGTAGCGGGCCAGGGCATTCAGGCCCTCGTCGGTCCAGAGCGGCGCTTGCTGCGCCGACCGGCGCCGCTGCAGCGCGGCAAAGTGGCGGGCGAGCGCGACGACGTCGCCGGGATGCTCGCGCAGCGGCGGCATCGGGAACTCGATCACGTTCAGGCGGAAGTACAGGTCCTCGCGGAACTGCCCCTCGCGCACGGCCCGGTCGAGGTCGCGATTGGTCGCCGCGAGAATGCGCACGTCCACCTTGATGGAACGCCCGCCGCCCACGCGCTCGATTTCGCGCGCGTCAATGGCGCGCAGCAGCTTGGCCTGTGCCTCGGCGCCCAGGTCGCCGACCTCGTCGAGGAACAGCGTGCCGGTGTGCGCCAGTTCGAAGCGGCCCAGGCGCCGTTCGGTGGCCCCGGTGAACGCGCCGCGCTCGTGCCCGAACATCTCGCTCTCCACCAGGTCGCGCGGAATCGCTGCGCAGTTCACGCGTACGAACGGCTTCTCGCGCCGTGCGCCCTCGGCGTGGATCGCCGCGGCCACCAACTCCTTGCCGGTGCCCGACTCGCCGGTGATCAGCACCCGCGCGTCCGTCGGCGCCACGCGCGCAATGAGTTCGCGCACGGCGCGCATCGCCGGGCTGTCACCGACCATCTCGCCGGCCAGGCCGAGGTCGGCCCGCAGCGCGCTGCGCTCGCGGCGCGCCATCCGCAGTTCGAGCGCGCCGGCCAGCGCCAGCAGCACACCCTCGGGCGTCAGCGGCTTCTCGAGGAAGTTTACCGCCCCCAGGCGCGTGGCCCGCACCGCGTCGGCGAGGCCCGCGCGCCCGCTCATCATCACCACGGGCAGCTCGGGAAAGCGCTCGCGCAGCAACTCCAGCGTCGCCATGCCGTCGAGGGCACCCGGCATCATCAGGTCCAGCAGCACGAGGTCGGGCTCCCACTCCATGGCCCGCGCCACGCCGGCCTGCCCGTCGCTGGCGTCGCGCACCTCGAAGCCCTCGCTCTCGAGCAGCGCGCCCACCATCCGGCGGATGTTGGGCTCGTCGTCGATGATCAGGACGGATGGCATCTACGCCCTCACTCGCCGGCGCCCGGCAGCGTCGCCGCCGGCTTCTCGGCGAGCAGCTTGGTGACGAAACGCTGGCCTTCGGACACGCGCTCCACCTCGACGGCGATCGACTCGACGGCGCGCTCGATGCGGTCGAGACGATCCTCCACGCCCTGCAGCGCGGGCGCAGGCGGCCCTGCGCGATGCTCGAGCCGCCCGGCGAGGGCGCGCACCAGCGGATGCAGCATGGCGCCCACCGTGCCGAAAATGACGGCGGCCAGCGCGATGTCGGCTCCTGTCACCACGGCCTGGTACACCACCTCCGGAGCCGCCGCCTGCTGCAGCGCGAAGGCCGGCGTCACGGTGCGGGCTCCTGTCTCGCTGGCGCGATGACCGGCGGCCCGTGGCGCTCCGCCATCAGCTTCGTGACGAACCGCTGTCCCTCGGAAATGCGCTCCACCTCGATGGCGATGGACTCCACCGCCGACTCGATGCGCGCCAGCCGCTCCTCGGCCCGGGGATCGGACGGTGGCAGCGAAGCGCGGGTTTCCTGCCGCTTGATGTGCGCGCGCACCAGCGGCACGCCCAGTACGATGCCCAGCACCATGACGAAGAACGAAATCGGAACCAGCACGTCCGGACCCATCAGGCATCTCCTCCCGGCAGCAACGGCCGGTCGTCACGCCGCTCGGCGAGCAGCTTGGTTACGAAGCGTTGGCCTTCTGAAATGCGCTCCACCTCGATGGCGACCGACTCGAGCGCCGCCTCCATCCGCGCGATGCGCGCCGCGGAGTCCTCCGGTAGCGCCGCGTGCCGGCGGTCGGCGTCGATCTTGCGTACCACCGCGCGGGCGACGGGGACCAGGATGGCCCCGACCGTGAAAAGCACCGCCAGTCCGATGATCACCGCCCCAATCGACAGCATGTTACGGTTCCCCCTGTTCGTGAGCCACTGGAAAGACCAGCCGAATCTCCGCGCCCGCGCCTGGCGTGCTCTCGGCCGTGACGTGGCCCCCGTGTGCCATCACCGTCTGCTTCACGATGGCGAGCCCCAAACCCGTCCCGCCCGTCTTGTCGGACACGTACGGATCCCAGATGCGCGGCAGCAGCTCGGCGGAAATGCCGGACCCGGTGTCATGCACCGCCACTTCCACCAGGCCGTCGCGCGCCTGCACCCGCACCGTCACCGTGCCTCCCGTGCCGCACGCGTGCACCGCATTGTGGAGCACGTTGGCCAGGGCGCGGTGTATCGCATCGTGCTGTCCCCGTACGAGGGGAAGACCGGGTTCGGTTTCGATGGCGATGGCAATGGCCTCCGGCACGGCGGTGCGCGCGACGTCGCGCGCGAGCTCGCCGAGGTCGAGCGCTGCCGTGGGTCCCTCCGGCAAGCGGCCGAACTGCGCGAAGCTGCGCGCCATCGCCTCCAGCCGCTCGCTCTCGACCGTCAGCACGTCGAGCGTATCGGACATCGCCGGCGTCGCGTCGCGGCGCAGGCGGGCGATGGCGAAGCGGATCGGGGTCAGCGGATTCTTCAGCTCGTGCGCCACCTGCCGCGCCGACTCGCGGAACGCCTCGAGGCGTTCCGCCGCGATCGCAGTCTCGCGACCGCGCTCGAGTTCGGCGGCCATCGCCCGCATCCGGTCGCGCAGGACGCCGAACTCGGGTGCCCCGCGCGTGTCGGCATTCACTGGCAGCGGCTCGCCGCGGGAAATGCGTCCGGTCCATCCGATTACCTCGTCCAGTGGCCGGCTGAGCTGGCGGCTCAGGTGCCCCGCGATGCGCGACGCGAGGTAGGTGAGCAGTGCCAGCAGCACCAGGCCCAGCAGCAGCAGGGCGGGGCCCGCCTGGCGCGTGAGGTACTCGAACCGCCGTGCCTGCGTGACCGAACTCGCCAGTTCCTGTTCGTGGCGGGCGATCGCGGCGGTCGTGGCCGGATCGCGGGGCGCGCCGCGCAGCAGGGTGATCGCCCGGGTCCCCGACGCGGCCACGCTGTCCCAGGCCGCCGCCCCACCCATCAGCGGCAGCACCCGGCTGGTCACCCCGCCCCAGGCCACCGTCAGCACGATCGACGGCACGAAGGCGAACAGGGCGAGGATCAGGAAGAGTCGCGAGCGGAAGCCGAGTGGCACGGGATGGGGCCGAGGTTTCGAATGGACACAGTTCCAGAAACTTGCCACTGGTACGGACTTGCGGCCATCCGGCCGCCTCCGAAGGCGGGCAACGGCAGGTGCCATTGCACCCCTGCATGCGTTACATTCTTCACTCAGGGGTACCGGACGCTGTGGATGATCTCGTGATCATCGGCTTCGCCCGTGACCCTCGGGGCCATCCAGCGTCTGCGCCGCCCGCGTCTCCCGGGTATGACCGGTAGAGAGGACGAGCGTGTGCGCGGCCCCTTCCGTACACGGCAACAGCTGGCGAGCCGCCCCGATGGCGCCGCCGCTGCACCGTGGGGCAGGTCAACCACGGGCACGCGCCGCAGTGGATCCCGAACCGGGATCGCACCGGCGTGCTTGCCCCCGGGCCATCGTGGCCCGGCCAACGCGAGAAGGCATGAACATTCGTCAACACCGGGGCATCACGCCCCGCGCTCCCGTCGCTCCGCTGCACCGCGGGCCGCAAGCCGCCGCGCACGCCGCCGCCGGGATCGCCACGCCGCACGCCGCGCCCAACGCGGCACTGCTCATCGACTTCGACAACGTCACGATGGGCATCCGGTCTGACCTCCAGACCGAACTCCGCAACCTGCTGTCGTCGGCCATCATCAGTGGCAAGGTCGCCGTCCAGCGCGCCTACGCCGACTGGCGTCGCTATCCGCAGTACATCGTGCCGCTCTCCGAGTCGTCCATCGACCTGATCTTCGCCCCGGCGTACGGCTCGTCCAAGAAGAACGCCACCGACATCCGCCTCGCCGTGGACGCCGTGGAACTGGTTTTTACCCGCCCGGAGATCGGCACCTACATCCTGCTCTCGGGTGACTCTGACTTCTCGTCGCTCGTGCTCAAGCTCAAGGAGTACGGCAAGTACGTCATCGGCGTCGGCATCCGCGAGTCGTCCAGCGACCTGCTCGTGCAGAACTGCGACGAATACTACAGCTACAACTCTCTCGCCGGTCTCGTGAAGTCGAGCGACGAGGCCGCCAACCAGAAGTGGGATCCGTGGGAGCTCGTCACCGACGCGATCAAGCGCATGACCAAGAACGGCGACGTCATGCGGTCCGACCGCCTGAAGCAGGTCATGCAGGAGATCGACTCGAGCTTCGACGAGAAGAACCTCGGCATGCCGAAGTTCTCGCGCTTCTGCATGGAAGCGTCGCACAAGGGACTGCTTCAAGTCACCAAGCTGGAGAACGGACAGCTCGAAGTTGCGCTGCCCGGTGCGGTCAAGGCGTCCGCGCCGGCCGCCGATGCGGCGCCGGTCGCGTCCGCGCCGGCCGCGGCTCCGCGGGAAGACGAGGACGGCGGCCGCGGACGCCGTGGGCGCCGTGGCGGCCGTGGGCGTGGCCGCGAGCGCGAAGCGCGTCCGGGCGATGCCGCCGCAACCACGGCGACCGAGCCGTCGCCGGCCGCGCCACCCGCTGCGGCGCCGCCGCCCGCCCCGGCGGCCCGGCAGGCCGCGCCGCCCGCCCACCCGCGCCACGAACGTCGTCCGGCCGGGGTGGTCGACGCGACGATCGGACGCGCCGGCGTGCGCCTGACGCGCGACGAGGCGTTCTCGCTCGTCAAGAACGCCGTCGAGGCCCTGACGCCGGGCGACACGCCGGTGATGTCCGAGGCAGTGCGCGTAAAGGCGCGCGAGTTCCTCGGGCGTGACAGTGAGTCGCTGAGCGAGCGGAACTTCACGCGCATCCTGCGTGATGCGCACGACGCGGGTTCGGTGGACGTGCGCCGCCGCGGCGATGCGTTCGAGGTGGCCCGTGTCGAGGGGACGGTGAGCGTGGCCGACCAGCTCACGGCCGCCGAGGCGCAGGCCAAGGCCGACGCGCCGCCGCCCCCCGCCGCCGCCCCCGTGGCGCGCGGCGTCGGCGCGGGGCGTGGCGCCCCGTCGCGAGGGCGCGGACCGGCGGCCAAGGGGCCGCCGCCGTCGCTCATGCTGCTTGGCGTGGTGGACGACGAGCCGGCACCTGCGGCCGCTGCCCAGCCGGCGAAGGCCGCCGACGCGCCAAAGAAGGCTCGCCCTGCCGGAAAGACGCGCGCGAAGTCGGACGCCAAGCCAGCGGTGAAGGCCGACGCGAAGGCCGATGCCGCGCCCAAGGCAGAGCCCAAGGCGGAGCCCAAGGCGGAGCCCAAGGCTGCGCCGAAGACCAAGGCCGCAAAGGCCGCGAAGGCCCCGGCCAAGCCGCGTGCCAAGAAGGGCGCGGCACCAAAGGCGTGACCCGCAGCCGCACACCGGTCGGTGCAGACGCCGCGTCCTCGCAAGGGACGCGGCGTCTGTCCTTGCGCGTGTTGCCGCGCCACTTCTATGCGCGGGAGACCGAGGTGGTCGCCCGTGACCTCATCGGCCGCATGCTCGAGTGCTCGCGCCGCGGCGTGCGGGTGCGAGGCGTCATCACCGAGACGGAGGCGTACCTCGGCGAGCACGATCCGGCCTGCCACGCCGCCGTGGGGCGGACGGCGCGCACGGCGGGGCTCTACGGTCCGCCGGGCACGGCCTATGTCTACTTCATCTACGGCATGTACTGGTGCGTGAACGCCGTCACGCGCGCCGAAGGCCTGCCGAGCGCCGTGCTCATTCGCGGCGTCCGGCCGCTCGACGGCCTGGCGGCCATGCGCCGGCGGCGCCCCCGCGTGCGGTCCGACGCCGAACTGGCGAACGGGCCAGGCAAGCTCTGCCTCGCGTTTGGCATCGACGGTCCCGCGCACCACGGCGCGGACTTGGTGCGCGGCCGGGACCTGCGCATCCTGCACGGCGCCCCGGTGGAGGACCGGCATGTGTCCGTGACCCCCCGAATCGGCATCAGCAAGGCCGCGGACTGGCCGCTGCGATGGGTGATGAAGACGGTAGACGGTAGACGGTAGACGGTAGACGGTAGACGGTAGAC
>JBBQZD010000169.1:0-6462 GCA_038208045.1 Gemmatimonadales bacterium | reverse complement strand
CGCGTGGCGCGGCGGGCCTTCATCGCGTCAGCTTGCGGTGCGGCGCCCGCGGCGCCGGCGCTTCGCCGGCTTCGCGGGCGTGTCAGCCGTCGTCTCGCCCGCTCTCGCGGTCGCCTCGTCCGCCTTCGCCGCTGCGCGCGCAGCGACACGCGCCGCCCGCCGAGCTTCGACGCGCGCGCTCCGGGCCTCGAGGTGCGCGTCCGCATCACCGTCGTGCTCGGTCTCGAGTTCGTCCTCGACCTCCTCGTCCTCGTCGAGCTCCTCGTCCTCGACCACCGTCCGGCCCTTGGCCAGCCGGCTCTTGCGCTTCCGCATCGGGTTCAGCGCGTTGGCGCCCCACTTGAGCGTGCTGATGGCGGCGCCCGCCACGTCTACCACCGCGTCTGCCTTCTCGTGCACCCGGCCGAGCAGGTTGCCGAAATCGTCAATCCGGTCGGCCACCCCCGACACCGCATCCCGGACGCGGGATGTCGCTTCCGACAGCGCCGCAGCCGCGGCCACGGCATCCTTGCGAACCGCGTCCGTCAGGTCCTGCACGTTTTCGGCGGCGGCCACGGCACTCTCGATCATCGGATCGACCTTGTCCGACAGCCGCCCGAGCTGCGCCAACAGTTGTTGCTGGGACCGCCACATGCGGTAGAAGAAGACCGCAATCAGCAAGGCCAGCAGCAGGGTGATGAGCGGCGCGATTCCGGCAATGGCGAACACCACCTGCTCGGCGCCTGAGCGCACGGTGGGTACCTGCCGGATGATCAGCGTATCGGTCGTCACGGCTTGGAGAAGGAATGTCATCATGTCGTAGCATCCCCATTCTCCCCCGCGAATGCAAGGGTGACGGCGCGGACGGCGTGGGGCGCTCCCCGCCGCGCCACCGTCGTCAGTTCCCTCACGCGCCCCACACAGGACCACAATTCGTGCGTCCGCGCGCGCGCCCCCCCGCGATTCCCACACCCGCCCCCCCCGTCGCGCAACGCGCCTCCGCCCTCCGCCTCGAATTCCGCCATCGAATTCCAATTCCGGAATCCGAATTCCGGTTCTATGTTTCCCTATGCGCTTTATCGTCGAAGGCGGCCGCCCGCTGCGCGGCACCATCCGTCCGTCGGGCAACAAGAACGCGGCGCTTCCCATCGTCGCCGCCACGCTGCTCACCGAGCATCCGGTCACGCTCGAGAATGTCCCCCGCATCCGCGACATCGAGATCCTCGTCGATCTCATCGCGACCACCGGCGCCGAGGCGCGCTGGACCGGGCCAAACACGCTGGCGGTGCACGCGCGCACCGTCTCGGCGCAGGCGCTCGACCTCGAGATGTGCCGAAAGATCCGCGGCTCCATCCTGCTCGCCGCGCCGCTGCTCGCGCGCTGCGGCGAGGTCACGCTGGCGCCGCCTGGCGGCGACGTCATCGGGCGCCGGCGGCTCGACACCCACTTTCTCGCGCTCGAACAGCTGGGCGCGGATCACGTCCTCTCCGACCGCATTCGCTTCACGACCACGGGCCTTCGGGGCGCCGACGTCTTCCTTGACGAGCCCAGCGTCACCGGCACCGAGAATGCGGTGATGGCCGCCGCCGCGGCCACCGGAACGACCGTCCTGCGGAACGCGGCGAGCGAGCCACACGTGCAGGACCTCTGCGACTTTCTCGCCGCGCTCGGCGCGCGCATCGAGGGCATCGGCACCAACACGCTGACCATTCACGGCGGCTCGGCGCTCGGTGGCGCCTCGCACGCCATCGGGCCGGATCACATTGAGGTCGGCTCCTTCATCGGGCTTGCCGCGGTAACGCGCAGCGAACTGCGCATCGCCGGCGCCGGCGTGCGCCACCTCCGCTCGGTCCTCATGGGCTTCGAGCGCCTCGGTGTCTCGTGCCAGATTGACGGCGACGACGTCATCGTCCCCGCGGCGCAGCGCATGGTGATCCAGAATGACCTGGGCGGGCACGTGCCCAAGCTCGAAGACCAGCCGTGGCCCGCCTTCCCGGCAGACGTCATGTCCATCGCCATCGTGACGGCCACGCAGTGCGACGGGCTCATCCTCATGCACGAGAAGATGTTCGAGTCGCGGATGTTCTTCGTTGACAAGCTCGTTTCCATGGGCGCGCGCATCGTACTGTGCGATCCGCACCGGGCCCTCGTCGCCGGGCCGTCTGAGCTGCGCGCGGGCACCGTGGAGAGCCCCGACATCCGCGCCGGTATGGCCATGCTGCTCGCGGCGCTGTGCGCCAGGGGCACCAGCACCATCAAGAACGTCGGACAGATTGACCGTGGGTACGAGCGCATCGACGAGCGCCTGAACGCCCTCGGGGCGAGCATCACCCGCGTGGACGACTGACCATGAGCGGCGCGCTGCCGCCGCGCGAGCGGGTCACGTCGTTCGCCGTGCTTGGGCTCGCGGCGTTCACCACCACGCGCGACGCCGGATCGTTCGGGTTCACGGACGACGCCCCGGTGCAGCAGGTGAATGACCGCTGGTTCGCGCTCATGCGCGCCACGGGCGGCCGGCTCGCGTCGTCGCACCAGGTGCACGGCGCCAAGGTCATCACGCACCAGGCGGGCTGGGACGGGTGGCTGCGCACCGACGCCGCCGACGCGCACTGCACGGCGCATCGCGACACCGCACTGGTGGTGACGGTGGCCGACTGCGTGCCGGTCTTCATCGGGCACGCCAAGGGCGCGTCCGCCCTCCTGCACGCGGGCTGGCGGGGCATCGTGGCTGGCATTCTGCCGGCGGGAATTCACGCCCTCGCCGCCCTCGGACTCCAGCCGCGCGATCTCGTCGTGCACCTCGGACCGGCGATCTGCGGTACGTGCTACGAGGTGAGCCCCGACGTCTACGCGCAGCTGATGCGCCGCACGGTCGCGGCGCCGTCCCCCGTGGACCTTCGCGCATTGCTGGCCGACCAGGCGCGCCTCGCCGGCGTGAAGGAGATCGATGCGAGCGCCAGCTGCACCAGATGCCACAACGACCGCTTCTTCTCGCATCGCGCGGGCGACGCCGCGCGCCAGGTCGCGGTCATCGCACCATCGGCCTGAGCGCCGACGGCGCCCTGGCGTCCTTGACGCCCCGGGGCCCGGCATCTATAATGTTCTGGCTGGGCGGGTTGGGCGACCGCCTTGGAAATGTGGGGTCGCCCCCCACATTTTTTTGTCTTTATCGGGGAACTGGATCAGGTGAAGCAGGCACTGGAACCCATTGTCATTGCTGCACTTGACCCGTTGGGGTTCGATCTCGTCGAACTGCGCGTCGGGGGCACTCGCAGCCGGCCGTTGCTCGACGTGCGCATTGATCGGCGGGACCTCGCGAAGGTCACCGTGGATGACTGCGCGCGGTCGTCGCGGGCCATCGAAGAGGTGCTGGATGCAAATCCGGCGCTGTTCGGCGACCGCTACGTGCTCGAGGTGTCCTCGCCGGGAATGGAACGGCCGCTGCGCACGGACGGCGACTGGCGTCGCTTCGTCGGGCGCCGCGCCAACGTGAAGAGTCCGGTGCTCGGCGGCCGGGCAGAGGTGGAAATCGTGAGTGTCAGCGAGGAGGCCGGCGCGGTGCGCCTGCATCTCCGCGATGCCAAGGATGTTGAGCATGTGCTCGGGCTGGCCGACGTCGAAGAGGCCCGCCTGGCGTTTCACTGGAAAACGTAACGAGGTTCTGGATGTCTGGATCGGCTGAAATTCTTGCCGCGTTCCGCGAGCTGTCGAACGCGAAGCAGATCGACCGCGCGGAGCTGCACGCCCTGCTGCAGGACGGCATTCATGCCGCCCTGGCCAAGAAGCATGGCCCCAACGTCCAGGCCGACATCTCCATCGACGAGGCCAAGGGCGAGATTCGCATCATGCTCCTCAAGACCGTCGTGGCGACGGTCGAGGACGCGGGCCGCGAAATCTCCCTCGAGGAGGCGCGCTTCGAGGACGAGGAGTTCGAGGTCGGCGACATCATGGAAGAGCCCGTGGAGTTCGCCGAGTTCGGGCGCTCCGCCGTGCAGGCCGCCAAGCAGCGCATCATCCAGCGCGTCCGCGAGGGCGAGCGCACGAAGATCCGCGACGAGTTCGCGGGCCGCGTGGGCGACCTCCTCTCCGGCGAGATCCAGCAGATCGAGCGCGGCAAGATCGTCGTGATGCTCAACAAGTTCCGCGAAGCCGAAGCGATCATCCCGTATCGCGAGCAGAACCATCGCGAGGACTACAAGCAGGGCGAGCCGCTGCGGTCGGTGCTCAAGAAGATCGAGGAGACGCCCAAGGGGCCGCGCCTCGTGCTCTCGCGCGCCGACCCGATGTTCGTGCAGGCGCTCTTCAAGCTCGAGGTGCCCGAGATCCAGCAGGGCATCGTCGAGGTGAAGGCCTCCGCGCGCGAATGCGGCAGCCGCACCAAGATCGCCGTCGTCTCCAAGGACGACGCCATCGATCCGGTGGGCGCGTGCGTCGGCCTCAAGGGCTCGCGCGTGCAGGCCGTGGTGCAGGAGCTCGGCGGCGAGCGCATCGACATCGTGCCGTGGTCGCCCGACCCCGAGCGTTTCGCCAAGCTCGCGCTCGCGCCGGCCTAGGTCGCCCGTGTCTTCAGCGACGCCGCCACCAAGACCATTCAGGCCATCGTCGACGAGGATCAGCTGTCGCTGGCCATCGGCCGCAACGGCCAGAACGTGCGACTCGCGTCCGAGCTGACCGGCTGGAAGATCGATCTCTACTCGAGCCGCGAATGGCTCGAGCGGGGCGGGGACATCCCGTTGTTCCAGCCGCTGCCCGACGAGGAGGAGGAGGCCGCCGACGTGCAGCTGTCGGCCATCGAGGGCCTGCCGCCGGCGACGGTCGCAGTGCTCGAGGCAGGCGGCTTCCGCACCTTGAACGACATTCTCGATCTCGAGCGCGACGACTTCCTGCGCCTGCCCGGCATCGCGCCGGCCGAGGCGGATCGCATCATCGCGCTCATTGACGAATTGACGATGGACGAGAACACCGCCGACGCGGGCGCCGCGGACGACGGGGCGACGGAGACCGACGGTGCGGTGGAATCGGAGGGCGGCGACGTCCCGGCGGCTGAAGCGGCCGCGGACGCCGATGCGCCCGGCACGGCGTGAGCCGGGCGCGATGATCGACGAGGCACGTCGCCGGAAATTGCTGGCACTCGCTGGTCTCGGCGTGCGGGCGCGCAATGCGGTGGTGGGGGTGGAGATGGTGCGGGCGGCGGCGATGAGCGGGACGCTGAAGCTCGTGTTGGTGGCGGAGGACGCGTCGCGGCACAGCCGCGACAAGGTGCTGCCGCTCGTGCGGGCGAAGGGTGTGAGCGTGGTGGATGGGTTTCCGGCGGCCGAACTGGGCGCCGTGGCGGGACGGGAATCAACGGCCGCGATCGGCATCATCGACGCGCCGTTGGCCAAGGGGATTCGCGGAGCGCTCGGCTCCGTGACCGAGTAGCAGTACGAGGGAGGCAGTTTGACGAAGCTTCGGGTGAGTGATCTGGCGGCTGAGTTCGGCATCTCGAGCGACGAGGTGCAGGGCATGCTTCGCACCATGGACGTCGTGGTGCGCAGCCACCTGACGCCGCTGACGGATGACCAGATTTCGCGCGCGCGGGCTCGCTGGGAACGCGAGAAGCGCAAGCGCGCCCACGACGCGGAGACGCCGGCGCCGGCCAAGAGCCGCCGGCGCGGCACCGCCGCGGCCAAGACCGCCAAGGCGGACGACGCCAAACCGGCGCCGAAGTCCCGCGCCAAGAAGAAGCAGGCGTCCGAGCCGACGCCCGAGCCCGAGGCAGAGTCCGCTGCCGAGACGACGCCCAAGGTGCGCCGCCGTCGCGCGGCACCCGCCGTGGTCGAGGCGCCGGAAGCCGCGGCCGCACCGGCCCCGACAGTAGAAAGCGCGCCGAGCGCGTCGGCCGCGGCGCCCTCCGCACCGCCGGTCGCGTCATCGCCGGTGGCTGCCACCGAGCCGGCGTCCGAGCCGACGGCCGCGCCCGCTGCCGCCGCTCCTGCCAAGGCGGCCCCGACGGCCACTGCGGCCCCCGCGGCGCCGATGGCCGCCACGCCGCCCGCCGCGACGGACGTGACGCGCGTCGCTCCAGCGCCGGTGTTCACGCCGCGTCCCGCCGCTCCGCTACAGCCGCCCGCTCCGCCGTCGCGGCCGTCCGCCGCGTCCGACAGCCCACCGCGTCCGCGGCCGCGACCCGTGGTGCCTGGTGCACCGCGCCAGCGCCCGGGCAGTCGACTGCCCATGCCGCCCCGGCCAATCGCCTCCGCCGCTCCCGGCGGTGGACTGAGCGGCGGCCGCCGCGACGATCGCGGCCGTGGCACCGGCGCGCCGGGTGGTGCGCCGTCCTCGCCGCAGACGCCGTCGAGCGGTCCGCGCCGGAAGAAGGGCAAGCGCGGGACGGTCGACCAGGAAGCGGTGTCGGCCAACATCTCCAAGACGATGACGGCGATGCGCGGTGCGCCGGCGCGCCGCGGACGTCGGTCCCTCGAGGACGGGCGCAGCGAAGAG
>JBBQZD010000168.1:0-6469 GCA_038208045.1 Gemmatimonadales bacterium | reverse complement strand
GTGCGATCCTGCCGATCACATACTGCGCCCGCACGAGCCGTGCGCGGCGCGCGGCGCGGCGCGCGGCGCGGCGCGCGGCGCGGCGCGCGGCGGCGCGCAGCTGCACGGCCGTCATGCCGGGGCCGGGAATCGAACCCGGATGGGATTGCTCCCAAGGGATTTTAAGTCCCTCGCGTCTAGCCAGTTTCGCCACCCCGGCGTCGCGACTTCGGAATCGGAATCCGGATTCCGGAGGAGGATTGCGAATTCCGAATTCGAAACGGATAACGGAATCTGGGCACGAACACAAAGGGCGGGAAGCCTCGCGGCCCCCCGCCCTCTGTCGTCGTCTGTCGCCCTCTGTCGTCTTCTGTCGTACTCCGTCCCCAAGCGGGAAACGGGACTCGAACCCGCGACCCCAACCTTGGCAAGGTTGTGCTCTACCAACTGAGCTATTCCCGCATGCCCCGGATTCTACTCGCGCACCGGTCGCAGGGCAACGCCTGCGCTACGCCTCGATGCGCGCCCCGTCGTCGGCCGTGACGATCCAGCTGCGCGGCCGTCGGCCCATCGCCGCCTCATAGTCCGCGTCGAGCACGCGCTGCACCGCCTCCAGCGCCCCCTCGGCGCCAAAGATCACCGCGCATCCGCCCCACCCCGCGCCGGTCAGGCGGGCGCCGCGCACCCCCGGCTCGCGCATGGCCCGCTCCACCACCCAGTCGAGCTCGCGCGACGAGCAGTCGTAGTCGTCGCGCAGCGACGCATGCGACGCGAGCGCGACGTCCCCCGGAAACGGCCCTCCGGCCGCGAGCGCCGCCACCGCCTGCCGCACGCGCGCCCCTTCGCTGCGCACATGCCGTGCGCGCCGCCGAACCACGTCGTCCATCTCGGCGGCCTCGACCTGGTCCGCCGTGGCGTCGGAGAGCGTCTGCACCTCGGGGGCCAGCCGCTGGATGGCCTCGAGGGCCCGGCCGCACTCGCGCACGCGCTCCTCGTACGCCGAACCGCGGAGCGCCCGCGGGACGGCCGTGTTGAACACCAGCACCCGTTCGGTGAACGGCACGAGGCGCACGGTCACCGGGGCGAACCCCATGTGCAGCGCATGCCCTTCCCGGCCGCAGGCCGCGGCCAGCTGGTCCATGGCGCCGCACGGCACGCCGACGAACTCGCGTTCCGCCCGCTGGCACAGCAGCGCGAGTGCCTGCCGGTCGGCATCGAGCCCGAGGACCGTGCGTACGGCGAAACCGTAGGCCACCTCGAGCGCCGCCGATGAGCTGAGGCCGCTCCCGGACGGAATGTCGCTCGCCACGGCCGCCTCGAACCCGGGCAGCGCCACGCCGGCAGCCACCAACTGGTCGAGCACGCCCGACACGTAATCCGTCCACTTGCGCTGACGCCGCAGGCGGTCGTGGTCGAGGGCCAGGACGCCCCCGGTGCCACCCGAGTTGATGTGCGTAAGCCGCGTACCGTCGCGCACACGGATGGCCACCGCCGTCCGGCGCTGGATGGCGATCGGCAGCGCCCAGCCGCCGTTGTAGTCCAGATGCTCGCCGATCAAGTTCACGCGGCCGGCCGCCGAGACTACGAGGTCGGGCGAGCCGCCGAACGCGCGGGTGAAGTGCCGTCGCGCGTCCTCGGCGATCACGGGCGCACGCCGAAGGCGTGCACCGCAAACCAGGTCGCGTAGGCCAGCAAGCCGCTGAGCGCCGCATCGCCACCACCGGACAGCGCCTCGCCGTCGGCGTTCACGCGCTCCGAGGCCACGCCCAGCGAGAGTGGCGCGTGGCGAAGCCATTCGAGCACCTTCGGCGCGTCGGGTCCCATGAGCCGCGCGAGCTGCTGCGACAGGTACTCCGGCGCGACGACCTTTTTCGCCGTCCGGCGATAGACCGAATCGGTGCGCTCGACCGTCTCGTAGAGCGGCAGCCAAAGCGCCGATCCGATCGGGTCGTCGGCCTCGTGCACCTGGCCGGCGAGGTCGCTGGCCGCGACGAAGGACGACTTGTCACCCCCGGGAGCGAAATGCCGGCGCAGCGCCGCGCGCACCCCTTCGGGATCCTGCAGCGTCTTCGACGCCTCCTCGTCGAGCGTGCGCCTGAGGCAGTCGAGCGCGTAGGCAACCACGGCGTTGCCGTGCAGCGTAAAGGGCAGCGGCGCCGGCGTGCCGGCAAGCGTCACCTCGGTGTGGTACAGCGGGTGCACCTTGTCGCGCCGCGCCGACAGGTCGTCGGTGGAGACGTACAGCGTGTCCGCGAGGACGGGTTCCTCCACGATGCGGTCGTCGCCGGTGTCGCGGATGTACCGGTCCACGGCGATCGCGTACGACGCACAGCCCTCGAGCGAAAAGCCCGGCTCGAACAGGGTGCCGTCGAAATAGTGCACCCCCTGCCCCGGCGCGTAGCCGTGCACTTCGCACGCGCGCAGAATCAGCTCGCGCGCCAGCGGCGGGTCGGCCAGCTGCACGGCGGGGATCGTCCAGCTCAACGCCTCCCAGTCGCGGATCGTCACGCCCGCGGGATGCCACGGGGCGCGGCTCCGCACCAGGTAGTACTGGGCGTCGTCGAGGCCGCGCGCGACGCCAAAGAAATACGCGAACATCAGGTTGCGATTGACGAGCAGGTCGAGCGACTCGGATCCCGTGGACTGCTCGAGCGTGCGCAACGCCTCGCGCGTGGCGGTCAGCAGCGAGCGCCAACCGCGCCGCCGCAGCACGGCCACGGTGGCCTGCGCGCCGTCGCGCTCCGGGCCGGCTCCGATGTAGTACGCGCACTCCGCACGCCCGCCGGCCGGCACCTCAAACACCCGGTGCAGCGCATACGACGGCGCCTCGCCCTGCTGCACGACCACCTCGGCCTCCTCGTCGCTGGCGATCGCGAGCGCGGCCAGGCCCGGCGCGGCGGTCCCGTCGAGCACGACGACGCCCGGGACCGGCGTCGTCAGGCTCGCGGCGTCGTCCAGCGGCCGCGCGCTGCGGACCCGCAACTGCCGGTGGCCCAGAACGCCCTCTAGCGAGAGCGTGACCGCGCGCGTCGTCGTTCCCCGGTTTTCCACGGCCAGGGCATACACCGCACCCGCGATGTCGCTGTCACGGCCGTAGGGCGCAAAGAGCGTGCCCCGCACGACAAGGTCACCCACGGTCGACGTGAAGGTCGGGAGCCAGTGCAGCGCGCGCTCCCAGGCGATGCCGCCCGTGGCAAGCTCCACGCGCCGTCCGTCAACGCTCAGCACGGGACGCGCCAGCGCCGGCGCGTCGCCCTCCAGAAACGCCGGTCCGCCGGCGAACTCCACCGCCGCCCGCGCACCCCGGTGCAGCACGCCGAGGGCGTGAACCGAACCGTCCACGGGGTGTACGCAGGGCAGCGCGACCCAGTGGTTGCCGGTGACCTGCCACGGAATGCTCGGAAGCGACGGTTCGCGCATTAGGTTTCGGGATGGAATGTGTGATGCTAAGCTAGCTGGTCCGCAATCTCCACGCCTCATTTCGTGATCACACCAATGCGCCATCGGACCCTCGCCGCGGCAGCGCTGATCGCCCTCGCGTCACCCGCCGCCGCGCAACGCGTGCTCGGGCCCTGGGACGACGCGTCGACCCTCCGCGCCGGCACCATGCGGCTGGCCGTGGGCGCCCTGTGGGACCGGGCCAACGAGCGCTACGACGCCGACGGCAAGCTGCACGCCCTCGGCGCCTCGGCGTCGCCGTCGGTGTGGAATGGCGCGTACGACGCCCGGCTGATGGCCGCCAACCCGCTGGTGGCGTCGCTCTCGGGCATCGGCGCCTTCGACGCGTCGCTTGGCCAGCTGCGGATTGGGCGGCGCGATGCCTCCGTTGACGAGCCGATCACGCTCGAGGTCGGCCTGCTCTCGCGCCTCACGATCGGCGCCCGCGTGCGCGTCGTGAGCCATGCCATCGAGACCGGCGTCACCATCAACCCGTCGCGCACTGAAGGGACGATGGGGTTCAATCCGGCCTGGTTGGTGGCCGGTGCGCGCACCAGCAACGCGGTGCTCGTGTCGCAGGTCGACAGTGCCGCGGCGCAGACCGCGCGTCGCCTGACCCTGTGCCAGGCGTCGCCGTCCACGTCTGGGTGCTCGCCGCTGCTCGCGAACGTCGCCGGGGTGCAGTCGCTGGTCGCCAACGCCTCGTCCTTCGCGAACGCGCTCAACCAGCTCTACGGTGGCCGCGGCGGTGCGGTCGGCCTGCCGTTCGTGCCCGTCGCCAACACCACCGCGCACCTCGCCATCCAGCAGCGCATCCTGGGGCTGCGCGACCAGTTTGCCGGCTACGGCAACGCGGCCATCGGCACGCAGGGACCCGCGGGGGCCGCGCCGTTCGCCGAGAGCGACGTGCAGCGTTTGCTCACCGATTCCCTCTACGGCTATCGCCTGCGGCCACTCCGTGCGGTCCACGCCTACGGCCTGGCGGACGCGGCCATCACCGCCAAGGCGCGCCTGTTCGACAACACAGGCAACGACACTGCGGCCATTCGCGGCTTTGCCATTCGGCAGTCCGCCGGACTCGCCGTCCGACTCGGCGGCGCCGACGCCCCACCGGCCGACGAGGTCTTCGCGCCCGTGGCCGGAAGCGTGGGCGGGGGCCTGACCATCCAGTCCTTCAGCGACCTCTTCTGGCGATCACGGCTGGCCGCCACGGTCATCGTCGGCTACTCGCAGATGGCCGATGAGCGTTTTGCCATGCGCCTGCCAGCCGCCGGGGCGCCAGCCGTCGGCGGCGTGGCCTTCCCGCTGCTGCGCGCCGACCGCGAGGTGACGCTCTCGCGCACGCCGGGGGCGCGCGTGGACGCGTCCATCGTGCCGCGCTTTGCGCTGACGCCCGGCATCTGGCTGGGCGCGTCGTGGTCGTACAGCCAGCAGGCCGCAGATTCGTGGCGCATCGCGGCCTCCCCCGCCGGAAGTGCCGCCGTAGACGGCGATGCGCAGGCGTGGGTCGCCGCCACCGACTGGACGGAGCATCGGTTCGGGCTCGGCGGCACCTACTCCACGGCGCCCGCGGTCCGCGCCGGCCGGGCGCGCCACCTGTTTGACGTGTCGTACGAGTTCCTGCAGACCACCACCGGGCGTGGCTGGCGCGTGCGCAAGCTCACGCGCGACGTGGTGACCGTGCGCTGGTACCCGTCGCTCTGGGGGCGGCGCTAGACGTTCGCTCGGCCGCCGACGCCGACTGCAACTGCTCACGCGCGTGCGCCCGGCTGGTGGCGCTGTCTGCGTCACCGCCCAGCATGCGGGCAATCTCCTCCACCCGCGCGTCGCCGTCGAGCACGGCAATGTCGGCGGTGGTCACGCCGCCCTTGGCGCCCTTCTGCACCGAGATGTGATGCTGCGCACGCGCGGCGATCTGCGGCAGGTGCGTGATGGCGAACACCTGATGATGGTCGGCCACGCGCCGCATCGCATCGCCAACCTGCTGCCCCACCTTGCCCCCGATGCCCGCGTCGACCTCGTCGAAGATCAGCGTCGGCACGCGATCCACCCGGGCGAGGATGGTCTTGAGCGCCAGCATCACGCGCGCCAGCTCGCCGCCCGACGCCACGCGCGTGAGCGCGCGCGCCTCGTGGCCGACGTTGAGCGCCACGCGGAACTCCACGTCCTCGGCGCCCACCGCGCCGGGCTCCGCGCGCGGCGAGAGCACCACGTGGAACCGGCCGTCCGCCAGGCCGAGACCGGGAAACTGCGCCTCCACCTGCTCGGCGAGGGCGCTGGCGGCCTTTTGCCGTGCCCTGGTCAGTGCGGCGGCGGCCGCGGAGAGCGCGGCCGACGCGCTCGCGACGCGCGCCTCGAGGTCGCGCAGGTCGAGGGCCGCGGTGTCGAGCAGCGACAGCTCGGCGCGGGCTTCGCGCGCGGTCTCGAGGGCGGCCGCCACGGAGCCGCCGTACTTCCGCACGAGGCGGAAGATGAGGTCGCGCCGGCGTTCCACCTCGGCGAGTCGCTCCGGGTCGCGCGCCACGCCTTCGCCGTAGCCGGCCGCCTCGCGCGCCACTTCCTGCAGCGCATAGTAGGCCGCATCGTACGATTCCTGCAGGCGCGCGACGCTGGGGTCAATGCGCTGCAGCGCGGCCAGGGGCTTCTGCAGGGCGCCCAGGCGCGGCAGCACGGCATGCTCGCCCGCGTCGAGCGCGTCCGTGAGCTCGGCGGCGAGCGCCCGCAGCTCCTCGGCGTGCGTCAGGCGGCGCCCCTCGTCGTCGAGCCGCTGGTCCTCACCCTCCACCAGCGTGGCCTCGCCGACTTCCCGCGCGACGTGCTGCAGGTAGTCGGCGCGCTTCTGGGCCGCGTCCCGCCGCCGCTCGAGCTGCGCGACGGCGTGCCGCGCGTCGGCCAGCGCGGCGTGC
This sequence comes from Gemmatimonadales bacterium, assembly GCA_038208045.1. Taxonomy (GTDB): domain Bacteria; phylum Gemmatimonadota; class Gemmatimonadetes; order Gemmatimonadales; family Gemmatimonadaceae; genus PNKL01. Next base: position 146 of record JBBQZD010000168.1, on the reverse strand, counting down.
GCCGCCGCCACCGCGTCGGCCTGCGGCCGCGCGCCGGCGAAGGCGTCGAGGATCTGCCGCTGGGCCTCCACGTCGAGCAACGACTGGGCCTCGTGCTGGCCGTGCACGTTCACCAGCGCCCGCCCGATCTCCGCCAGCACGGTAGC
>JBBQZD010000167.1:0-6482 GCA_038208045.1 Gemmatimonadales bacterium | reverse complement strand
CGCCTGCTGGTGCGTCGGGGCCTTTCCTCGTACTCTTCGCATGGGTGGTGTCCTCTGTGGTGGAGCGTGAATCCTTGCTGGGATCAACGCTGCAGTATGGAGGCACCACCTGAATTTTCAACTAGACTCGGGACAGACCCGATCAGCGCCCCGACGAGGTTGCCGAGGTGCAATCGCCCGGTGGGCTGAATACCGGTGAAGACCCGCAGTCTGTTCTCTGGCGCGACCACTCGACCTCTCCTGGTCCTGGGCGAATGACCACCGCATTCGCGACGCGGTGTCAGTAGCCCGAGAACTCCTCGGTGCGGATGTTGTCGTCGTCCACGCCCGCGCCACCGAGCAGGTCGCGCATTGCCTGCACCATGCCGGGCGGTCCGACGATGTAATAGATCGGGCGCGTCAGGTCGTCGAGCGACTTGTTAAGCATGGCCTCGGTGATGAACCCGGTCTCGCCCTGCCAGTTGTGACTCGACCGCTCCATCTGCGTCATCGTGCCAACCACGGTGCACTGCGGGTTCGCTGCCTGGGCCGCCATCAACTCGTCGAGGAACACTGCGTCCTCGGGCCGGTTGTTGGAGTAAAACAGCACGATCCGGTGGGGCAGCTTGTCGTGGGCCGCCTGTAGCACGATGCTCCGGACCGGGGTGATCCCGATGCCGCCGGTGAGGAAGACAGCGGGAATGTCCCGCTTGTTGTGCAGCGTGAACGACCCATGCGGCGCGTCCAGCGTGAGCTCCGCTCCGGGTTCCAACGCCCCCAGCACCCGCTTGAACGCCGTGTCGCGCATCCGGGTGGCGAACATCAGCGAGTCTTCGTGCGGCGCGCTCGCCAGCGAGAACGCCCGCGTGTTGCCTTCGGCGTCGGTCTCGGGCGGGTTGACGAGGGTGACGTCGGCAAACTGGCCTGCCTTGAAGACGAATCCGGCGGGCTTCTCGACGCGGAACGCCATGGTTCCGGCGGCGATGTCCTGCGAGGCGAGCAATCGGACCTGATGAGTCGGCATCTTGCAGCGCTCCTTGCGTGTGCAGACATCAGAGATACGCAGCCGTTGCGGCCGAAGTTCCTGACGGCCGCCGAGGCGAAATCGGTCGGGCGCGATCGGTGGGGCGATGATCCGTCGGACCGTCCCCGGTGTTGCTCGTGCGTCACCGCCTCGAGCCGACTGCGCGTCCGGAGCTTCCGGTTGGATGTGGCGCAGGCGGTTGCGAAGCCGCTGGATTGAAATGTACAGAATGCGGGAATCATTGCCGAGTGGCGGCAGCGACGAACTGCTTGACGATGTGGCGTTGCTGGGAGCGGACATCCACGATTCGGCGTGTGGTGCTGGTTTGTGGCAGTCGCACCCGTGCGTTCCGACTGGCGCCGACCGCGGCGGGGGACTGCGCGCTGCCGAGGTGGCGAACGTCTCGTCCGCACGGACCGCGCGCCGGCGTCATACGAGCGGCGCTCAACCGTGGGTGTCAAGAACTGTTCAAGCGCGGGTCGCGACCACCCGGGGTGCCGTCGCCCCCGAACAAACCGACCGCGTACCACTGCTGGCACCACTCGTCAGAATTGCGGGCTAGGGCGGCGAGAAGCGCGACTGCACGTGCTCGTCGGCGGCGTGCTCGTGCGCCGCAATCTCCTGCTCCAGCACCACCACGCGATCCTGGAGCAGCCGGGCGTTCGCCGTCAGCTCGGCCAGGCGCGAAGCCACCTCGGCGGGTATCTCGGCGGGCATCTCGGTGGGCACCTCGGCGGGCACCACGGCGGGCATCTCGGCGGGCTCCGGATCCTCGTCGGCCGCCAGCGGCCCCAGCGACTTCCAGAGCGCCCACAGCAGCAGGCCGACGAGCACCGCTTGCGCCACCAGCGTTTCGACGGTCGGGTAGACGCCAAGGAGCTCGATGTGCGGAACGCCCGGTACCGGCGTCGTCGCAACCACGTTGCCTTCCTGCAACTCCTTGATGCCCCGGCCGGTGAACACGAACGCCATGGCGTAGAGCAGGACGCTCGTCGCGGCAAAGAACGGGCGCAACGGGATCCTCACGCCGAAACGGTAGAACAGCGTGAAGACTACCGCGAGCAGGATCGCCCCGGCCGCAAGGCCGGCGAACACCGGTACGGCCGACCCGGGCCGCGTAAGCAGCACTTGGTAGAACAGGGCCGTCTCGGCCCCTTCGCGGAACACCGCGAGAAAGGCCACCAGCGCCAGCGCCAGGGTTCCGCCGCTCGACAGCGCCGCGTCCACGCGCCCCCTGATGAACTTCTGCCAGCGCGCCCCCTCGACCTTGCTCAGCAGCCAGTAGCTCACCGAGAAGAGCACCACGACGGCCACCAGCATCGTGCCGCCCTCAATGATCTCGCGGCTCGCCGGTACCGCCTTCAGCACCGTGCTGATGACCACCGCCATCACCGCGCTCGCGACCAGCCCGGTGCCGACGCCGTACCAGATGTCCCGCAGCCGGTGCCGGTTCCCCGTCTTCAGGAGGAACGCCACCACCGCGCCGATCACGAGGATGGCCTCGAAGCCCTCGCGCAGGATGATCACGAGCGATTCGAAGAACGCCCCCCAGCCCGACGCCGAAGTGTCCGCGAGCTCGAGCACCCGCGGCAGGCCGCGCTCGATCTCGGCGCGCGCCTCGCCGGCAGCCTCCAGGTCCAGCGTCCGGACAGCACCCTTGAAGTCGCCGAAGTGGCGCTCCATCGCCGCCACGAGGTTCGGGTCGCGCGCCCGCGCCGGCCCCTCAAGCGGCTCGAAGGCGAGATACGCGTCGAACGCGCGATCGCTGGCACTTGCCCGGTCACCCGAGCGGGCGGCGTCGAGCGCATCGTCGAGCGTCCGCACCACGCGCCGTACGGCGTCGGACGGCGTCGATCCCCCGGCGAGCGTCGAGACCTGCGGTGACACCCGCAGGGCGGCCGTCAACGCGCGCACGTCGGACGACGCCATGCCATGCCCGGCCAGCACCAGCGCGATGTCCGCATCGCTGCGCTCGGCCTGCCAATCGAACTGCCGCCACTCAGGCAACGCCTTCGCCGAGAACAGGACGGTGCCACGCGCCCGCTCGGCGTCGCTGCTGCGCAACGTGTTGACGTACGCCACCACCGCCCAGCGCTGGTCCGGCGTCAGCAACCCGGACCACCCCGTCATCGCCGTTCCCGTCACACCCACGGAGACGATACGGTACAGCAATGCCGGCGTCGCCGTCCGGAGTAGTTCCGCGTCCGACAGCCTCGCCGGCCGCGGTGTGAGCTGCGCGGACTGCACGCCATCGGCATTGCCCAGCGCGCCATGACAGGCCGCGCAATGTTGGCGGAACAGCGCCTGGCCCTCGGCCTGGTTGATGGCGCGGCTGGGACGATCGAGTGCGCCATCGGCGCCAAGCGATACGGTGAAGCGCGCGTGCAGCGCGCGCAACGCCGCGGGCGCCGCGCGCTGTTCGACCAGCGTCGAAAGCGAGTCGATCAACGCCAGCGTGTAGGCGATGTTCGGTGTGGCGAGTCGCCTTGCGACGTCCCTGGCATCCACCAGGAAGCCGGTGGCTTCCTGGAGTTCGACGGCCGACTTCAGCCGGCCCTGCTCATCCACGGCCTTGCCGTACTCCTCGACGGCCACGCCCACGATCGAGGCCAACCGCTTGGCGGGTGCGTCCTGCGCGCCGTCGGCAATTGCGGCATTCCCCGCCAGTGTCGCGGCAAGCATTCCGCTGAGAATTGTTGCCAGATGCATTATCTAGTAGAGTACTCGGGCGCGCCGCAGCACGGGAGCCGCGATGCGACGGCCGTCTCGCCCTCGCTCAACCACGGGGACGATGACTATTGTGACCTGCTGCCCAATATCTGAGCCATCGTGGCTCTGCTGAATCGGGGCGGGTATGCCGCCGGGCGCGATGCAGGAAGGGACGGAGGGAACACGATGAAGAAGCCGGTGCTGTACACCATAGGTCATTCGACGCGCCCGATCGCCGATTTTCTCGCACTGCTGGTCGCGCACGGCATCCAGGAAGTCGTGGATGTTCGGACGATTCCGCGCTCGCGCCACAATCCGCAGTACGAGCAGACGGCCTTGCGCGGGACGCTGAAGGCCGCCCGCATCCGGTACCGACACCTCCGCGCGCTGGGTGGCCTTCGCCACACGCACGCGGATTCACCGAACACCGGCTGGATCAATGCCTCCTTCCGCGGATATGCCGACTACATGCAAACGGAGGAATTTCGGGACGGACTGCGGCGCCTGGAAACCGAGGGCCGCGAGCGCGTCACGGCGATCATGTGCGCCGAGGCGTTCGTTGCGCGTTGTCACCGCGCGCTTATCGCCGACGCGCTGGCGGTCGATGGGTGGCGGGTCTTGCACATCCAGAGCCGGAGCACGGCCAAGCTGCACCGCCGTACCGGGTTCCTGAGAGTCAAAGGGGGTCGGCTGCTCTACCCCAAGCCCGCGCGGACGGACGCACGGAGATGAACGGCGACTGGCGAGCGGGGCACCCTCGCGAGGGGCCGCTGTGGCAAGCGACACAACGGTTGCGCGACGCCGGTCAGGGTCTCCGGCTGGACAACATCACGCATGCGCCGGGTGTCGGTGGACCGGAGCATCGCTCGCTTCCGACCGCTGGGCCGTTTCACCTTGAGGCGACCGTACGACTGTTGCAGCGTCGGCCCACGAACCGTGTGGACACGTGGGTGGGCAGCGGGTATCGCCGTGCGTACGCCACCACGGAGGGGGTGTGGCTCGTCGAGACGCGAAACTTCGGGTCGATCGACGTACCCGATGTCCGATTCGCCATCCTGAACGGCGCGCCGTCGCCCGCAACGGTAGCGATCGTCGCAGCATCTCTCCGCAGGACACTGGGACTGGACGTGGACCCGGCGGCAATGCAGCGGTGGGCGGAGCGGAAGAGAGGGCTTCGCTCGACGGCGCTCGCGCTCCGCGGCTTTCGACCGCCACGCTTTCCGAGCCTCTTCGAGACCTTCGGAAGCGTCATTCCGTTTCAGCAACTCAGTCTTGACGCGGGCGTGTCGATTATGGGGCGTCTGGTCGACCGTTTCGGAGCCAGCGTCGATGTCGGGGGAACCCGGTGGTTCGCCTTTCCGGAGCCGGAGGTCGTCGCTGAAGCGGATCTCGAAATGCTCCGGTCGGTGGGTTTGAGCCGGCAGAAGGCCGAGACCCTGCGGCGTCTCGCGGCGCGGATCGCCTCAGGCGACCTGCGGGAGGAGACGTTTGCGGCGCTGCCAACGCGGGCCGCGCTCGCGGCCCTCACGGAAGAGCCGGGCATCGGCCCATGGACCGCGGCGGTCATTCTGCTTCGCGGGTTCGGTCGCACGGAGGTGTTCCCGCCGCAGGACACGGGCGCCGCCCGCGGCCTCGGCGCGCTCCTGTCGTTGCCTCGGGGACCGCTGTCGGCGGCCGTCATCGACGGTTTCGGCGAGCACCGCGGCTATCTCTACTTCTACTCGCTCGGTGCGCAGCTGCTGGGCCGGGGTCTCATCGCGCCGGCTCCGCGGGTCCGAAGCAACAGGCGCCCGCCGCAGGGGCGACGCGAGCCCTGAACCATCGCGGTGAGACACCCGGCATGACGAAACGAGTCAGCCCTCGCTCACCAACACCGCGTCATGCCCATGGACCCCCGAGTGCAAGCACACGAGCATCGAGGCGGCCTGGTCCTCGTCGTGGAGTCCGTACCGCACGAACATCCGCTGTGGGGACGCGCTCGTACTTCGGTCAGCCGTATCACCGCTGGGTGCAGGGCACCGTCGGAAACCGCAAGGGCCTGGTCCGGTCACGGATCCGGCGCCACTTCCTGAAAGGCACAGACTGCGCCAAGCTCTCGCAACGGGTGACGCGATGGTTCGAACGCTGGTGCAACGGGTTGCCGAAGAGGTGGGTGCACTGCCAAACTCCTGCGCAGGCCTTCCGGCGGCGTCCTGCCCGTGCGTGTTGAATAGCGCGTTCGCACACTGTTCGGTGTTACGGCCCACCGCCATTAAATGTGAGGAGCGAGCATGTCACAAAAGTCCAAGACCACAACGGTGGCAAATGCCGTGGTCTTTGCGTCCCTGGGCGTCCTGGGATTGGCCAAGGCCGGACCGGATGGGGCTATACACGACGCGTACCGCGATCTTCCCCGGGTATCCGCCGCGACACCGTTCGCTGCCGACTGCAACGGTCCGGACTTCCCCATCACGGCGGCGTACGTCAACGCGGAAAGCGAACCATATGTCGCGATCAACCCGCGCAATCCGAAAAACCTGATCACGGTGTATCACGCAGACCGGTTTCCGAACGATGGCGCCAATGGCGTGCTGGCATCCACGTCATTTGATGGCGGACGCACCTGGCAGATCCCGGCGCTGAAAGACCAGCCCGCGTTTTCGCGCTGCGCTGGCGGCACCGAGGCCAATGGCGGCGACTTCGAGAAGGCGAGCGACCCGTTCGTGGTGTTCGGGCCCGACGGTACGGCGTATTTCGCCGCCATCTCCTGGAATGCCTCGGGTCCGGAAGA
>JBBQZD010000166.1:0-6515 GCA_038208045.1 Gemmatimonadales bacterium | reverse complement strand
ATCGTCCCCTGCGGCACCCGTAGCGGCGCGTCTGCGGATAGCAACTCCTCCGCGCGCCCGAGGTAGCCGGGAAACCGCGCGCGCACCGTGACGTCTCCCACGAACGATCGCTCGGCGAGCCGCACGCGCAGCGTGTCAGTGGTGGCCCGGCCATCGCTCGCCACGACGGCCAGGTCGGCATCGAGCGGCCCAACGCGCAGCGCGGCCACGCCCGCGCGCAGGCGCAGCGTGGTGTCGCGCCAGCCCCCGCCCGTGAAGCGCTGCCTCACCTGCAGCGTGGTGCGTCCCGCGGCCCGCACCTGCAGCATCGCGGTGTCACCGCGCAGCAGGCCGGCGGGCGGATCGTCGAACGTGATGGCCGGCAGCAGCGTGCCGGCCCACGCCGACGCGGGGTGCACCAGCGCGCGCCATCCGTCGCGGTGCGACGCCGTGCTGAGCGCGCCGGCCGCCGCGAGCACCGCCAGCACCGCCAGTGACGTCGCGACCTGCGTGCGCGTGGCGCGGCGCAGTTTCGACGCGAGCGGCCCGTCGCCGAGCCGCACGCCAAGCAGCGCGTCGGCGCGGGCCACGAACGGCCCGCCCAGCGGCGCCACCTCCAGCAGCGTGCGCGCCGCGCCATCGCGCAGGCCCCGCTCCCGCTCGACGTCGCGCGCCACGTCCGCCTGGCCACGGCGCGCCACCAGCCGCCGGCGCTGATGGCGCCAGACCGCCAGTCCGACGGCCAGCACGGCGAACCACGCCACGAACGGCAGCGCGCGGGGCAGTGCGAGCCACCGCGCCCCGCCCAGCGCCACCGCCCCGAGCGTGAGCGCAGCGATCGCGACGCCCGTCACGCGCAGGACGAGCGTCACGCGCGACAGCCGCGACACGCGCGCATGCTCGCGCGTCAGCCGTTCGATCGTCGTCATGCGCCCGGCCGGCTCGTCACGGCGTAGACGAAGAGATTGACGCCCATGCGCAGCGCCCGCTCATGCAGTTCGGGCGGGTCGTCCTTGTACGTGCCGGCGTCCTCCCAGCCGTTGCCAAGGTCGCTCTCGTAGCTGTAGAACACCGCCAGCCGGTCGCCGACGAAAATGCCGAGCCCCCGCGCCGGCTTGCCGTCGTGCTCGTGGATCTTCGGCAGGCCCTGCGGAAAGTCATATACCGCGTGGTAGATCGCGTGCCGCAGCGGGACGTCCACCAGCTGGCGGTCGGGGAAGACGCGCCGGATCTCGCGGCGGAACGAGTCGTCGAGTCCGTAGTTGTCGTCCGCATGCAGGAAGCCGCCGCGCAGCAGGTACTCGCGCAGCCGCGTGACCTCGGCGTCCGTGAAGCGCACGTTGCCATGCCCCGTGAGGTGCAGGAACGGATAGTCCCAGAGGCGCTCGTCCATCAGCGTCACGCGCGCCTCGCGGGGATCCACGTCGAGCGTGGTGCGCGCGCGAATGGCCGCCGCGAGGTTGGCGAGCGACGACGGATTCGCGTACCAGTCCCCGCCGCCGTCGTACTGCAGTCGCGCCACGGCCAGCCGCGGCGACCCGCTCGACGGCGACCCGATGGCCGGCCACCTGACCCGCGGCGACGCGTGAGCGGCGCCGAGCAGCACGGGCAGGGCGAGGACGAGCAGTGTGGAGGGGCGCATCAGTCCGTGTCGTGAGCCAGGCGATAGGCGAGGTTGCGTGGCGCGCCCTCATCTTCCATGAGAACGCGCACCACGTCACGAGCGCTCAGTCCCTCGCCGCGCAGGGCCGCCGCGCGGCGCCGCAGGGCGCCCTCGTCCAGCACCGGGGCGTCGCCGCCCTGCACGACCAGCACGACCTCGCCGCGCGGCGCAGTCTCCGCGTAGTACTCGGCGAGTTCCCGCACCGTTCCACGACGATACTCCTCGAACTGCTTGGTCAGCTCGCGCGCCACGACCGCCGGCCGGTCGCCCGCGCCGGCGGCGGCCAGGTCGGCCAGCGTCGCGCCCACACGCGACGATGCCTCGTACAGCACCGCGGTGTGCCGCAGCGCGACGACCTCGCCCAGCAGCGCGCGACGTTCCGGCCCCTTGCGCGGCGTGAAGCCGAAGTACGTGAACCGGCCGGCCGGCAGTGCCGCGCCGACCAGCGCCGCCAACACGGCCGACGCCCCGGGCACCGGCACGACGCGGAGCCCCGCGTCCGTCGCCGCACGCACCAGGCGCGCGCCGGGATCGCTGAGCAGCGGGGCCCCGGCACGGTGGCCGCCTCGTTGTGCTCGTGGTGCGCCTCGAGCGGCGTGTGGATGTCGAAGTGCGCCAGCAACGTGCGCGTGTGCCGCGTGTCTTCGGCGAGGATCGCGTCCACCGCGCGCAGCGTCTCGAGGGCCCGCGCGCTCACGTCACCAAGGTTGCCGATCGGCGTGCTGACGACGTACAGCGTGCCGGCGGCGCGCGGCGCGGGCACGCCGCCATCTACCACGTCACCGTCCAGGGCAGCGCGTCGAACAGCCCCGCCGCCTGGAACAGGTGCCGACGTGGACGCGCAAACTCGACGAGGATGGACTCCGGCGTCTCGCCGTCGGGCAGGTTCACGTGCCACAGCGTTTCCTTGAGCCACGCGGCCATCGCCGACGACAGCGCCGGCGCATCAACCACCGGGTCGCGCGGATTCGGCACCGACAGCGAGAATCGCTCCAGCGCCGGATGCGCGATGATGAGCATCTGGCGCGCCTGCTCCGCCACCGCGAACGCGCCATCCGCGCCCTCGTCCGCCAGACGCTGCACGATGCCGCCCATCAGCTCGCGATAGGCGAGGATGAGCGCCGGGGCCGCCTGATTGGGCAGCGCGGGCGGCACGCCCCAGCGCTGCACGGTGCCGCCGTGCGCCAGCGCGCGGGTGAGCAGTGCGCGCAGGTGGGTGGACAGGTCGCCGTTCGGCTGATCATCCGCGAAGTAGCCGCGCAGCGGCATGCCGTGCTGGAACACGACGTAGTTCACGCCGCCGTCGTCCACGATCTCAAGCACGCCGTCGTACAGCGTGGCCATCAGGTTCGCGAGCACCGCGTGCGGATCGTGCAGCAGAAGCTCCGGCGGCCAGTCCACGGCGGGCTGCAACTGCGTCTCGTGCATCGCCGCCAGCTGCTCATCGTCGGCCGTGTGGAAGCAGATCTCCCCGTACTCCGCGGCGCTCGGCACCATGCCGATGGCCTCGCTGATCGGCAGCGCGCGCCACCGCCGGCCGTCCGCGGACGCCGTCGCGCTCACCACCTCGCCCTCTTCCATGTACAGCAGGATGAACTCGACCGGCCGCCAGATGGCGATGTAGCCGAACACCCGCGCCGCCCGGTCGCGCTTGGCGTCGGTCAGGAGGTTGCGGATATGGACGTACGCCAGCCGCGTGCGCGGCAGGAGCGCCCGGACCTTGGGAAAGCGGAGTTGCGCGGCGGCGACTGGCATGCGGGCGGGAAAACGAAACCCGGGCCGCCAGATGTTGGCGGCCCGGGTTGAATTGTGGAAGGGCGCACACCCTCCCGCAATCGGGGCTCAGGCGGAATGCTGCAAAAACTTGGCCGCGAGCGTCGTCTTCGGCACCGCGCCGATCACCTGGTCCACCACCTTTCCGTCCTTGAAGAAGAGCAGCGTGGGGATCGAGCGGACGTTGAACTTCATCGACGTCTTCTGGTTCGAATCGACGTCCAGCTTGGTCACCTTCACCTTGCCGTCGAACTCCACCGCGAGCTGCTCGAGGATCGGGGCGATCATGCGGCACGGGCCGCACCAGGTCGCCCAGAAATCCACCACCGTCACTCCCGCCGCCTTCTCGACTTCCGCCTCGAAATCCGCATCCGTCACGTTTACCGGCTTCCCAGTCATGCTCCTGCCTCCGCTGCGCCGGTGCCGCTCACCGGTCGCGTTCGATAATGTTAGGCGCTCACCCTGCTGCCGGAGCACCGACTCAATGACCCCTGCCAGCCGACGCGGCACCCGCATTGCCCACATCGGCATCGCCGTACGCGGCCTGGACGCCGTCCTGCCGTTCTATCGCGACGTGCTCGGCCTGCCCGAGGCGCCGCTTGATGACGCCGACGGCGCCCGCATTGCCGGGCTCGCCGCCGGTGATGCCCTCGTGGAGCTGCTCGAACCCCAGGCCGCCGATTCGCCCATCGCGAAGTTCGTCGCCACGAAGGGCCCGGGCATCCACCACGTCTGTTTCTCCGTCGATGACCTCGACGACACCCTCGCCAAGGCGAAGGCCGCCGGGATCGTGCTCATCGATGAACAGCCGCGCATCGGCGCCGAGGGCAAGCGGATCGCCTTCCTGCACCCGAAGTCGACGGGCGGCGTGCTGATCGAACTCACTGAATACTAACTGGGGCGGCAAGGCCCCGGATGCCGGTGCCCGCCGCCCCGCGCTCGCCGCCCGGCGCGCTCAGCCCTTCGACGGGGTCGTGGGCAGGTTGCAGAACCCCTGGTTCCGGAGTTCGTCGATGTCGAAGTTCTCCACGAACCACCGGTTGCCTGCGGTGGGGACCACCGTGAACATCGGCGCCGCCCGCTGGACGCCCACGGTCATCTGCACGGGAACCTTCAGCCGGCCGCCCACGTCCGGCCCCGCGACGCCCAGCGTGGCCTTCTCGTGGTGGAGACACTGCATCATTATCAACTCGCGACGCTCGAGCTCCTTGCGCGGCATGGTCTTGCTGGCGGCGCCGTTCGCCGTCCCCCACACCTGTTCCATGGCCGCGAGGTCCCGCCGCTTCGCCGCATCGAGAAAGCGCTGGATGGCCGCCGTCGGGGACTCAGCGCCGGCGTTCGACCCGCCGCGCAGGGTGGCACAGGCGGCGGCCAGCGGCAGCAGCAGCATCACGACTCGTTTCACTCGGCACTCCCGCGGCTCGTGGCCGCGAACTTCAAGAAGGTGAACAATGGCAGCGACTGGCGGCGCACCGCAGGACGGCTCGTACCTGCGACTCTTCATCAACATCGATCACGTCGCGACGCTGCGCGAAGCACGCCGGACCGATGAACCCGACCCCACCGCCGCCGCGCTTCGCTGCGAAGCCGCCGGCGCCGACGGCATCACCGCCCACCTGCGCGAGGACCGCCGTCACATCCAGGATGCCGACCTCGACGCCCTGGTGCCGGCCATCCGCACGCCCCTCAACCTCGAGATCGCGTGCACCGACGAGATGCTGGGCATCGCCGAACGGCTGCGCCCGCACCAGATCACCCTGGTACCCGAGCGCCGTCAAGAAGTGACGACTGAGGGCGGGTTGGACGTCACGCGCGACCCGGCGCGGCTCGGCGCGGCCCTCGCGCGCCTGGCCGCCGCCGGCATCCGCACGTCGCTGTTCATCGACGCCGACCCGGCAATGATCGAGCAGTCCCGGGCGCTCGGCGCCGCCGCGATCGAACTCCACACCGGTCGCTACGCGCACGCGCCGGCCGATCCCGCCACGCTGGCCGCGCTCCGTGATGGCGCGCGCCGCGGCCGCGAGCTCGGCCTCGCCGTGCACGCCGGCCACGGGCTCACCGTGCGCAATGTCGGCCCCGTGGCGGCCCTGGCCGACGTCGAGGAGCTCAACATCGGGCACAGCATCGTCTCGCGATCGGTCTTTGTGGGGATTGAGCAGGCCGTCGCGGAGATGAGAGCGGCGATGGTGCGGGGCCGTGGGGAACGGAAGCTCTAGGCCGGTCGCCGTACGTGATACGCCATACGAACATCCGCCCACCGCCACTCGTACAGCGTATCGCGTAGAGCGTAAAGCGTAGAGCTTCTTTATCCCAGCAGTTCGCAGTTGCCCCATCCTGCCCCCCCGCGTCTTAACCAGATGACCGTTGCCCCGCCCCGCCTTCACCCGTAGCTTGCCCTCCAGATGAGCAGCGGCCTCCTCGACTTCTTCACGCTTGAAGCGTCCGAGTACATCGAGCACCTCGATGCACTCGTCGCCCGGGCGGCGGGCGGTCCCCCGGATCTCGCCGGGTTCGTGCGCAATGCGCGCGCCCTGCGCGGCAGCGCGACGATGGCCAAGGTCGGCGGCGTCGCCGACGTGGCCAGCGCGCTCGAGCGCGTGGCGCGCGCCCTGCAGACGGGGGCGTTGTCGTGGAGCGACGCCCTGCGTGGTGCGTCCGTGGCCGCCATCGACGACCTCAAGATCCTCGTGCGCGGCGTGCGCTCGTGGGGCGACGCGGAGACGGCACGGGCGGCGGCACGCGCGCACGAGCTTGGCGCCTTCGCACCAGCGGCGTCCGGCGGTGCCCCCGTGGGAGCCGCCGCGGCCGGCGCGCTCGCGTTCGTCGCGACCGAGTGCGCCGATCTGGCGCAGCTGCTGGCGACCTTCGCGGAGATGCCGTCCACACCCGCCGAATTCGCCCCCACCCTCCAGCGGGTGCGCGGCCTGCGCGGCATGGCGGTGCTCAAGGACCTGCCGCCCCTCCCGGAAGTCGTGGACGCGCTCGATGCCGCCGTGAAGTCGTTCGAGATGAGCGGCGCCGTCACGCCGGCACTGCGCGCACTCGTCACCGCGGCCGCGCAGCTCCTCGCCGACGGCGGCGAGGCGCTCGCGCGCGGCGA
>JBBQZD010000165.1:0-6549 GCA_038208045.1 Gemmatimonadales bacterium | reverse complement strand
CTGGCGATCCACCGCCTGCCCGAAGTGAAGTACGCGTCCATCTGGGTGCAGCTGCAGGCGCGGATGGAGTTCGAGGGGGTGCGCACCCAGCCGACGGGGTTCTTCGGCGCCGACGCGGGCTTCACGCTCATCCAGGGCGGCGAGCTGACGGCCGGACGCTGGTTCACGGCGGCCGAGGAGCGCACGGGCGCGGCGGTGGTGGTCATTGATGATGCGAAGGCGCGCCAGCTCTTTGGCCGGCTGGATCCGCTGGGCAAGACGATCCTGCTGGGGGGGCGCCCGGTGCAGGTGATCGGCCTGTACCAGCCGCCGGAGAACATCTTTGCCCCGCAGGGCACCGAGACGGGGGCCATTGTCCCGTACGCGTTCGCCGATCACGGCTACCGCATTGACAAGACCAACCAGCTGTTCATCTGCGTGAAGCCGCGCGACGACGTGAGCGTGGCGGCGGCGCAAGAGGCCGTCACGGTGCTGCTGCGCGAGCTGCGGCACCTGCGCCCCGGCGACGGCAACACGTTCGACTTCATCACGCAGGACCAGATCCTCGACACGTTCAACAGCATCACCGGCATCTTCTTCCTGGTGATGATCGTGCTGGCGTCGGTGGCGCTGATGGTCGGCGGCATCGGCGTGATGGCCATCATGATGGTGTCGGTGACCGACCGCACGCGCGAGATCGGCATCCGCAAGGCCGTGGGCGCGACCCGGCGCGACATCCTGATGCAGTTCCTCATCGAGGCGGCGACGCTCACGGGGTTCGGCGGGCTCATCGGCATCGTTGTCGGTCTGCTCGCCGGGGCCGGCGTCACGAAGCTCATGAGCATTGACGCGTCACCCCCGTGGGGGCTGACGCTCATCGCCGTGGGCGTGTCGGTGGCGATCGGCCTCATCTTCGGCGTGCTGCCGGCGCGCCGTGCGGCGCGCATGGACCCGATCGAAGCGCTGCGGTACGAGTAGTCCGGCGACCGCCGATGGTCCCTGACGCGGCGTCGTCAGTCCTTGACCTCGTCGAACCGTATGGTCGCCACGTAGTCGCCCTTGGCGATGCCCTGCCCGAGCTTGGGCGCCGGCGTCAGCGCGACAAGCGTGAAGCGCAGGCCCGACACGATGACCGTCGTCGGACCGCGGGCCGGCATGGTGCGCAACGTCACCGGCGTCGCGCCGCCGACCGTGAACAGGACGACGCCCTCCCCGGCCCAGATGCACTGCGCCCCCTGCGGGCACCGCGAGTCGCCCGTGACGTCGGTGAATCGAACGGTGGTGGTGTCGCCGGGCATCCGCACGCTCGCGCCCAGCCGCACGTCCACCGCGCGCCCGAACGCCGGTGCCGTGGACTGCGCATGGCACGCCACCGCCAGAGAACCCGCCAGCAACAGTCCCGCCCGGCCAATGAGTCGGTTGTAATTCATCGCACCCTCCGTTTTCCAAGTCCGCCATCCGCTTCGGTTTCCGAATTCGAATTCCAATTCCGGAATCCGAATTCCCATTCTCTCTTACTGCCTGCACGCCGCAAAGGGCGACGCCGGCTTCGCCTTGTCCACCACCATCCGATGGTCGGCGTTGGCCACGCGCCACGCCACGTCGTACACCAGCTGGCTCACCGCGGCCATGTGCGGGTAGTCGATATACTGCGGCTCGTCGGTCACTTGATGATAGTCCTGGTGCAGCCCGGTCGTGAAGAAGACCACCGGGATGCCGAAGCGGGCGTAGTTGGCGTGGTCGGAGCGGCAGTAGATGTTCTCGGGGTGCCCGTTGGCGTCGAACTGATAGTCGAAGGTGAACGGCGCCTTCCGCTCCTTGTTCACGGCCTCCACCAGGTCGCCGAGTTCCGTCGAGAGCCGCCGCGAGCCGACCAGCTGCAGATAGCCGGGGCCGCCGCCCTTCAAGTCGCCGGCGGCGCCGCGCCCCACCATGTCCATGTTGAGCTGCGCCACCACGGAATCGAGCGGCACCGTGGGATGACGCGTGAACCAGTCGGAGCCAACGAGGCCGAGTTCCTCTCCCGTGTGCCAGACGAACAGCAGCGACCGCTTTGGCTTCACCTTGGCCGCCGCAAACGCCTCGGCGATCTCGGCCACCGCCACGGTGCCGGACCCGTCGTCGTCGGCGCCATTGGCAATCGAGTCGCGCCGCACCTGCCGGATCTTCCGGATGGAGTCGACGTCCACCCGGATGGCCGCCAGCTGCGCCGCGGTGGGTGACTGCCCGGCGGGCAGCGCCTCCTTGAGCTTCTCCACGACGCCGTTGTACGCGCGCAGGGAGTCGTGGTCCACCGACGTCGCGTTGGTGCCGAGGTGGTCGTTGTGCGCGCCGATGGCGACGTATTCGTGCCGGAGCACGGGGTCGCTCCCTTCGAGCGTCGCGACGACATTGCGCGCCGAGGTGGCCGACTCGACCAGCGCCACCTTGCCCGTGTAGCGCCCGGTCACCGTCCCCCACGTGGCCGTGGCCAGCGGCCCCCCGGCAAGCGCCTCGGCCATGGCCGTGCTAGCCACGATCATCGGCGGCATGGTGCGCGCAGGGCCCGCGGACGGCGCGCTGACCGACGCTGGCTGCATGATGAAGCCGCGAACGGAGGACGGCAGCTCGTCGAGCATCGGCAGCACGATGGCGGCCGCGCCCATCACCGGACGGGTCGCGAGCGCCGCGGTGAACTGCATCTGCAGTCCCTTGGCCGCCAGCTCGGGGGTGAAGCCGAAGACGACCACTCGCCCGCTGGTCTGGTCCGCCGTGATGTGAACGGACGTGTCGCCGAGCAGTCCGCCGTAGAAGACGTCGGCCCCGTCGAACGGCTTGGTAGCCCATTGCGCGAAAACGCCGAAGTCCTTGGTGTAGGCGTACGACGTGCCGCCCACGACCGGAGCCGTCACGTCCCAGGCGCGCCGCACGAGCGGCACGGCCTGGAACCAGCTGCCGCTGTCGCCTGCAGGCGTGAGCCCGATCTGCCGCGCCCAGTCGGCGATGAGGCCGGTGGCCTTGTCATTGAACGGCGTGCCGCCAGCGCGGCCCCCCATCGAGTCGTCGGCATACACGTAGAGCCGCGACATCAGGTCCTCCGCCGTGATGGCCGGCCGGGTCGGCTTGGCCGCGCGCTTCACCGGAAGTCGCTGGGCGCCGGCGAGGCCGGCCGTGAAAACGAGTGCCACCGCGGCGGTACGGAAGGAGGGCATCGGGCGGAAGGTTTGGGTTCGGATTCGGAAGTCGGCGAGGCGCAGCGCCGCAGAGACGGGCGTACTCAGGATATTACCACGATACCGGGCCTGGAGTTTCGCGCCGGGCATGGAACCAGACGGGGCCGGTGCGGTACGGTAATCCTGCCCGGCTCGGGGTGGCCCGGACGGTCGGCCGCCATCCACTAACGAACGGGGGAGGGCGGCCGTTTATTGCAGGATGGGTCCGACGGCGGACCCGGGACATTCCCTACTCGGAGGAAGGATGAAGGTGATTCGGTTTCTGGCCGCGGCGGCAATTGCGCTGACGGCCACGACGGCGATGGCGCAGGGCGGCATGGGTGGCGCACCGGGCGGCCAGGGTGGACAGGCCGGCGGCGCGGCGCGCCAGATGGAAGCGATGATGAAGGACATCACGCTCACCGACGCGCAGAAGACGAAGATCGACGAGATCGTCGCCGCCTCGCGCGAAGAGAGCATGAAGATGCGCGAAGAGATGCAGGCGTCGGGCGCCCAGCCGGGCCCCGAGATGATGGAGAAGGCCCGCGCCATCACGACCAAGCGCAACGAGGCCATCAAGGCCGTGCTGACCGCCGAGCAGCAGGCCGTGTTCGCGACGAACCTGGCGAACATGCCGCAGCGCGCCCCGCGGCCGCCGCGCTAGCACTGACGCATCCTTCCGAACGAAGAACGGGCCGCGGTGATCTCTCACCGCTGCCCGTTTTCCGTTCCGTGAGGTCTCGCTACCGTCCGCGCGCCATCGCCCGCGCCGCCATGCGGTCCACCAGCGACGGTGCCAGCAGCTTGAGCCACATGCCGAGGCGCGCCCGCGCCGTCATCACCAGCTCGCGGTCGCGACGCGCTGCCGCGTCCAGCAGCTGCCGCGTGCACTCCGCCACGGGCATCATGGCCGCCTCGTCCACGGGGCTGCGGCCCAGCGGACGGCCGTCGGCGCCCAGGTTGCGCTCACGCGAGCCCGTGCCGACGAAGCCGGGGCAGACGATCGTCACGGAGACGCCCGTGCCGGCGAGTTCGATGCGCAGCGAGTCGAAGAAGCCGTGCAGCGCGGCCTTGCCCGCCGCGTAGCCCGAGCGCATGGGCACGCCCGTCTTGCCGGCAAGACTCGAGACGACGACGACGCGCCCCCTGCTCGCCTTCAGCTGCGGCAGGGCGGCCAGCGCGCAGTACGCCGCGCCCAGGTAGTTCACGCGCACGAGCCGCTCGAACACGCTCCAGTCGGCGACTTCGTCTGCGCGGGCCCACATGGCCTGCCCCGCGTTGCAGACCAGCGTGTCAATGCGGCCGAAGCGTGCCTCGGCGCGCCTGATGAGCGCGCGGCACTGCCCCTCGTCCGTGATGTCCGTGGGAACGGCCTCGACCTCCGCGCCCGCCGCGCGGCACTCGTCGGCGATGGCCTGCAGGCGGCCGGCATCGCGCGCGGCGAGGACGAGCCGCGCGCCGTCCCGGGCCAGCGTGCGCGCGACCTCCGCCCCGATGCCCAGCGACGCCCCGGTGAGGACGACGACCTGACCGCGCCACGGGTTCACGCGCCGTCCCCGAGTGCGCTCACGGCGGCGATGACCTGCACCTCGAGGTGATAGCCGTAGTGCAGCGCGTTCACGGGCACGACGGCCCGCGCCGGCCGGTGCTCGCCCATGAGCGCCGCGTACGCCGCGTTGAACCGGCCCCAGAGCGCCATGTCGGCAACGTAGACGGTGACCTGGAGCATCCGCGACAGGTCGGAGCCGGCCGCGTGCAGCACGGCGGCGATGTTGGCGAAGACCTGCGTCGTCTGCTCCTCGATGGTGCCCACCACGTGCTCGCTCTGGCCTGGAACGATGGGGAGCTGCCCGGCGATATATATGACGCCGTTGTGCACCACGGCCTGGGAGTAGTGGCCGGCGGGGGTGGGGGCGTTGGGGGTGGAGATTGGGTGCATGGACTGGGGTGTGGGAAGGGGAAGGGGCAGGGCTTGGGAAGGGGAAGGGGCGGGGCTTGGGAAGGGGAAGGGGCGGGGCTTGGGAAGGGGAAGGGGCAGGGCTTGGGAAGGGGATGAGCAGGGGCATCGCGCATCGCTTCTTTTCTAACGCCATCTCCCGGTGTTCGCTAGATTTCCATCATGTCCAAAGTTGACGTCCTTGCCATCGCGCCGCATCCCGACGATGCGGAGCTGATCTGCGGCGGCACGCTCGCGAAGCTCGCGCGCGAGGGCCGCACGACGGGCATCCTCGACCTGACGCGCGGCGAGATGGGCACGCGCGGGTCCGTGGCCCTGCGTGCGCAGGAGGCGGCCGAGGCCGCCCGGGTGCTCGGCGTGTCGGTGCGCGAGAATCTCGGCTTGCCCGATTCCGGCATCGAGAACTCCATCGCCGCGCGCACGATGCTGGCCAAGGTGCTGCGGCGGTTGCGCCCTACGATCGTCATCGGGCCGGCGCCCCGGGGGCGACATCCCGACCACCGCGTCGCCGCCCAGCTCGTGCACGACGCCTGCTTCCTGGCGGGCATTCGCAAGCTCGACGCGGCCACGGAGCCCCATCGCCCACGCAAGCTGCTGCACGCCATCGCGTATCGCGAGGACCACGTGAAGCCCACCTTCGTGGTGGACATCACGCGCGATTTCGAGGCCAAGCTCGCCGCCGTTGCCTGCTACACGTCGCAGTTTGACGGTGTCACGCAGGCGGGCGAACTCTTTCCCACGGGCGAGCCGCTGGCCGACGTGATCCGCCACCAGTCGGCGCACTACGGATCGCTGATCCGGTGCGCCTACGGCGAGCCGTTCTGGACGCAGGAAACGATGCGGGTGGATGACCTGATGGGACTGCAGGTTGACACATTCTAGGTCCGAATTTGAATTCGGATTCCGGAATGGGAATTCGAATACTGAATTCGAATCGGAGGCCGGAACTGGACCGCGGAACCAGCGTGGGCCATTCTCCCTCACCCTCCGCCATCCGGGTCGCATGCCGCAGTCGAATTCCCATTCCGAAATCCGAATTCCAATTCGCGAATGCTCGACATCTCCGTTCCCCTGAGCGCCTCCACCCCCGAGTGGCCCGGTGACACGCCGTACTCCTGCGGGTGGACGTGGCGCATCGCGGCGGGCGCGAGCGTCAACGTCTCCGCCATTACGCTGAGTCCGCACGTCGGCACGCACGCCGACGCGCCGCTGCACGTGCGCGACGGCGCGGCGGCGAGCGACGCGCTGCCGCTCGACGCGTTCGTGGGCGAGGCGCTGGTCGTGGACGTGAGCGACTGCGCGGGCGCGATCGACCGCTCGGGACTTGAGACGCGCGGCTGGCGGCCCGGCACGCGCCGGCTACTGCTCTGCACGGGGCAATCCGTCGCCTTGGGGCCCTTCCCTGCCGCCTGGCCGGCGCTC
>JBBQZD010000164.1:0-6549 GCA_038208045.1 Gemmatimonadales bacterium | reverse complement strand
GGCCGCGGCCGTGGAGGCGTGGGCCGGCGGCGCCCCCGACATTCTCGTCAACAACGCCGGGGTCTATCCCCGCGCGGCACTGCTCGACCAGGATCCCGACGAATTCGCGGCGACGCTCGACGTGAACCTTGCCGCGCCCTTCCGCGTGCTCCGCGCGTTCCTGCCCGGCATGCGGGCGCGCGGCAGCGGAGACGTCGTGTCCATCGGCACGGTCGCCGACCGGAACATCTGGCCCATGAACGGTGCCTACAGCGCCTCGAAGTACGGCCTGCGCGCCCTGCACGAGGTGCTGGCCGCCGAGGCGCGCGGCAGCGGCGTGCGCGCCACGCTCATCGCGCCGGGTGCCGTGGACACCGGCATCTGGGAGCCGCACGAAGCGGAACTCGGCAAATCGCTGTCACGGCGCGACCAGATGCTGCGACCCGAGGACGTGGCGCGTGCCGTGCTGTTCGCCGTCAGCCAGCCGGCGCACATGGCCGTGCACGAACTCCGCCTCTCACGCGCGTAGGTCGGCCGTCCACTCGTCGGCCAGCGTCTGCGTGACGTCCGTCAGCGATCCCGTACGCGCGTAGACTTCGCGCTGGCGGTCAGCGCTCGTCGGCGCCCCGTGGACAAAGGGACGCAGGCGCTCGAGTTCCGCGGCGCAGCCCAACCGCTCGGCCGCCGGCCGCCAGGCCGCCAGCGCCTCGCCGAGCGCATGTCGCATCGGGAGCACACTGCCCTGCGCATCAGACACGAAGTCCGCCTCGAGGCCGTGCCGTCCCGCCCGCCACTTGTTCTCGCGCACCAGCCAGTCGGGCGGCACGCCGCGTGTCGTGCCGAGGCGAACGCGTTCCAGCGCCGCATGTGCCGCCACCTGGATGGCGGCGACCATGGCACCGGCCATCGACAGCGTCACCGTGCCGTCGAGCGCGCGGATCTCGAGCGTGCCGTAGCCCGGGCTCGGCCGCACGTCCCACCACAGGTCCTTGAGCGACGTGATCGAGTGCGAGCGCTGCAGCGCATTCACCATCGTCTCGAACGCCGCCCAGTCGGGCACGGTGCAGGGGTGGCCGCCCGTCGGGATGGCCTCGAACACCGCCATGCGGCTCGACGCGAGTCCGGTGTCCTCGCCCTGCCAGAAGGGAGAGCTCGCGCTGGCGGCGAGCAGGATCGGCAGGTCCCAGAGCAGCTCGTTCTGCACCGCCATGCAGGTCGCCGCGTCGGGCATCCCCACGTGCACGTGCAGGCTGAAGATCATGAGCCGGCGCGCCACCCACTGGTTGCGGCTGATCAGCATGTCGTACCGCTCCGACGGGAACTGCTTGCGCTCCGAGTACAGCGCCGTGGGATGCGTGCCGGCTGCGACGATGCGCACGTGCTCCCGGCGGAAGAGCGGCTCGAGGCCCCGGATGGTGCCGCGCAGGCTGTCCTCGGCCTCCGCGACCGTCCGGCACACCGGGGTGGTTATTTCGAGCATGCTCTGGAAGATTTCAGGCTGCACCAGCCCGGCCGGCGCCGTGCAACCCGCGAGGATGCCTTCCACCCGCGGCGTCAGCTCCATCGTGGCGTCGTCCACGAGTTGGATCTCGAGTTCGGCCCCAAGGGTCAGCGGGTCTGACTTCGCGAAGTCGAGCATCGGATTCTCTCGGTCACGGGAAGGCGGCGCCGCGCGAGTTGGACGCCCCATCCAGAAAACTAACACGGTGGTTCCTCGATGTTCATCGACCTGCTCGATCGCCTGCGCTGTCCGAATCCACACGAGGAGACGTGGCTCGTGGCCGCCGCAACGCGCACGGAATCGCGCCGGTTGCTCGACGCTACGCTCGGCTGCCCAGTCTGCGGCGCCGAGTTCGAGGTGCGGCACGGCATCGTGGAATTCGGCGAGGCGACGCACGTCACGGCGATGCGGGTGAGCGACGACGAGGCGATGCGCGCCGCCGCGCTGCTGCAGGTTCGCGAGCGCGGACTGTACCTGCTCGACGGCGGGTGGGGCAGTCTCGCCGCGTCGCTGCTCGGGCTCGTCTCCGCCGAGTTCGTCCTCATCGATCCGCCGGCGGGCGTCGCGCCCTCGGATGGCATCAACGTGCTCGTCGGCACCGGGGAGGGCTGGCCGCTGGCCGACGCCTCGCTGCAGGGCCTGGCCGTCGAGCGCGGCTCGCCGGTGCGGCTGGAGGGCGCCGTGCGCCTGCTGGCGCCCCACGGCCGCTTCGTGGCGCCCGTCGCCGCAGCCGTGCCCGCGGGCCTGGCGGAGTTGGCCCGCGACGACCGGCACTGGGTCGCCGAGCGCGTACCGGCGGTCGTGACGCTCGGCCGCGCAGACCGCCGCTAGGCCCGCGCGCTACCCGTCGCCGTTGCCGACGTACAGCGAGTCGATGAGCGCGGCGTAGTCCTTGTCGATCACGCGGCGCTTCACTTTCAGTGTCGGCGTCAGCTCGCCGCGTTCCACGCTGAAGTCGTGCTCGAGCAGCCCCACCTTCTTCGGCGTCTCGAAGCTCGCGAGCTTCATCCGCTCGCACTCCTCCTGCACCTCCTTGGCCATCTTCTTCTGGATCGTCGGCATCTGCAGCAGTTCGCCCCGCGCGGTCCAGTAGACGTTGTGCAGCGCGGCCCAGCGCTCCAGCGCCGCGAAGTCCGGCACCACGAGCACCACGGGGAACCTGCGCTTGTCGCCGATCAGCACCGCCTGCGACACGTACTTGTTGGTCTTGATGCCGTTCTCGATCGACTGCGGGGCGATGTTCTTGCCGCCGGCCGTCACGATGATGTCCTTCTTGCGGTCCGTGATGCGCAGGTAGCCGTCCTCGATCACCCCGATGTCGCCCGTGTGGAACCAGCCGTCGGCATCAATGGCCTCGGCCGTGGCGTCGGGCCGGTTCCAGTACCCCTTCATCACGTGCGGGCCACGCGTGAGCACCTCGCCGTCCGAGGCGATCTGCATCTCGACCCCCGGAATCGCGCGGCCGATCGTCCCGATGCGGAACTCCGAGGGCGTGTTGACGCCGATCACGGGCGACGTCTCGGTGAGGCCGTATCCCTCGAGGATCGTCAGCCCCGCCGCGAAGAAGAACTTGTTGATCTCTGGCGAGAGGGGCGCGCCGCCCGACACGAAGAAGCGCATTCGGCCGCCGGTGCGGACCTTGATCTTGCTGAAGACGAGCCGCTGGGCCAGCGCGTACTGCCAGGCCAGCGGCCCCATCGGTTGGCGGCCCGCCAGCACCTCGTCGGCCCAACGGTCGGCCACGCCGCGCGCCCAGAAGAAGATGCGCTTCTTCACGGCACCGCTCGCCAGCGCGTTCTCGAACGCCCGCGCATACATCTTCTCGTACAGGCGCGGCACCGACATGGCAAAGGTCGGGCGCGCCTCCTGCAGGCAGATCGGCACGAGGTCGAACGTCTCGACGTAGCAGATGGAGGCGCCGATGGACCAGTACAGGTAGTCGCCCATCCGCTCGAAGATGTGGCAGAGCGGCAGGAAGCTCAGCGCCACCTCGGTGCCTTCCTGCAGCGGGATGCGCTGCCGCGACGCCTGCACGTTGGAGTAGATGTTGTCGTGCGTCAGCATCACGCCCTTGGGCAGGCCCGTGGTGCCCGACGTGTAGATCAGCGTCGCCAGATCGTCGGGCTGCGCCGCCAGCGCCTCCATCTTCCACGCCTCGGCCACGGCGGGCGAATCGACCGCCGCGCCCATTGCCTCCACCTCGGCGAGCGTCAGGTCGGCGTTCGCCACGCGATCGCTGGAGAAGGTGACGACGTGCCGCAGGCCCGGGCACTGGTCGCGCACCGCGGCGACCTTGGCGGCGTGCACCTCGCCCGATACGAAGATGAGCACCGCCCCCGAGTCGTTGATGGGGTGCACGATCTGCTCGGCCGGCAGCGACGGGTAGATCGGCACGTCGGCCAGGCGCGCCGTCAGGCAGGCCCAGTCGACGAGCGCCCATTCCGGGCGGTTCTCAGAGATCATCGCCACCCGGTCGCCGGGCTTCAGCCCGAGTTCGCGCAGGCCCAGCGACAGGCGGCGGACGCGCCGTTCAGTCTCCCGGTGGGAGATCGGCTGCCAGTCGCCTGCGCCGCGGCGCACCTGCATGGCGTCGGGACGGTCGAACTTCTTCATCACGTCGAAGAACAGCTGGGTGAGCGTGCCCGGCTCCGGGCGCGGGCCTCCGCGAGCGATCATCTCGGTCTCTCCACTCGGCGTGATGTCCGGCGCGCCGTGCGGAGGTGCCCGCGCTCAGCGTGCCGTCTTGGGACGGAAGTGAATTACGAACCTGACGGGGCTTCCCGCTACTCCCGCGCCCCGGTATTTCGCCGTCGCGAAGACCACGAACGAGTCGGCCGCCGAGGGCAGCAGGTTCGACCGGATGCGCAGCTTGCGGCTCGCCGCGCCGTCGGCCGCCGTCGTGTCGAGCCCGCCGACCCGGTTGGCGTCGTCGAACAGCGAGACCAGCGTCGTGTCGCTGGCCGGTACGACGCTGCCGCGAAATGTCACCTGATAGCTCACGAGAAAGCCAGCGACCGGCCGAGCCGTGCCGGCGCTGTCGCCGGTCAGCACCACGGCGAGCGGGGCGGTGACATTCGCCGACGCCACGTCGGGCAGGGCGTACTTGAGCGTGTCGGACGCCTTGCTCGTCGCGGCCAGTTTGGTCGGCGCCCGCGTCACCAGGATGGTCCGCGTGAGCGACTGGAGCCCGCTCGCCGTCGCCACCACGCGCACCGAGCCCGACGTGCGCGTGTTCGCGATCAGGTACCCCTTGGCGTCGATCACCACGCCGGTGTCCAGCGCGAGGTAGCGCACCGAGGGGTTCTCGATCACGTCGCCGCTGCCGTTGTACGCCACCGCGTGCAGTGCGGCGGCGCGGCCGAGCGAGTCGCGCATCGTGTCGCGGGCCACGACCGCCGGATAGGGCAGCGAGTCGAAGGCGATCGCCACCACGGCGTTCGGCGCCGTGCCCACATCGGTGCAGGCAACGGCGGTGGCGCCGGCGAAGGCCGCGGCGAGGACCACGACCCTGAGGCCCCGCCGGGGCGCGCGGTGCGGCATCAAGCCGGGGGCCGCGAGAGGCGGTCGGCGATCAGTGTGGCGAGGTTCACGTACGCCTGGCTCGCCGGATCGGCCGGGTCGCGCACCACCGACGGCTGGCCGGCGGCGAACGCTTCAGGAAGGGCGCGGGAGCGCGGGATCACGACATCGAATACCATGCCCGCCGGCAGGTGTTCCCGGATGTACGTCACCGTGCGGTCGCATGACGGGTTTCCGGCCTCGTACATCGTCAGCAGGATGCCGTCGAGGATCAGCCCGGGCCGGGTCGTCACGACGTCCTGGATGCCGCGCAGGATCTGCGGCGTGGTCTGCAGCGCCAGCGGTTCCGCCTGCAGTGGCACCAGCACGCGGTCACTGCTCTCCAGCACCCGCCGCGTGATAGGGCCCAGCCCCGGCGGCGTGTCCACCACGACGATGTCGCACCGCTCGCTCGCGGCCTGCAGCATGCGCGGCAGGATGTCGCTGGCCGCCACGCGCGACTGGTAGTCCGTGTGGTCGGCGCCGTCGGTCACCGTGCCCACCAGCATCACGCGCAGCCACGGCATGGCTGTTGGCAGGATGACCTCGCGCAGCGTGCGGTGTCCGCGCAGGAAATCGGCGAAGCCGCGCGTGTCGGCACCCTTGCGCAGGCCCACGCCGTAGCGCACCGACCCCTGCGGATCGACGTCCACCAGCAGCGTCTTGAGGCCGCGCCGGGCGAACGCCGCGGCGAGGTTCACGGCCGTCGTCGTCTTGCCGACGCCCCCCTTCTGGCTGACGATCGAGAGGATCCGGCCCATCAGCCCTCGGCCGAGCCGGCCGACGCGTCGCCGGGGGCCGGGTTGCGCAGCTGGTCGAGCGTCGACTCGGCGTGCCGCACCCAGCGCGCCGACTCGTCGCCGTCCGGCGGCGTCGAGAGAAACGCCTCCAGGTGCTTCTCCGCACCCGTCAGGTCGCCGCGCTTGATGAGCAGGAAGGCCAGGCCGTAGTGCGCCCCGGACTGCGACGGATCGATCTCCAGCGCGCGCCGGTACGCGCGGATGGCCTCCTCCAGCCGTCCCGTGCGCGAGTAGGCGATGGCCATGTTCTGCAGCACGCGCAAATCGTCGGGCTTGTCGCGCAACGCCAAGCGGTACGACGTCAGCGCGGCGTCGTAGTCACCCTGACGTTCGAGCAAGAGCGCCTCGTTCAGGTAATCGAGGCGCTGCGGCCGGACGTCGGAATCGGACTTGCCGCCCAAGAGGCGGCTCCACCAGGACATAGGGCGCGGCGGGTAGGCTGGAAGAGGTCAGGACAGCCGGCCAGCGCAGCAACGGCTGGCGACGCCGGAAGCGACGCCAACCATAGACGCGCGGAAGCGGTCCTACGGCACAACCTATGCATCGCGGACAGGCCCAGCAACCGCGCTTCCGCCGCACGAACAGGCGCCGTACCTTCCGGATGTCGCCCCGCCCGCTCCCCAACCGGAGATTTCATGTCACCCCGCAAGACCGCCGTGGACCCCGACAAGGGCGTCCTGCACGTCGAGTGGCCGCTGTTCGGGGAACTCT
>JBBQZD010000163.1:0-6564 GCA_038208045.1 Gemmatimonadales bacterium | reverse complement strand
TGCGTGACCCGCTCGGACGTATGCCGGCCCCGCTCGGCGAGCGGCCGCAGCGCGCTGCGCATGCGACGTGCTTCGTGCAGGGCCGCTGTGGCGCTGGCCGGCTGTTCGCGCGCGCGCCGCTCGAGCGCGACGCGCCGGTCGGCATCAATGAGCCCCTGTTGTTCAAGCCAGGCCAGAAAGGCCTCGAACGAGAGCAGTGTGTCGGCATGTCCGTGGCGCGGCGACTCGTCGGTGTTGACGAAGTCGAGCCACAGGCGACCGGCGGCAAAGGGAGCTCTCGCGCGAGGCATCGTGCGCCTAACTTACAGCCTGTGCCCCTCGTGAACATCCACCGCGTCGCCGTCGGCTCGACGAACCCCGTGAAGCTCGGCGCTGTGCGCGCCGTGCTCGGGCGCGTGGTACCTGCGGCGGCCGCGGACGGCGTCTCCGTGTCATCGGGGGTGCCCGACCAGCCGATGGGCGACGCCGAGACGATTGCCGGCGCGACGGCCCGCGCGCGGGCGGCGCAGGCAGCGCTGGATGCCGACCTCGGCGTCGGCATCGAGGGGGGTGTGGTCGTGACACCAGAGGGCATGCGCACCTGCGCCTGGGCCGCCGTGGTCACGCGCGAAGGCGCGGTGCACGTGGGCGGATCGCTGTCGATGCCGCTACCGGCCGCCGTGGCCGCCCTCATCCACGAGGGCGTGGAGTTGGGCCACGCCATTGACCGCCTGATGGGCACCGAGAACATCAAGCAGGGCGCCGGCGCGGTCGGGATCCTCACCGAGGGCCTCGTCAGCCGCCAGCAAGCCTACGAAATCATCCTGTCCTACGCACTCGCGCCGGTCCTCGGCGCGGAGAGGTACCGCTCGTGATGACCCGCTTCACCGTGAAGGACCGCGTCCGCTGGTCCGAGTGCGACCCGCTCGGCATCATCCACTACAGCGCCTACCTGCGCTTCTTCGAGATCGCGGAGCACGAGATGTTCCGCGCGTGCGGATTGCCGTTCGAGACGCTGCGACAGAAGGGCGGGGTCTGGCTTCCGCGCAAGTCGCTGCAGATGGAGTTCCACTCGCCGGCGGAGATGGACGAGGAAGTGCTCATTGAGAGCTGGTTCTCGCGCGTCGGCACCACCGCGCTGACCTTCCGGTTCGAGGTGTACCGGCTCAGTGACCGCGCGCACCGCGCCAGCGGCACGCTTACGGTCGTCTGCGTGCACAAGGAGACGATGGCCAAGTACCCGCTGCCGGAGGACGTGCGGCGGATGATCGCGCAATTCGTGGACGACGGCGCGGCGGAGCGGCCGAGTTAGCCGCTGACGGGCCGGCCGGCGGAGCCGGCGGCTGGCCGTTCCTGGTTGTCGCTCCGGATGCCGCCCGACTCCCGCATCCGCTTCTGCATCCGCTGCAGCCCGTCATACGCGGCGTACTTGTACGCCTCGGACAGAGTGGGGAAGTTGAAGATGGCCTGGATGAAGTAGTCGATTGTGCCGTCGAAGGCGATCACCGAACTGGCGAGGTGCACGAGTTCACAGGCCCCTTCGCCGACGATCGTCGCGCCGAGCAGGCGCTGGTCGTCGCGGCGGAAGACGAGCTTCACGAAGCCGTCGGTGTCGCCGATGATCTGGCCCCGGGTATTGGCCCGATAGCTCGCCCTGCCGATCTCGTACGCGATGTCGAGCGCCCGGGCGCCGTGCTCCGAGAGTCCCACCGTGGCCACTTCGGGAATGGTCCACACCCCGAACGGCAGCACGGCGGATACGGCGCTCTTGTACCGGAGGTCGAAGGCGTGGCAGATGGCGACGCGCGCCTGCTCCATGGCCGTTGACGCCAGCGACGGGAAGCCGATGACGTCGCCAGCCGCGTAGATGTGCGTGCTGCTCGTCCGGAACTGCGCATCCACGACGATGAACCCCCGCGCATCGCGCGCGACGCCGGCATGCTCGAGCCCGAGGTCGTGCGTGGTGCCGTCACGACCGGCGCAATTCAGCACGCACTCGGCCACCATCGCCGAGCCGTCGGACAGGGTGACATGCCCCAGGCTGTCGTGCACCTCGATGCCCATGACCTCGAGGCCGAGGTGCGACTGGACGCCGAAGCGGCGCGTGAGCTCCTGGCGGAGCGTGTCGCTGACATCGTGGTCGAAGTCCGCGAGCAGCCGCTCGCGTCGCTCGACGACGGTCACCTTGACGCCGAGCGCGCCGAAGATGCTGGCGAACTCGCAGCCCATCACACCGCCGCCGATGATGACCATGCGGGCCGGGATGGTGAGCAGCGACAGCACGTCGTCGCTGTCGATGACGACGCTGCCGTCGTAGGGCACATGCGCCGGCCGGGACGGATGCGATCCCGTGGCGATGAGGAAGACGTCGGCCGTGAGTTCTCGCGTCGGCTCCCCGTGGCGCGCGACCTCGAGCGTTCGCGGCGTGGTGAAGCGCGCGGCGCCCTGCACCGTGGCGACCTGATGCCGCGCGAGGTTCTCCTCGATGAGTTGCCACGAGGCCTTCACTACCTGCCGCTCGCGGTGCATGAAGTCGGCGAGGGAGATGTCGGGCCGCACGTGAAACTCGACGCCGTACAGCCCCTTGTGCCGCAGGTCGGCGAAGAGCAGGGCGGTCTCGCGCAGCGTCCGCGCCGAAATGGTGCCCGAGTTGACGGCCATGCCGCCCGGCTTCGGCGCCCGTTCCACGAGGCAGACCTTCTTGCCGAAGTAGGCGGCCTGTACGGCCCCCTTCTCCCCCGCGGGACCGGCGCCGATGACCACGAGGTCGAAGTGTTCGCTCATCGCCTGCGAAGTTACCCGTCTGGCGGGCCGCTGGCGAGCCGGACCGCGGCGCGACCCCCGAAGCGACGGTGTCGTGACTAGATTTCCCGCATGAGCACCTCCGATTCCACCTACTTCCGCAAGGGCTTCGGCCTGAAGCAGGAAGTCGAGGCGACGCTGTCGGCCGACTACAGCGGACAGGTCGTGGACCGGCTGCGCGCGCAGGACCACCGCCTCTCGGCGGGCGACGTGACGGTGCGGCTGGCCAAGGAGTTCGGCTTCTGCTACGGCGTGGAACGGGCGGTCGAGTACGCTTACCAGACGCGGCACAAGTTTCCCGACCGTCGCGTTTTTTTGGTGGGCGAGATCATTCACAACCCGCACGTGAACGTGCGGCTGAAGGAGATGGGGATCGAGATCCTCATGCCCGGCCCGGCGGGGTTCGACTATTCCGTGATCACCGCCGCCGACGTGGTGATCCTGCCCGCGTTTGGCGTGACGATCACCGATTTTCAGACGCTCCGCGCGAAGGGGTGCGTGGTGGTGGACACGACCTGCGGCTCGGTGCTGAACGTCTGGAAGCGCGTGGAGGTGTATGCGCGGGACGGGTTCACCTCACTGATCCACGGCAAGTATTACCACGAGGAGACGCGCGCGACGGCGTCGCAGGTGGAGAAGTTCCCCGGCGGCACGTACCTGGTGGTGCGCAGCATGGACGAGGCCCAGGACGTCTGCGCGTACATCGAGGGGCGCGGCGACCGCGCCGCCTTCCTCGCGAAGTACGCCCGGGCGGCAAGCGCGCACTTCGACCCCGACGTGCACCTGGCACGCATCGGCGTCGCCAACCAGACGACGATGCTGGCCCGCGAGTCGCTGGCGATCGGCGAGGAGGTTGGCCGGGCGATGGCGGCGGTGCACGGCGAGTCGCACCGCGCAGAGCACTTCCGCACCTTCGACACGATCTGCAGCGCGACGCAGGACCGGCAGGATGCCGTGAACGCGCTGCTGGAGGAGCCGCTCGACGTCATGATCGTGATCGGGGGCTTCAACTCGAGCAACACGATTTCACTGGCGGCGCTCTGCGCCGAGCGCGTGCGCACCTACCACGTGGAAGACGCGCTCGACATCGACCCGGCGCTGCACACGATCCGCTATCGCGATGCGGTGACGGGGCAGGAGGGCACCGCGGCGGGCTGGCTGCCGGCCGGCGTGGTGCGGGTGGGTCTGACGGCCGGCGCGAGCACGCCGAACAACAAGATCGGCGACGCCGTGGTGCGGATCTTCGCCACGCGCGGCATCGATGCTGCGTCGCTGACCTAGCGCGTGGCGGAGACGGCGTCCCCGGAGGGGTTCGGTACGGTCGAGCTGTGCGGAGGCGACGCCCGCGTCGAGATCATCCCGGCGCTGGGCGGCAAGATTTCGCGGCTCTGGTTCGGCGCGCGGCAGTGGCTCTGGCACAACGCACAGCTCCCCTTCGCCGAACCGCGCGCCGGCGCCTCCTACGTGCTGACGGCCGACAGCGGAGGCTTCGACGAGTGCTTCCCGACGGTCGGGGCCTGCGTACTGCCGTCGCTGGTGCGCGGCGCCTACGGGCGGGAGCTGCCGGACCACGGGGAGCTGTGGGCGCAGCGGCCCGAGGTGGCCATCTCGACCGATCCCTCGGGCCATCGCGCCGAACTGACCTGGCGGGGCGCGGCCCTGCCGTACGTCTTCACGCGCACGGTCGTGGTGACCCCGGCCGGCGCCGTCCGTTGCGCCTATGCGGCGACCAATCTCGGCGAGCATCGCCTGCCGTTCATCTGGTCGGCGCACCCGCTGCTGCCGCTCACGGGAGCGACGCGCCTGGAACTCCCGGAGGGGGCGCGCGTGCGCGTCTGGGCCGAACACGGCGTCGACCTCGGCGGGCGCGGCGCGGAGCATCGCTGGCCGAGGGTGCGGGCGGGCGGCCAGCTGCTCGACTTTTCGCGACCCGCGCGGGCGTGGAAGCGGCCGTTCGCCTGCAAGCTGTTCGTGGAGATGCCCGCGGGCGACGTGGGCGTGCGGGTGGTGGAGGGGCGCGATGCGTTGACGGCGCGCTTCGACGGCCGCGAGGTGACGCACCTGGGGTTGTGGATCAACGGCGGTGGATGGAACCCGCTGCCGAAGACGTCGTGGCTTCCGTGGCGGCGCCCGGCCCCGTATCACAACCTGGCGTTCGAGCCGGCGATCGGCGCCCCCGACACGCTCAGCGATGCGCTCGGCGCGTGGGACAGCGCCCACTGGATCGAGCCCGGTGCGACGCGCACCTGGGGCGTGACGTGGAGCGGGGAACCCCCTTCGGACGAGACGGCAGCGCAGTAACTTGAGGGGCATCGCGCCGTGGCCCGGAGCTCCGGGCGGGCAAGCCGTTTCCCTCACTCCGCGGTTCCATGCTTTCCTGGCTCGCCGATCCGAACGTATGGATCGGGCTCGTGACGCTGACGGCGCTCGAGCTCGTTCTGGGTATCGACAACATCATCTTCATCGCCATTCTCGCGGGACGGCTGCCGCGGGTTGAACAGCCGCGGGCGCGACGGCTTGGCCTGACGGGCGCGCTGGTGACGCGCATCGGGTTCCTGCTGAGCATCTCGTGGATCATGGGGCTCACCGGCGCGCTGTTTGCACTGCGCGGGCGCGAGTTCACCGGGCGCGACCTCATACTGATCGTCGGCGGGCTCTTCCTGATCGGGAAGGCGACGTACGAGATCCACTCGAAGCTCGAGGGGGCCGAGCATCAATCGGACGCCGCGACGGCCGGGGGCGGACTGTGGGCCGTGGTGGCGCAGATCATGGTGGTGGACATGGTCGTCTCCATTGACTCGGTGATCACCGCGGTGGGCATGGTGCAGCAGGTGAGCGTGATGATCCTGGCCAACGTGGTGGCGTTGTTCGTCATGTTGTGGGCCTCGACGCCGATCGCCGAGTTCGTGGACCGGCATCCGACCATCAAGGTGCTGGCACTCGCCTTCCTCGTGATGATCGGCGGCAACCTGTTCATCGAGGGGTTCGGCTACCACGTGCCAAAGGGCTACACGTACTTCGCGATGGCCTTTTCGGTGGGCGTGGAAGTCATCAACATCAAGGTGCGGGCGCGGGCGCAGGCCGTGCGGCTCCGCCAGGGGGCGCCATGAAGAGTCGTGCCGACGCGCTGGTGCAGGAACTCGGACTCGCGCCGCACCCGGAGGGCGGGTTCTACCGGGAGCTGTACCGCTCGCGGCGGATGGTGCGCACCGACGACGGCCGCTCGGAACGCTGGGCGGCGACGACCATCTATTACCTGCTGCGCGGCAACGACGTGAACCGCT
The DNA here is from genome assembly GCA_038208045.1 of Gemmatimonadales bacterium. GTDB lineage: Bacteria > Gemmatimonadota > Gemmatimonadetes > Gemmatimonadales > Gemmatimonadaceae > PNKL01. Next base: position 499 of record JBBQZD010000163.1, on the reverse strand, counting down.
GGCATCGCGTGGCGTCGGACGAGATCTGGCACTGGTACGAGGGGGCGCCGATGGAGCTGCACCTGCTCGACGTGCAGCTCTCGCGACAGAAGGTGGAACTGCTGGGGCCGGTGGACGCCGACCGGGCTCCAGTGCGCGCCGTGCCCGCCGGGAACTGGCAGGCGGTGCGCTGCACGGGCGAGTACACGCTCGCCGGCTGCACGGTGGCGCCGGGGTTCGAGTTCTCCGACTTCCGGCTGATGCGCGACGCACCGGAGACGGCCGCGCGGCTGAAGCAGGCATTTCCCGACCTCTCCGTCTTTCTCTAGTGCACAGGCGGCCTGTGGCCGCCGGAGGCTTCCGATGACCGTTCGTCGATGCGCGTGGATGATGCTCTGGGGCGCGCTGGCGCTCGCCGTGGCGACGCCGAACGCCGGTGCGCAGCAGCGCCGGCCGATCACGTTCGAGGACTTCGCCTCGGCGCGGATGGTGTCGGACCCCCAGGTATCACCCGACGGGC
>JBBQZD010000162.1:0-6567 GCA_038208045.1 Gemmatimonadales bacterium | reverse complement strand
CGACGGTAAACTCGAGATCCTGCATGTCGCGGAAGTGCGTCTCGAGCGTTTCCTGCACGCGCAGGAGTTCGGCGTAGGCGGCGGGCAGCGACCCGGCCATCTGGTCGATGGGCAGGGGCGTGCGGGTGCCCGACACGACGTCCTCGCCCTGCGCATTCACGAGAAACTCCCCGTAGAAGCGCTTGGCGCCGGTCGACGGGTCGCGCGTGAACGCCACGCCGGTGCCCGAGTCGTCGCCGAGGTTGCCGAAGACCATCGCGACGATGTTGACCGCCGTGCCCGGCGTCTCGGGAATGCTGTACTGCTTCCGGTAGTCCACGGCGCGCTTGATCATCCACGAGCGCCAGACCGCCTCGATGGCGCCCCAGAGCTGCTCGCGCGGGTCCATGGGCAGTTCGTGCTTGACGGTGGAGCGGGACAGCGCCTTGTACTCCACGACCAGCGCCTGGAGCAGCTCAACCGGCACTTCGGCGTCGGTCGCAACGCCGCTCACCATGCGCTTGGACGCCAGCAGCGTCTCGAAGTGTTGGCTGGACGCGCCGAGGACGACGTTTCCGTACATCTGCAGGAAGCGGCGGTACGAGTCCCACGCGAAGCGCGGATTGCCGCTCTCGCGGGCGAGGGCCTCGACCGTCTGGTCGTTGAGGCCGAGGTTGAGGATGGTGTCCATCATGCCGGGCATCGAGACGCGCGCGCCGCTGCGCACCGAGACGAGCAGCGGCCGTTCGGGATCGCCGAACCGGCGGCCGCTCGCCTCCTCGAGCCGCGTGATGGCCCGCTCGACTTCCTCGCGCAGGCCGTCGGGTGCATGCCCGTCGCGCAGGTACGCGTCGCACATCGGACAGGAGATGGTGAATCCCGGCGGGACCGGAATGCCCAGATTCACCATCTCGGCGAGGTTCGCTCCCTTGCCGCCAAGGAGATCCTTCCACTCGCGCGTGCCTTCCGCGCGGCCCTGACCGAAGAAAAAGACGTTCTGGGACATTCCGGCTCTCCGTGAGCGCATCGTCAATTGCAACCTGCCGGCCGTCAGTGTTCCGATCCGCCGCCCATCCGGTTCTTGCGCAGGATCGTCGGCGGGCGCGTCGGGTAGTCGCCGCTGAAGCAGGCGTGGCAGAACCCGTCAGGACCGCCGGGCACCGCGCCCAGCATGCCATCAAGCGAGATGTAGCCGAGGGAGTCGACGCCGATCTCGGCCGCGATATCCTTGATCTCGAGCCGGGCGGCGATCAGGTGCTGCCGCTCGGGCGTGTCGATGCCATACCAGCAGGGGTGCGTGATCGGGGGCGAGGCCACGCGCATGTGCACCTCGCGCGCGCCGGCGCCGCGGAGCAGGGCCACCAGCCCCCGCGTGGTCGTGCCGCGCACGATGGAGTCGTCCACCATCACGACGCTCTTGCCCTGCAGGACATCGCGCACGGCGTTGTACTTCACCCGCACCTTGGCGTCGCGGCCGGCCTGCGTCGGCTGAATGAAGGTGCGCCCGACGTAGTGATTGCGGATGAGCGCGTGCTCGAGGCGGAGGCCCGACTCCTCGGCGTAGCCGAGCGCCGCCGCGTTGGAGGAATCGGGCACGGCGAAGACGAAGTCGGCGTCCGGCGCCGGATGCTCGACGGCGAGGCGCCGTCCCAGCGCGCGGCGCGCCCGGTCGACGGAGCCGCCGAAGACCTGACTGTCGGGGCGCGCGAAGTAGACGTACTCGAAGACGCACCGGTGCAGCACCGGCGCCGGGGGCAGCTGCAGCGACCGCAGGCCCGCGCGGTCGACGGCGACGATCTCGCCGGGCTTCACTTCGCGCTCGATCGTCGCGCCGACGATGTCGAGGGCGCAGGTCTCGGACGCGAAGACGTAGCCGTCGCCGAGCCGACCCATCACGAGCGGGCGCCAGCCGTGCGGGTCGCGCGCGGCCAGCAGCGTGTCGTTGATCAGAATGAGCAGCGAGTACGCCCCCTCGACGCCCTGGAGCGCCTCGGCGAGCTGGTCCTCCGGGCGTGTCGCCATGGAGCGCGCGAGCCGATGAACGATGACCTCGCTGTCCATGGTGGAGCTGAAGATCGAGCCCTGCGCCTCCAGCTCCTCCCGAATCTCGGTGGCGTTCGTCAGGTTGCCGTTGTGGGCGAGGGCAATGTTGCCACTGCGGAAGTTCACGAGCGCGGGCTGCGCGTTCTCGATGGTCGAGCTGCCGGCGGTCGAATAGCGCGTGTGCCCGATGGCCACGTCACCGGGGAGCTGGGCGACGCGCTCCGCGTCGAATTGTTCGCCCACGAGGCCCATGGCGCGGTATCCGTGCGCCTGCCCGTCGCCAACGGCGACGATGCCAGCCGACTCCTGACCGCGGTGCTGCAGCGAGTAGAGCCCGAGGTTGGTGAGGCGCGCCGCCTCGGGGTTGCCGGTCACGCCGAAGATGCCGCACATCAGCGCGTCCCTCCGGCCAGGGCGGAGTTGCGCGTGACCGTCTCGGCCGGCGCCTGCTGCATGGCGCGCGGCAGGGCGCCGTGGTATGCGTCTGACATGCGGTCCGCCGTGAGACGCGTGGTGACGGCTCCCGCCGTGATCACGAGCCCGGCGCTCGCGCTGCGCACGGTGCCGATAACCCGTGCGGGCACGCCATGCGCTCGCGCCGTCTCGAGCACCGCCGGGGCGTCTGTGGTGGAGAGGACGACGCGGCCCTGCGCCTCGCCGAACAGCAGCGCGCGCCGCGGCAACGCGGCCCACGCCGTGAGGTCCACCTGCGCACCCATCGGCTGGTCCGCCTGGCCGATGCAACACTCGGCAAGCGCGACGGCCAGCCCACCCTCGGAGCAGTCGTGCGCGGAGGCCGCGAGGTCGTTGCCGATGATCGCGAGCAGAGCGTCGATGAGGCGCTTCTCGCCGTCGAGGTCGCAGGCCGGCGGCGCGCCGGCCACGACGCCGTGGATCCAGGCGAGGTACTCGCTGCCGCCGAGTTCCGTGGTGTTCTCGCCGAGCAGGACAATGTCGTGGCCGATCGTGGTGAACGCGGAGCGCGTGACGTGCCGCACGTCGTCTATGAGTCCGACCATGCCGATGACCGGCGTCGGGTAGACGGCGCCGTTGGGGTTTTCGTTGTACAGCGACACGTTGCCGCCGGTCACCGGGGTGCCGAGCGCGCGGCACGCGTCGCCCATGCCGAAGACGGCCTCGCGGAACTGGAAGAAGACGTCCGGCTTCTTGGGATTGCCGAAGTTGAGACAGTTGGTGATCGCCATCGGGCGCGCGCCGACGCAGGCCACATTGCGCGCGGCCTCGGCGACGGCAATGCGGCCGCCGACGCGCGGGTCGAGATAGACGTAGCGTCCGTTGCAGTCCGTCTTGACCGCGATGGCCTTGGTGGTGCCGCGCACGCGGATGACCGCGGCGTCGCCGCCGCCCGGGCCGACGACCGTGCTGGTGCGCACGGTGGAATCGTACTGCCGCGTGATCCACTGCTTGCTGGCGATGGTCGGTGCGGCGAGCAGGCGTTCGAGCGTCCACGCGGCATCGGCCTCTTCTGGCCGCTCGGCGATGGCGTGGACGTCGCGCGCGCGGCGCGCCACGGCCTCGTCGCTCTCGCGCGCCTCAGGGTGATACTGCGGGCAGTCCGTGACGAGGCGCGTGCCCGGAAACTCGGCGACGACGTGGTCGCCCTCCGTGACGCGGTACACTGGCTCGGCGATGACTTCGCCGATGACCTCGGCGGTGAGGTCCCACTTGGTGAGGATCTTCTTGACCTCGTCCTCGCGGCCCTTGTGGGCGACGACGAGCATGCGCTCCTGCGACTCGCTGAGCAGGATTTCGTAGGGGGTCATGCCGAGTTCGCGGACCGGCACCTTCAGGGTGTCAATGGTGACGCCGACGTCGCCGCGTTCGGCCATCTCGGCGGACGATGACGTCAGCCCAGCGGCGCCCATGTCCTGGATGGCGACGATGTGCCCGCTCCGGATGAGCTCGAGGGACGCCTCGAGCAGGAGCTTCTCGGTGAACGGGTCGCCGACCTGCACGCGCGGGCGCTTGGCCTCGTTCTCGTCGCTGAGGTCCTCGGACGCGAACGACGCGCCGTGGATGCCATCACGGCCGGTGCGGGCGCCGACGGCGATGATCGGGTTGCCGATGCCCTCGGCTTTTGCGCGAATGAGCTCGTCCTCGCGCAGCAGGCCCACGCACATGGCGTTCACCAGCGGATTGCCCTCGTACGCGGCGTCGAACATGACATCCCCCGCCACGGTCGGAATGCCTACGCAGTTGCCGTAGTCGCCGATGCCCTTCACGATGCCGGCCACGAGGTATCGCACCCGCGGTGTGTCGAGCGACCCGAAGCGCAGCGAGTTGAGCATCGCGATGGGGCGCGCACCCATGGTAAAGACGTCGCGCAGGATGCCGCCCACGCCCGTTGCCGCCCCTTGGTACGGTTCCACCGCGGAGGGATGGTTGTGCGACTCGATCTTGAAGGCCACGGCCAGGCCGTCGCCGATGCTGATGACGCCGGCGTTCTCGCCGGGACCCTGCAGCACGTACGGTGCGCTGGTCGGCAGCGTCTTGAGCACCGGGCGCGAGTGCTTGTACGAGCAGTGCTCGCTCCAGAGCGCCGAGATGACCCCGAGCTCCGTGAAAGTCGGCGTGCGGCCGAGCATGGCGCGGAGGCGGTCGTACTCGTCGGCGGTCAGCCCGTGCTCGGCGACGAGCGCGGGCGTGATGACGGGATCACCGGGCCGGGGCGTCGCGGTCACTTGCCGGGGAGTCCTTTCAGGATATCACGCAGGAAGACGCCGACGGTCGACTCCTGCACGTGCTCGATCATCTCGAGTTCACCCTGGTCGAGCCAGACGCCGTGACAGCCGGTGCACACGTCGATCTTCACGTGCCCGTGGTCCGTCTCCCGCAGCGCCGCGCCGCACTTGGGGCACTTCATGAAGTGCGCCACGTGCTCGCCGACCTTCCGTTCGGCGTCGAGCCGCGCCCGGTGGGCTTTGATGAGCTCGGCGTCGAGTTTCAGGAAGTACTCGTCTTCGTTCTGGCTGGGCTTGATGGGCATGTTGCGTCTCGGCGGGATCTGTGGAGAAGGGGAGGCGATGGAACGCGGGAGGCGCCTTGGGCGCGGCGCTCGGCGTCAGGGGCGACGCGCTGGACGCGTGGTCATGGGACGGGGTCTTTCTTGATGGCCTTGATGGTGATCGGCAGCACCAGCGCCGAGTCGGTGGCCTCGCGCCTCGTCGCCTTGGCTCGCTGCGCTTCGGCCGGCGGAATGGCACGTGGAGACGAACTTTGGCCGGAATACCGCCGCTTGGCCGATCGGAAGATCGCGTCCACCACGGCGTCGCCAGACAGCACCACCACGTCGTGCATGCCGCAGCGCCGCTCGCACCCGTTGCGATAGAACAGGTACGACGCGTCGCCGGCGGTACGCGTGAGCAGCGGCGTGCCGAGCCGCGCGACGACGGCAGCCCGTGTCATGCCGGGGTCGACCACGGCCTGCGCGCCCAGCGGAAGGGCGCAGGCGAGCAGGGAGAGCAGGAGGAGGCGGCGGGGCATGATGGGTCTCCGGTCAGGCGTGTACGGCAGCGAGCACGGACTCGAAGAGGACGAGTCCGTCGGTGGAGCCGAGCATGCCGTCCATGGCGCGCTCGGGGTGCGGCATGAGCCCGACCACATTGCCGGCGGCATTGCGCACCCCGGCGATGTTGTCGAGCGATCCATTGACGTTCGCCGCTGCCGTGGCTTCGCCGGCGGCGTCCACGTAGCGGAAGACCACGAGGCCTTCGCCCTCGACGCGTTCCAGCGTCTCGGCGTCCACCGTGTAGCGCCCCTCGCCGTGCGCAATCGGCATCGTGAGCCGCTGGCCGTCACGGCAGAGCGCCGTCCAGCGCGTGCCCGTGTTCTCCACGCGGATGGTCACCGGCATCGAAAGAAACTGCAGTCCGGCGTTGCGCATCAGCGCCCCCGGCAGGAGGCCCGCCTCGCAGGCGATCTGGAACCCGTTGCAGATGCCGATGACGGGGCCGCCGCGCTGTGCGTGCGCGGCCACCTCCCACATGATGGGCGAGAAGCGGGCGATGGCGCCAGCCCGCAGGTAATCCCCGTAGCTGAAGCCGCCCGGCAGGACGATGACGTCGCTGTCCTGAAGGTCGTGGTCCTTGTGCCAGAGCTTCACGGCGGGTTGGCCCAGCGACTCCGTCGCGGCGAAGACCGCGTCGTCGTCGCAGTTGGACCCGGGGAAGCTGACGATGCCGAACTTCATGCGGGCATCACTCCGGCGATCTCGTAGTCTTCGGTGACCGGATTGGCCAGCAGCCGCGTGCACATCTCGCGCACCGCGGCCTCGGCGGCCGGCGCGTCGGCGGCGCCAGTCTCCACCACCAGATGCCGGCCGACGTGCACCTCGCGCACGGCGCCGAAGCCCAGCGTGTGGAGGGCGTCGGTCACGGCCTTGCCCTGCGGATCGAGCAGTCCCTTGCGCGGTACAATGTGGACGCTGACGCGGAATTGCTTCACGGGGTTCGTCACCCACGACATCGACGAGGCCATCAAGCTGGGGGACCAGGTCGCCGTCCTGCGGACCGGCGGACACCTCGC
>JBBQZD010000161.1:0-6601 GCA_038208045.1 Gemmatimonadales bacterium | reverse complement strand
TATGGGCAGGACTTCAGCCGCGACGGTGACCCGACCTACGTGCGCGGCACGCCCAGTCGCGTGCTGGTCATCGATACCAGGACGGCCGTGGCGCGGCCCGTGTTCACCGAGCAGAGGAGCGTGCGTGGCATGCGGTGGTCGACCGATGGGGCGCGCCTCGCCCTGCTCGTCTTCAACGGTGACGTGTACGAGCCCGTCGTCTGGACGCGCGCGACGGGCAAGGCCGTCACGCTCAAGCTCCCGGCTGGTCGCTACGTCGCCGAGAACAGCGACGTGCGCTGGAGCCCGGACGGCAAGGCGGTGGTGGTGAGCACGCACGCGTTCGACTGGCGGGCGACGGCGCGTGCGACCTTCGCGACGATGACGGGGGCAACGCCAGTCTTCGTGCAGTCGAGCAAGGATCCGTTCCTCGCGTGGGACTCCATCCGGCGCGCCGGGACCGTGCGCAACGTGGTGGCACTCGACGTGCAATCCGGACAGGCGCGGGAACTGCTGCCCGAGCAGGCCATTGTCAGCTACACGCTGGCCGAGGACGGCAGCGCGGTCTCGTACGCGCAGGACATCGTGAAGAAGACGGACTACGAGAGTCTCGGCGCCCCCGAGTCTGCGCTGCGCGTGCGCGACGCGTCCGGCGGCGACCGCGTGCTGCGCGCCTCCACCAAGGGAATGCAGGTGCAGTGGGCCGAGGACGGCCGGCGATACGCGTATGGCGCCAACGGCCGGGTCTACCTCGCCTCCATTGCCGACACGACCTCGCGGCTGATCGCCGGCGCGCCGGAGGCCAAGCGCGGCGAGACGCCGGATACCAGCAAGGCAGCGCGCGACAAGGCGGCACTCGAGCGCTTCACGCTCGTCCGCTACAGCCCCGCGGCTGATGCCGTGCTGATCTCGAACAGGGAAGGGATGTGGCTCGCCGACGCCACCACCGGCGCCCGGCAGCTCGTGATTGCGGCGAGCGACTCCAACGAGGCGCTGCCGCGCGCGACCTTCGCCGCGTGGAGCCGCGACGGCGGACAGGTCTTTCTTGCCGTGGCGTCGAAGCAGCGGTGGGAACGCGGCATCGTCCGCTACGACCGCGCCACCCAGCAGCTGAAGACGCTGGTGCAGGACGGCCGGACGTACTCGCAACTGAGCCTTTCGAAGGACGGCTCGACCATGGTGCTCAATGTGGCCGACGGCAACCGGCCGGCGGACCTGTATGCGGCGAACGCCGAGATGAGCGACCTGCACCGGCTCGTTGCGACCAATCCGCAGCTTACAAGCCGCGCCATCGGGCCGACCGAACTGATCTCGTTTCTCGACGCCGACGGGCATGTGAAGAAGGCCGTCGTCTACTATCCCGCAGACTACGTGAAAGGCCAGGCGTACCCCACCGTGTTCGAGATCTACGAGGACTTCTTCGACGACCGCTTCGACGTGCGCGCCAACGTGCTGACGGGCGCCGGCTACGTCGTGGTCCACCCGTCGGTGGACTTCGACATCGGTTATCCCGGCGAGGCGTGGGCCAAGGGCGTCACCGCCGCCGCCAACAAGCTCATCGAGATGGGAGTCGCCGACTCGGCGCGACTCGGCGTGCAGGGGCAGAGCTACGGCGGCTACGCCACCAACCTGCTCATCACGCAGACGAACCGCTTCAAGGCCGCCGTGAACATCTCGGGCAAGGTGGACATGATCAGCTTCTACACCGACAGCCCCCGGCTCGGCGTCCGCAACGTGAACGCAGCCGAGAAGACGCAGGACCGCCTCGGCGCGTCGATGTGGGCGCAGCCGCAGAAGTACGTGGCGCACTCCGCCGTGATGTTTGCCGACCGCATCACCACGCCGCTGATGCTCGTGACGGGCGAACTCGATTCCAACGTGCCGGCGCTCAACACGCGCGAGATGTACTACGCGCTGCGGCGCCTCGGAAAGGAGTGCGTCTGGGTGAACTACGCCAGGGGCGGGCACGGCGGCGGCACGGCGACCGCCGAGGACTTCCTCGACATGCAGCGGCGAGTCGTGGAGTTCTACGACGCGAAGCTCAAGCCGGCGCAGCCGGCGCAGCCGGCGCAGCCAGCGCGATGACGCACGACGCCATTGCCGTCGTCGACTTCGGCGACCAGTACGCGCACCTGATTGCCACGAAAGTGCGTCGGCTACAGGTGCTCGCCGAGATTCGGCAGCCCGAGGACGACACGGATCTGTTTCGGCAGTACAAGGGAATCATCCTGTCGGGCAGCCCGAGCCTGTCGGCGCACGGCGAGGACTCGGGCTACAACAAGGCCATCTACGACCTCGATGTGCCGATCCTCGGCTTCTGCTTTGGGCATCAGGAAATCGCCAAGCACTACGGCGGCACCGTGGTGCACGGCAAGCAGGAGTGGGGGCCCGCCGACCTGCAGATCGTGGGCGACTCGCCCGTGTTCAAGGGCCTGGCCCCGACCGAACGCGTCTTCATGAGCCACTTCGACTCGGTGACCAGCGTGGGCCCGGGCTTCGAGGAGATCGGCCACACCTCGCTCGGCGCCAACGGCCCGATGCACCGGTACGCGGCCATCGCCTCGGAGGCGCGGCGCCGGTACGGGTTCCAGTTTCACCCGGAAGTGGACGACACGGTGCACGGCAGCGAGATGATCGCGAACTTCGTGTTTGGCATCTGCGGCTGCGCGCCGTCGTGGACCATGGAGCGCTACGTCGAGGAACGCGTCGAACAGGTGCGGCAGCAGGTGGGCGACCAGTCCGTCTTTCTGCTCGCGTCAGGCGGCGTTGACTCGACGGTCGCGGCGCGCCTGCTCGGGCTCGCCATCGGGCCGGAGCGCCTGCACCTGCTGCATGTGGACAACGGGCTGATGCGCAAGAACGAGAGTCGCGAGGTGCTCGAGGCCTTCCGGGAATTCGGGCTCGACCGGAATCTCCACTTTGTCGACGCCACCGACGCCTTCATGGCCGCGCTCGCGGGCGTCGTCGAGCCGGAGCAGAAGCGCAAGATCATCGGCAACACCTTCATCGAGGTGTTCGAGCGTGAGGCGAAGCGGCTCGGCATCGAGCACCACCTGCTCGGGCAGGGCACCATTTACCCGGACACGATTGAGACGGGCGGCACCAGGCGCGCTGACACGATCAAGACGCACCACAACCGGGTGCCGGTCATCGAGCGCATGATCGAGCAGGGCCGAGTGGTCGAGCCGCTGTCCGATCTGTACAAAGTCGAGGTGCGCGAGCTCGGCGAGAAGCTGGGCATTCCGCACGACCTCATCTGGCGTCATCCGTTCCCGGGGCCGGGACTTGGCGTGCGGCTGCTCTGCTCCTCAGGGGTCGAGAGCCGCGATCATTTCGAGACCATCGAACCTGGCGTGGCCGCCGTCGTGCGGGACCTCGGGCTGGCCGCGATGGCGCTGCCGATCAAGTCGGTCGGCGTGAAGGCCGACCTTCGCTCCTACGAGCATCCCGTCCTGCTCAGCGGCGACGCATCGTGGGAGCAGCTGCTGGAAGTGGCGGGCCGCCTGTTCAAAGCCGTGCCGGGAATCAACCGCTGCCTTTGGAACCTCGGGCCGGTGGCACCGTCACGCGTCCGGCCAGTCGCGGCGACGGTCACGGTCGGCCGTCTCGATCTGTTGCGCGCGGTGGACCACCTGGTGATGGAGGGGCTGCGCCGGCACGGGATCTACGGCGATATCTGGCAGTGCCCAACGGCGCTGGTGCCGCTCGAGGTGGATGGCGTGGGCCGCGAGTTCGTGGTAGTCCGGCCCATCCACTCGGAGCGCGCGATGACGGCGACGCCGGCGCAGTTGCCGGCGGCGCTCCGCGACGAACTGCGCGCGCAGATCCTGCCGCTCGACGGTGTGAGCGGTCTCGCGCTCGACGTGACCACCAAGCCGCCGGGCACCATCGAGTGGGAATGATCGATGGCGGCCGGCGCGCTGAGCGGTCAGGTGCCCGACGCGACCACGGCCGGCGCGCCGATCTCGAAGTGCATCTGCACCTCGGCGCCTTGCGTGAGGGTGTGGTGGGCCGGGCAGCTGCGGGCGACGCGCTCGAGCATGGGCGTGAACTGCTCGGGGATGCCACCCGGCAGGACGACGCGTACCACGAACTGGCCGATGCGATTCGGGTTCTGGGCGCCGAGCTGTTCCACCTCCACCCGCATCCCATCGTACGGGACGTCGCGCGACTGGCAGAATTGCTGCACGTACAGGGCGACGCAGGTGCCGAGCGACGCGCCGAGGAGCTCGATGGGGGCGGGACCCGCGTCGGCGCCGCCGCCGCGCAGCGGCTGGTCAACGACGACGCGATGGGTGCGGATCTGGGCGGCGAACTGCACGCCCCCTTCATGGGTGACGACGATGGGCATGCGGTGGGTGCGGTCGGACATGTGGGACTCCGTGACCTTGCGGCCGGCTGGATGATGTAATAAGTATATATGTCTATATAGACATATGAAAGCCCCCGACGGCGGGTCGCACCCCACCGCCGCGCCGCGGACGCCCGCGGCGCCTGCCAACTTTCGTCGAACGCCCTCTTCCCGAGGATCACCCGGTGCCAGCGCAGCAACCCACCGCCATTCAGGATCACTATCCCGACGACTTCGCCACCTGCTATGGCTGTGGCCGGCTGAATTCGGCCGGGCTTCACGTGCGTTCGATCTGGGAAGGGGACGGCGCGGTCGCGCGGTTCGTGCCACTGGCCGAGCACATGGGGGTTCCCGGCTTCGTGTACGGCGGGCTGCTGGCCTCCTTGGTGGACTGCCATGGCGTCGGCACCGCGGCCGCCGCCGCCGAGCGGGCGGAGGGGCGCGAGGTGGGCGCCGGGCCGGCGCCGCGCTACGTCACGGCGTCGCTGAAAGTCGAGTTCCTGGCGCCGACGCCGCTCGGTCCCGTTCTGGAACTGCGGGCGCACGTGATGCAGTCTGGCGCCCGCAAGGCGGTGGTGGCCGTCACGGTGACGGTTGCCGGCGCGCTGACGGCGCGCGGCGAGGTGGTCGCCGTGCGCATCCCAGTGTCGATGGGCGGGGCCTGAAGGCCGCAGGCGAGCCACTGATTTCCGGCGATCCCAGAGGATGATTCGGGATTTCTTTTCCGCCGCTTGCGCCCGTCCAGCCCGTGGGCGAGAGTAGACCGATGCAATCAGTGACCCTGCCGGCCGCCGCCTCACGCTTCATCGACACGCACCTGTTCCTGCTCGGCCGAACGGTGGTGACGCCCGCGTCGCTGCTGTTCTTCGGCGCGCTCATCTTCGGGTCGCTCGTCGTGGCCCGGCTCGTGCGCGCGGCCGTCGTGCGAGCGTTCGCCCGCGGCGACGTGGTCGACCGCGGCACCGGCCGATTCGTCGGCCGCCTGTTGCAGTACGTCATCGCCGTCGGGGGCATCGGCGCGGCGCTGCAGTCCCTTGGCGTCAACGTCATCGCGTTCTTCACCGCCGGGGCGTTCGTGGCGGTCGCGGTCGGGTTCGCGATGCAGAACATCCTGCAGAACTTCGTCTCGGGCGTCATCCTGCTGGTCGAGCGGTCGCTGAAGCCCGGCGACATTCTTGACGTCGGCGGGCGGGTGGTGCGCATCACGCGGCTCGGCCTGCGCGCCACCGTGGCCCGCACGCGCGACGACGAAGACCTGATCATTCCCAACGCGATGCTCGCGCAGCAGATCGTGACCAACTACACGTTGCGCGATTCGACATTCCGTGTGCGTGCGGCGGTCGACGTGCGCTACGGCACCGACCTGGACCAGGTCTTCGCGGCGCTGCTGCGCGCCGCGGAGAGTATCGAGGGGCGGCTGGAGCAGCCGGAACCCCGTGCCCTCCTGATCGCCTTCGGGGCCTCCGGCATCAGCTTCGAGGTGTCCGTCTGGGTGCACGACCCGTGGGGCGCCCGGGTCACGCTCTCAAAGCTGAACGTCGCGGTCTGGCGCGAACTGCAGTCGGCGCAGATCGGCGTGCCCTTCCCGCAGCTCGACGTGCACTTCGACCGGCCACCGGATGGCGTGCCACCGGCTGACGCGCCGCCAGCCGGCGCGGGGCCGGCTGACGTGCCGCCCGCTTAACGGTCGTCGCCGCGGGGCCGGCGCTCGGCGCCCGCTCGCCTTGGCGTCGCCGAGTGCTCGAAGAGCATCGGCGGGGAGGCATGCGTGATCCCGAGCCGGTCCAGCAAGGGACCGAGACCGTGGGTCAGCGCCCGGAGCCCCGGCGGTGACAGGCCTTCCACCGCTTCGAGCAGTCGCGCCGTCGGGGCTATGGGCGCGCGGCGCAGCAGGCGCCGTCCGTCCGGCGTGAGCGAGATGACGACGCGCCGCCGGTCGTCCGCCGCGCGGACCCGGGTTACCAACCCGGCGCGCTGCAGTCGGCCGATCACGATGGACACGGTGCTCGGCTGTGTGCGTGCCCGTTCCGCGAGATCACCGAGCGAAGCGGATCCATGGGACAGTTCCTGCATCAGGAACAGTTGCGCGTTGGTGACGCCGGTATGACGCTCCACGGAGCGCGCCGAGGCGCTCAGTCCGTTGATGAACGCCCGCAGCATGGCCAGCACTTCGCCGCTTCGCGCGTGTCGATTGGAGGATGTCGCCATGGATGTCGCCCGGAGAATGTCAGAAATGGATCGCGATGTCGTCGAGCCCAACTGATGTCATGC
>JBBQZD010000160.1:0-6603 GCA_038208045.1 Gemmatimonadales bacterium | reverse complement strand
GGTGGTCACGTCGTGGTTGCCGGGGGCCAGGAAGTACGGGACCCCGGCTTCGGTGGTGAGCCGGTTGATGAGCCCGGTGAAGCTCTTGTTCCATTGCCGCGGGTCGCGCCCGTTCACCACGGCGTCGCCGCTCTGCAGGATGAACTTCACCGGGGACGGCCCCGCGGCGCGCGCGGCGATGGTGCGCAGCATCGCGTCCACGATGAGCGAGTGCTCGTACTGCGGGTCCACGCCGTCGCGACGGCCACGCGTGTCGCCGTAGGCGATGAACGAGAAGCGCGTCACGCCGGCGCTGGCCTTCTCGGCGGGGATCGGATTGCGCGCCGGCGCGATGGCCACGACGGTGTCGGCCGGGGGTGCGGCCGGCGGTGCGGCCGGCGGCGTGGTGACCTGCGCGCGAACTGGCAGGGCGAGGCCGGCAACGGAGAGCAGTAGGCGAAACGCGCGGGAAGTGTGCATCCGCACAAGCTCGCCGTGTCTCGGTGTGGAGGCAAGCGGCCGGGCCCGCGCCAGCGGGCGCAGCGCTCTTTCCGGGATCGGCGACAGCGAATAACGTTGTCCCCGCGACGTCTGGCCCTCCCCCGAACCCGTGCTTCCCATGCGCCTCACCGTCAACGGCACCGCCCGCACCTTCGACGGCGACCCCGCCATGCCGCTGCTCTGGTTTCTGCGTGACGAACTTGGCCTCACGGGCACGAAGTTCAGCTGCGGCATCTCCGCGTGCGGCGCGTGCACCGTGCACGTGGACGGCCATGCCATCACGTCGTGCGTGACGCCGATGTCTGCGGTGGCCGGCAAGTCGGTGACGACCATCGAAGGGCTGAGCACGGCAGGCGACCATCGGGTGCAGAAGGCCTGGGCCGATGCCAACGTGCCGCAGTGCGGCTACTGCCAGTCGGGGCAAATCATGGCCGCCGCCGCGCTGCTGAAGAAGAAGCCGAAGCCCACCGAGGCGGACATTGATGCGGCCATGAGCGGGGTGATCTGCCGCTGCGGCACGTACACGCGCATTCGCGAGGCCATTCGCGCGGCGGCCGGCATGCCCGCCACCACGGGAGCGCGCTGACCATGACGACGCCCGTACAGATCGAGCGCCGCGCCTTCCTGCAACGCCTTGCCGCGAGCGGACTCGTGCTCGTCGTCGGCGCCACCGGCGTGCGCCGGCTCGAAGCGCTCGACGCGCACCTTAACCCGGTGGCGGGCGATCCGTTCGCGCCTTCCGTGTACCTCAGCATCGGTGAGGATGGCATCGTCACCGTGATCGTGCACCGGTCCGAGATGGGGCAGGGGGCGCGCACCGGATTGGTGATGGCCATGGCCGAGGACCTCGAGGCCGATTGGTCGATGGTGCGCGCCGAGCAGGCCATCGGCGACCCGAAGTACGGCAGCCAGAACACCGACGGTTCCACGAGCATTCGTGACGGCTCGTACCTCAAGTTCCGGCAGGCGGGCGCCGCCGCGCGCGTGATGCTGGAACGTGCCGCCGCCGCGGAATGGGGCGTGCCGGAGAAGGAAGTGGCCGGGCAGAACGGCCGCGTGGCGCACGCCCGATCGGGCCGCTCCCTCGCCTACGGCAAGCTGGTGGCCCGGGCGCGCCTGCTGCCGGTGCCGACGAACGTGCCGCTGAAGCCGGAGTCACAGTTCCGCTTCATCGGCAAACAGATGCCCGCGCTCGACCTCAAGGCGACCATTACCGGGGCAGCGATGTTCGGGCAGGACCTGGCGATGCCGGGCATGAAGATCGCCGTCGTCCTGCACCCGCCGGTGTACGGTGCGACCGTCGCGAGCTTCGACGCGACCGCG
Organism: Gemmatimonadales bacterium; assembly: GCA_038208045.1. Classification (GTDB taxonomy): domain Bacteria; phylum Gemmatimonadota; class Gemmatimonadetes; order Gemmatimonadales; family Gemmatimonadaceae; genus PNKL01. The sequence goes on along the minus strand of JBBQZD010000160.1, from coordinate 4,800 downwards.
GCGCTGGCGGTCATGGGCGTCGAGCGGGTGCTCGAGATCCCGTCCACGCCGATTCCGTCTGGCTTCATGCCGCTGGGCGGCGTGGCGGTGGTCGCCACGAGCACGTGGGCCGCCATCGAGGGGCGCAAGAAGCTCGTGGTCCGCTGGAACGCGAGCCCCAACGACGGCTACGACTCGGCGGCGTACCGCGCGGAACTCGAGGCGTCGGTGCGTGCGGCGGGAAACACGGTGCTCGACCGCGGCAACGTGGAGTCGGCACTCGGCGCCGCCGCCAAGACGCTGCAGGCCGAGTACTATGTGCCGCATCTGGCCCAGGCGCCGATGGAGCCGCCGGCGGCACTCGCCACGGTCGTCGGTGACCGGTGCGAGGCATGGGCCTGCACGCAGGATCCGCAGAGCGCGCGCGACACGGTCGGCGCGATGCTGAAGATCGCCAAGGAGCGGGTCACGGTGCACGCGACGATGCTCGGCGGCGGCTTCGGGCGGAAGTCGAAGCCCGACTTCATCGCCGAGGCGGCGTGGCTCAGCCAGCAAGTCGGGGCGCCGGTGAAGGTCGTGTGGACCCGTGAGGACGACATCCAGAATGGCTTTCCGCATTCCGTGTCGATGCAGCGGCTCGAGGCCGGGCTGGATGCAAAGGGGAAGATCGTCGCGTGGCGGCATCGCACGGCGTCGCCGCCCATTGGATCGACGTTCGAGCCGGGGCAGGACTTCGAGAGCGAGGGGGAGCTGGTGGGCGGCGTGCTCGACCTGCCGTACGACATCGCCAACGTGCGCGCCGAGACCTGCCGCGCGCCGGCGCACGCGCGCATCGGCTGGTACCGGTCGGTGACGGCCATCTTTCATGCCTTCGCCATCAACTCGTTCATGGACGAGCTGGCGCACGCGGCGGGCCGCGATCCGCTGGAGTTCATGTTGGGCGCGCTCGGCTCCGACCGCATCATCGACATGACTACGGTCGGCGCGGCGCATCCGGTGGACAACTACGGCGCGACGTGGGAGGAGCACCCGCATGACATCGCGCGCTATCGTCGCGTGCTGCAGGCGGTGGCGAAGGCGTCGGGCTGGGGAAGGCCGCTGCCGAAGGGCGAGGGACGCGGCGTGGCCGTGCATAAGAGCTTCCTGACGTACGTCGCGAGCGTGGTGCACGTGAAGGTGGGTGCCCGTGGCGCCCTCAGCATTCCGCGCGTGGACATCGCCATGGACTGCGGCTATGCGGTGCATCCAGAGCGCGTGCGGTCGCAGTGCGAGGGGGCGGTGATCATGTCGCTGTCGAACGCGCTGGTGAGCGAGCTCTCGTACGCCAACGGGCGCACGGTGCAGCGGAGTCTCAACACCTACAAGGTGCTTCGCATGAATGCCGCGCCGAAGGAGATCCGCGTGCACCTGGTGCACACGGGCGGTCCGATCGGCGGCGTGGGCGAGCCGGGCGTGCCGCCGGTGGCGCCGGCGCTGGCGAACGCGATCTTCGCGGCGACGGGCAAGCGGATCCGGACGCTGCCGGTGGGGAACCAGCTCGCGGGGGGGTGAGGGCGGCGTGCGGCATGTCACCGCGCCGGGACAACCGTGCGCGTGTGGTTATCTTGCAGTGGATGACCCGGCGGTTGACGTGCGCCGCGCGTCGTCACCCTGCATCCCGGAGGCCGGATGAACACCACCTGGACACAGGTAGCCCCGCTGCTGATTGTCGGCGCGTTCGCGCTGGCCGGTGGCGTGATGGCCTACGTCGTGCGCCGCCTCGTCTTTCCGTCGCTCGAGCGGGCGGCGGCGCGCACGGCCGGCACCGCCGACGACAAGGCGATTGTCACGCTCCGCACGCCGATCCTCTTTTGGGGGGTGCTGCTGGGCGCGCACGTCGGCGTCAACACCGTCCCGTCGCTCGCCGGCTCGGCGCACGGCCTTCAGCAGGTCCTCGAGGTGCTGCTGCTCGTGTCGGCGTCATGGACGCTCGGGACGATCGCCTCGGACACGGTGAGCGCCAAGACCGCGGACGCCGAGTTGCCGTCAGCCAACCTGATCCCGATTCTGGCGCGCAGTGCCGTGCTGCTGATCGGCGGGCTCGTCCTGCTGCAGCAACTGGACATCAGGATCACGCCGATCCTCACGGCGCTGGGGGTCGGCGGACTGGCCATCGGCCTGGCGCTGCAGGACACGCTCACCAACCTGTTCGGGGGCATCCAACTGCTCGTGTCCAAGCAGATCCGGGTGGGCGACTTCATCCGGCTGAGCAGCGGCGAGGAAGGGTACGTCACCGACATCACCTGGCGATACACGACCATCCGCCAGCTGCCCAACAACTACACGATCGTTCCCAACGCCAAGCTGTCGAGTGCGGTGACGTCCAACTTCACCATGCCCGACCCTGAGCAGGCGGTGCGGGTGCAGGTGGGCGTGTCGTACGCCTCGGATCTCGAGGCGGTGGAGCGCATCACCATTGAGGTGGCGCGCGACGTCATGAAGACCGTGGACGGCGCCGTGCGCACGCACGAGCCGTTCATCCGGTACCACACGTTCGCCGACTCGAGCGTCAACTTCACGGTGATCATGCGTGGCCAGGAGTACACGGCCAAGTACCTCATCACGCACGAGTTCATCAAGCGGCTGCATGCCCGTTACCGGAGCGAGGGGATCGAGATTCCGTTCCCGATCCGCACCGTGTACATGAAGCAGTCCTAGCGCGGCAGGGTCCACCGCGGAGGACCGCGCGGTCGGGGCCGGGCGGCTTCCTCGTGGGAGCCGCCCGGCTTTGTCCGGTCGCTCGCTCAAGGGAGTACGCCTTCGGGGCGATGGTCGGCGTGGCGGCGGCCGGGTACATATCGGGGTAAGCGCGCGGCCACCTTCTGGCGGCGGGGCGCGTGCAGGCCAACCGCTCTCACCGGATACCTCCCATGACATCCCGCAAGAAATCAGTGAAGGCCGCGCTCACACGCGGCCGCGATACGGCCGTGCGCGCCGGCAAGGTGGCGAAGTCGGCGACGCTCGCCGCCGTGAAGGCTGGCAGCAAGGCCGGCGCGAAGGCGGCGGCGGACGCGGGCTCGCTCGAGCTGAAGCGCGGCTGGAAGGCATCGAGCCCGGCGCAGGTGAAGAAGCGCACGCGGAACAAGATCGTCGGCGCCGTCGCAGGAGCCGCGGCCCTGGTCGCCGTCGGCGTGGCCGTCGCGCGCGCGCGCGGCGCGAAGAAGAAGTAGCTCGCGCGTACCGGGGCCATCGTGCGACGTTCCACGGCGGACGCCGTCCTCCGGCTGTTGGCGGCCGCAGTAATCGCTACCGCCATCGCCGCGGCGGCCTGCGGCAGGGAGCGGGCGCCCGTGCCCCCGGCCGCTCCGGTGCTCAAGGTGGTGCGGCCACCGGCGCCGCCGCTGTCGCGGTTCGACGTGCCGCTCGCCTACGATTTCACCGACGTGCTCAAGACGGTGGAACGGGTCGTGCCGACGACCTTCGGGTCCATCGACAGCGTGCGGCAGGCCGGTGGCGACGACCGCAAGCACTATGCGTACGCCGCCACGCGTGGCCCGTTCACGGCGTTCGCGCACGGCGCCGAGGTGCACCTGCGCACGACGCTCACGTATGCGGCGCGCGGTTACTACAAGCCCCCGATCGGCCCGACGCTCGGCGCCAGCTGCGGAGTGGACGACACCCGCCCGCGGATCGTCGCCGAACTCGTCGCGCCGCTCACGTTGACTCCCGACTGGCATCTGGCTTCCAAGGCGCGCATCGCCAGCATCGCGCCCGCATCGGGCGACGACCGTGACCGGTGTCGCATCAGCTTCTTGTCCATTGACGTCACCAGCCAGGTGCTCGACGCCGCGCGCGCGGCGATTGAGCGGCGCCTGCCGGCCATCGACGCCAAGGTCGGCGCCATCAGCCTGACGAAGCAGGCGAGCGGCTGGTGGGCGCACCTCAATCAGCCGATCCGTCTGGCCGACGACATCTGGCTCCTGCTGCAGCCGCAGCAGCTGCGCCTGAAGGGCGTGACCGGCGAGCGTCACGTGCTGACCGTCGACGCGGGCCTCGATGCCTTTCCGGTGATCGTGACGGGACCGCGTCCCGATCCGGTCGCGCCGCCGCTCCCGCGCCTCGGCAGCGATTCAGGCACCGCGGGCTTCCACGTCGCGCTCGAGGCCACCGTGGACTACGCCACCGCGTCGCGCGCGCTCACCACGGAGCTGCGCGGCAAGACGGTGACCCTCAGCGGGCGCACGCTGCGGGTGGAGTCGCTCCACGCCTCGCGGAACGCGCGTGGACGGTTTGCGCTGTCCGTCGCCTTCACCGGCGACGCTGTCGGGACGATGCAGTTCGAGGGCACGCCGCGCTACAACCGGGGCACCAACCAGATCAACGTCAACGAACTGGACTTCGACCTCACCACCGACAGCCAACTGATCAACGCCTACGCCTGGCTCCAGTCCGACGCCCTGCTGGCGTTCTTTCGTGACAAGGCGCGGCTGCCCGTGGCCCCGATCCTCACGCAGGGCGACCGACTGATCGAGCAGGGCATCAACCGGACCATCGGCGGCGTCCTGACGCTGGCCGCGACGGTGGACTCGCTGGTGGTGCGCGGCGTCTACGTGACGCCGAGCGGGCTCATCGTCAGCGCGCTGGTGAGCGGGCAGGGGCACGTGGCGGTGTCGCCGAAGCGGCCGCAGGCAGCGGTTGGGCGGTGAACGGCACGGCGCATGAATCCACACCGGGGTGCGTACCACCACCTTCCGGCGTCACCGCCGGGATACTGCGGAGAGACACGGCATGAGCAACACCTCCTGGTACTCGCGGTTCGCCAAGGCCACCGCACACTTCAGC
>JBBQZD010000159.1:0-6606 GCA_038208045.1 Gemmatimonadales bacterium | reverse complement strand
GGCGCTCGATTGCCGTGAGCGGCGTCAAGGGCCGCCCGAAGGAGGCCTATTTCGGCGCGGTGGGCGGCGGCCTCTGGAAGACCACGGACGGCGGCACGACGTGGGCGCCGGTCACCGACGGCCAGGTAAGGTCATCGTCGGTCGGCGCCGTGGCCGTGTCGGAGAGCAATCCCGACATTGTCTTCATCGGCATGGGCGAGACGTGCATTCGCGGCAACATCATGGCCGGCGACGGCGTGTACAAGTCGAGCGATGGCGGCAAGACCTGGGCGCACGTCGGCTTCGAGCAGTCCGAGAACATCGCGAAGATCCGCATCCACCCGACCAACCCCGACATCATCTTCGTCGCGGCCTTCGGCAAGCACTCGGCGCCGAACGCGGAGCGCGGCGTCTACAAGAGCGCCGACGGCGGCAAGCGCTGGAAGCGCGTGCTCTTCCGAAACGATTCCACCGCGGCCATCGACCTGTCGATCGACCGCAGCAATCCCGACGTGATGTACGCCGCCCTCTGGCAGGCGTACCGCACCGAGTTCACGATGTCGTCGGGCGGGGCGGGGAGCGGCCTGTTCAAGAGCACCGACGGCGGCGAGACGTGGAAAGAGATCACCCGGAATCCGGGCATGCCCACGGGCCTCGTGGGACGCATTGGCGTGGCGGTGTCGCCGGCAAACGCCAATCGCGTCTACGCGCTGGTCGAGAACGCGGCGGGTGGCCTGTTCAAGTCGGACGACGCCGGCGCCACGTGGGCGCTGATGACCGACAATCGCAACGTGCGGCAGCGCGCGTTCTATTACACGCACGTCATCGCCGACAGCAAGAACGCCGACGCCGTGTACATGCTGAACACGAGCGCGTATCGCTCCACCGACGCCGGCAAGACGATGACGTCGGTGGGGAACGGCACGCACGGAGACTTCCACGACCTGTGGGTCGATCCGGACAACGCGCAGCATCTCGTGATCGGCAACGATGGCGGCGGGGCGGTGTCGTCGAACGCGGGGCAAGCGTGGACCGGGCAGGATTTTCCGACCGAGCAGTTCTACCGCATAGCCACCACGGCGCACATCCCGTATCACCTGTGCGGGTCGCAGCAGGACAACTCGACGATGTGCGTGCCGTTCAACTGGAACCTCACGACGGGCCGCGGCGGACGGGGCGGCGGCGGCGGCGGTGGCGGCGGGGCTCCAGCCGCGGCGCCGTGGTACCAGGCCGGCGGTGGCGAGCCGGGGTACATCGCGCCCGATCCGAAGGACCCCGACCTCTTTTTCTCGGGCACGAACAACGGCGGCTTTCTCAACAAGTACAACCGGCGCACGGGGCAGAGCACCGAGGTGAATCCGTATCCGTGGATGTACTCGGGCGAGCCGTCGAGCGAGATCCGCGAGCGCTGGCAGTGGACCTACCCGATTATCTTCTCGCCCGCCGATCCGCGCATCCTGTACGCCTCGTCGCAACGGCTGTGGAAGACGCCGGACGGTGGGCGCACCTGGACCGCCATCAGCGGCGACCTCACGCGCCACGACCCGAAGACGATGGGCCACTCCGGCGGCCCGATCACGGGCGACATGAACGGCCCGGAGGTCTATGCCGTGATCTTCGCCGTCGGCCCCGGCAAGAAGGACGCGAACATCATCTGGACCGGCTCCGACGACGGGCTGGTGCACGTCACGCGCGATGGCGGCGCGACGTGGACGAACGTCACGCCGAAGGGCATGCCAGCACTCGGCCGCGTGAGCATGATCGACGCGTCGTCTTTCATCCCGGGCGGCGCGTACGTGTCGGTGCGCCGGCCGCTGATGGACGACAAGGCGCCGTACATCTTCCGGACCACCGACTTCGGCGCGACGTGGACGAAGATCGTCTCGGGCATCCGCGCAGATGATTTCGTGCACGCCGTGCGCGAGGACGCCGCGCGCCGGGGCCTGCTGTACGCAGCGGCCCAGCACGGCGTGTACGTGTCGTACGACGACGGCGCGCGCTGGGAATCGCTGTCGCTCAACCTGCCGGACGTGCCGATTTCGGATCTCCAGGTGAAGGACAACGAACTCGTCATCGCCACGCATGGCCGCGGCTTCTACGTGCTCGACAACATCGGGCCGCTGCGCCAGGTGACAGCGACGATCGCGGCGTCACCGGCCCCGTGGCTGTTCGTGCCGCCGACGGCCTTCCGCTCGGCGACCGGCGCGACCATCACGTACTGGCTGAAGGCGCCGGCCAAGTCGGTGGTCATAGACATTCTCGATGCGAAGGGAACGGTCCTGCGCACCTACGCGCCGGACACGGCGGCGGCGCGCACCGCCGGCGCGGGCGGCGGCGGCGGGCGCTTCGGCGGCTTCCAGGCCCCGCCGCCAACCGGCGCAGGACTCAACCGGTTCACCTGGGACCTCAACTACGCCGCCGCGACGACCTTTCCCGGCATGATCCTCTGGGGGGCGACGACGAGCGGACCGGCGGCGCCACCGGGCACCTACACGGTGCGCCTCACTGTCGACGGCAAGACGCAACTGCAAAAGGTGGCCGTGCGGCGCAATCCGCTGTTCACCGACGTAACGGACGCCGACCTGCAGGCGCAGTTCGATCTGGCCATCAGGATTCGTGACAAAGTGAGCGAGGCCAACCAGGCGGTCATCGACATCCGCAACGTGAAGGCGCAGGTGGCGGACCGCGCGAAGCTGGCCGACGACGCCCGGCTGAAGGCGGCCGGCGAGAAGCTGGCGACGAACGCGGCGGACGTGGAAGATGACGTCTATCAGGTGCAAAACCAGAGCGGGCAGGATCCGCTGAACTTCCCCATCAAGATCAACAACCGGCTGGCGTCGCTCCTAAGGGTCGTCTCGCAGGGCGACGCGCGGCCGACGTCGAACATCCCCGAGCTCCTGAGCCTCCAGAGCGCGCAGCTGAAGGTGCAGACAGACAGGCTGTCGCGCGTCTGGAAGACCGACCTCGTCGAGTTCAACCGGGAGGCGGCGCGGTTGAATTTGGCCCCAGTGGATCCGAAGTGCGCACGTCCGGTTGGGTGCACGGTCCAGCCCTGACGCATCGCGGCCAGATCCCGGATGGCCAATGGGCCCGCCACGCGTCGCGCGTGGCGGGCCCATGGCGCATCCGCAGCCGACTCAGCCGGCCAGCGCGGCGTCCAGCGTCATCGGCACCGCCGAGAGGGCGCGCGAGACGATGCACGCCGTCTTGGTCTCCTCCGCGAACTTCACGAACTCTTCGTTCGACAGGCCCGGCACCACGCCGCGCGTGCTGAGCGCGATGCCGGAGATGGCGAAGCCCGCATCGCCCTTGGTGATCTGCACGGTCGCGGTGGTCGCCACGCTCTCGGGCTTGTGCCCCGCCGTGGCGAGCGCGTGCGCCAGCGCCATGCTGAAACAACCGGCGTGCGCGGCCCCGATGAGTTCCTCGGGATTGGTGTCGCCGCTGCCTTCAAACCGGCTGACAAACGAGTAGGGAAGGGTGAAGGCCTTGCTGCCGACCGACAGCGAGCCCTTGCCGGACTTCAGGTCTCCGTGCCACTGCGCTGATGCCTTGCGATCCATGTGAGCGTCTCCATGAGGGCCAACGGTTCTTCGAGTTGACGAAAAATGGCGCATGGCACCGCAGGCGGCCACTGCTCGGCGAGGTTGACCTGTGGCGCCTCGCTGTCCCCCAACCCGGCGCATGACGATCGCCGAGTCGGGGCAGGCGCTCCGGAACTCACGCGACGCCCGCACCGTCGAACAGCTCGAGCGGATCGTCGGGGCGCAGTGGCAGGCATCAGGCCGAGAGTGGTTTGGTGGCGCGCACGAAGGCGCTGGCGAACTTGCCGTCAATGTCGTCGGCGACGCGCTTGGTGTCGAGCCCGGCGCTGGCAAGGAAGGCGCGCGCGTCCTCGACCCGGTAGACGCGCGTCGGCTCGACGCTGGCGCCCTCGAATCCGACCTCGTGCAGGAGGTCCAGGAACTGCTGCTCCTCGAGCGCGCCGGCGACGCAGCCGACCCAGAGTTCCATGGAGCGCCGCACCTCTGCCGGCACCTCCCCGCGCACGACGACGTCGGACACGGCGAAGCGGCCGCCAGGCTTCAGCACGCGAAACGCCTCGCGCAGCACCGCCCGCTTGTCGGCGGCAAGGTTGATCACGCAGTTCGAGATGATGACATCCACCGAGGCGTCGGGCAGCGGCATGTGCTCGATGTGCCCCTTGAGGAATTCGACGTTGGTCGCGCCCGCCGCCTCCTTGTTGCGGTTGGCGAGGGCGAGCATCTCGTCCGTCATGTCGAGTCCATACGCCTTGCCGGTGGGCCCCACGCGCTGGGCCGAGAGCAGCACGTCAATGCCGCCGCCGGAGCCCAGGTCCAGCACGACGTCGCCGGCCTTCAGTTCCGCGAGGGCCGTGGGGTTGCCGCAGCCGAGCGATGCCAGCACCGCGCTGGCGGGCAGGCCCTGCACCTGGGCCTGTTCGTAGAGGTCGGACGTGATCGGGTCCTTCTCGCCCCCGCAGCAGTCGGAGCCGCCGCAGCAGGAGGAGAGCTCGCCGCGGCTCGCGCGGGTGGCGGCTTCGGCGTACCGGGAGCGGACGATGTCGTGAAGCTCGGTGTCGGTCGGCACGGTGCGATCTCCTGAATCAGGAAGAGTTGACGGCGGGAGCATGATGGAGTTCGGGCGAGGCTCGGGTCAGCCGCAACAGCTGACTGGCAGCCGGCGCTGGACGGCCCTGGGCATGCCGAAGGCGTGCAGTGCCTGTTCGGCATGCCGTAGACCGTCGGGTGAGAGCGCATAGTGCGCCCATCGTCCGTCCTTGCGGGCGGTCACGAAGCCCGCGTCCCGCAGGGCCTTGAGGTGAAACGAGAGCAGGGACTGCGCGCAGTCGAGGTCGGTCTGCAAGTCGCAGACGCAGCGCTCGCCGCCGCGCAGGAGGTCGAGGATGCGCAGGCGGCGCGCGTCGGAAAGCGCGTGGAAGATCTTCGCGTGACGCTCGAAGACGGCGTAGGCGGGGGCGGCGGTCGCGACTGGCATATGCATCAATGTAACAAGAACTATTGATATGTCAATCGGCAGATCGTCGGGGCGCGCCGCCGCGTGCTACGCCGCGTGCTACGGCGCGTCCGCCAGCGCGGCGTGCGCGGCGGCCAGGCGCGCAATGGGTACGCGGAACGGCGAACAGCTCACGTAGTCGAGTCCCTGCGCGTGACAGAACGCGATGGAGCGCGGCTCCCCGCCGTGCTCGCCGCAAATGCCGACTTTCAGGTCCGCCCGGGCCGCACGTCCGTCGCCGACCGCGATGGTAATGAGCTTGCCGACGCCGGTGGTGTCGAGCACCTGGAACGGATCACTGTCGAGAATCCCCTGCTGCACGTAGAAGGGCACGAACCGGCCGGCGTCGTCGCGGCTGAGTCCCATGGTGGTCTGCGTGAGGTCGTTGGTGCCGAAGGAGAAGAACTGGGCCCCGGCCTCCACGATTTCCGCTGCCGTCAGCGCCGCGCGCGGCAGCTCGATCATCGTGCCCACCAGGAACGGCACGGCGACCCCGCTTTCGCGCGCCACGTCGGCCGCCACCCGGTCGATGATGGTCTTCTGGTCGGTGAACTCCCGGTGCAGCGCCACCAGCGGCACCATGACCTCGGGGTGCACCTTCACCCCCCGGCGCATGACGTTGACGGCGGCCTCGAAGATCGCCCGCGCCTGCATCTCGGTGATTTCGGGATACGTGATGCCCAGCCGGCAGCCGCGATGCCCGAGCATCGGGTTGGTCTCGCGCAGGCCGTCCACGATGTGCGTGAGCTCCTGCCGGCTGAGGCCCAGCGTGCGTGCCAGCAGCTTGGCCTCCTCGCCGCCGTGGGGCAGGAACTCGTGCAGCGGCGGGTCGAGCAGTCGGATGGTCACCGGCAGCCCGTCCATGGCCTCGAAGATCCCCTCGAAGTCGGCCCGCTGCATGGGCAGCAGCTTCTCGAGCGCCCGCCGGCGCCCCGCCTGATCGTGGGCCACGATCATCTCGCGCATCGCCGTGATGCGCTCGCCCTCGAAAAACATGTGCTCGGTGCGGCAGAGGCCGATGCCCTCGGCGCCGAACCGTCGGGCCTGCTGCGCGTCGTGCGGCGTATCGGCGTTGGCCCGCACCGTGAGCCGCCGCGCCGTGTCGGCCCAGTCGAGGATCTCGTGATACGCCTGATACACGGGCGCCTCGTCCGCCGGCAGCTCCCCCAGCAGCACCCGCATGACCTCGCTCGGCTTGGTCGGGATGTCGCCGAGGTAGACGCACCCCGACGCGCCGTCCACCGTGATCCACGCGCCTTCGTGCACCTCGGTCTCGCCGACCGAGAAGAGGCGATGGCTCGTATCCACCGTCATTTCACTGCACCCGACGACGGCGCATTTGCCCATGCCGCGCGCCACGACGGCGGCGTGGCTGGTCATGCCTCCGCGGGCCGTCAGCACGGCGCGGGCGGCGATGATGCCGTGGAAGTCGTCCGGCGTCGTCTCCTCGCGGATCAGCACCACCTTCTCGCCCTTGTTGGCGCGCGCCTCGGCGGCGTCGGCGTCGAAGACGGCAACGCCGCTCGCCGCGCCCGGGCTGGCCGGCAGACCGGTCGCGATGGGCCGCTGACCGAGCGCCGTGTCGATGAC
>JBBQZD010000158.1:0-6687 GCA_038208045.1 Gemmatimonadales bacterium | reverse complement strand
ACCGTGATCACCTCGTAGCGCGAGGCGAAGTACCGCTGGGCGGCTTCGACGATGGTGAACTTCCGGTCGTCCGGGCAGTCCACGCGCAACTCGGGCGTGCTCACGAACCGCGGCACGTCCGCGAGCAGCTCGTCCACGCGCTTGCCGCTGTCATCGAGGATGCGCAGCAACCGCGCCGCCGCATACAGGGCGTCGTCGTGCCCGTAGAAGCCCTCGGTGAAGAACATGTGGCCCGACATCTCGCCGGCGAGCGGCGCGTGCAGCTCCTTCATCTTCTCCTTGATGAGCGAGTGCCCGGTCTTCCACATTAACGGATTGCCGCCGGCCGCACGCACCGCGTCGGGCAGGGCCTGCGAACACTTGACGTCGAAGATGATGGACTGCCCCGCCCCCGTGCGCGCCAGCACGTCGCGTGCATACAGGATGAGCAGGTAGTCGCCCCAAATGATGGTGCCCTGCCCGTCCACGATGCCGATGCGATCGGCGTCGCCGTCGAAGCCGATGCCGAGTTCCGCGCCGGTGCGCCGCACCTCGGCGATGAGGTCCTGCAGGTTCTCGACGACGGTCGGATCGGGGTGATGATTCGGAAAGGTGCCGTCGCTGTCGGCGAAGGTCAGCGTGGCGTCCACGCCGAGCGCCGCGAAGAGCTGTGGCGCCGCGAGGGCGCCAGCGCCGTTGCCGCAGTCCACCACGACCTTGAGCGGCCGCCTGATGCGCCCGGTGCGCTGGACGAGATCCAGCACGTATTCGTCCAGCACGGCCTGCTGGCGCACGGCGCCGCGCGTGGCCGCGTTGGTGGCGCCGGCCATCAGCGCGTACAAGCGCTGGATGCCGTCGCCGTGCAGCGACCCCTTGCCGACGCTGAGCTTGAACCCGTTGAACTCCGGCGGATTGTGCGACCCGGTAATCTGGATGCCCCCGACGACGTCGAGGTGGTGCAGGCACCAGTAGTTCACCGGCGTCGGCGTCTCGCCGATGTCCACGACGTTCACGCCGCAATCGGTGAGGCCTTTCACGAGCGCATCGCGGAGTGCGGGGCCGGTGAGCCGGTTGTCGCGGCCGACGACCACGGTGCCCGAGAGGCCGCGCTCGGCGAGCAGCGCCGCGTACCCGCGTCCGACGCCTTCGGCGGCTTCAATGGTGAGGTCGTCACCGACGACGCCACGGATGTCGTACTGGCGAAAGATGCCGGGTGAGATCATGGGACCCTCGAGAAGTGCGGGCGCGGCGCTACGTCACAGAGTACGACAGACGAACGCCCCGCGCGAGCGAGGCGTTCGTCCGGCGATCAGCGCGGCAGCTCAGGAAGCGGAGGTCGCGCCGCCGTCGCGGCGGCCGTCGCGGTCGCGGGTGGCGCCGGGATGCTCGCCCGGCTCCAGCCGAGCACGCGCTGGGGCATGACGCCGAAGGCGAGAATGGCGAAGGCCGTGGCGAAGACGACGCCGCGCGTCAGCGGCCCCGCGGGCGCGACGTCCGCGGCCCCTTCGGCCCGCGGCTTCATGAACATCACCCCCACCACATTGAGGTAGTAGCCCGCCGACACCACGGAGGTCAGCACCAGCACCACCGCGAGCGTCGTCAGCTGGTACGGCGACTCGATGGCCGCCATCAGCAGGTACCACTTGCCGAAGAAGCCGATGCCCCCGAAGACGGGGAAGCCCATGAGCGAGAGCATGAAGATGCCCATGGCAATGGCCAGCCCCGGGCGCACGCTCCACAGGCCCTCGTAGTCCTTGAGCTCGTTGTTCGCGTCGCCTTCGTGCCCGACGGTAATGACCACGGCGAACGCACCGAACGACGCGAGCGTGTAGGCGACGAGATAGAACAGGAAGGCCGCGGACCCGCCGAGCGTCCCCGTGGCCACCGCCACCAGCAGGTAGCCGCTATGCGCGATGGACGAGTAGGCGAGGAGCCGCTTGAGGTTTCGCTGGGCGAGCGCCACGGTGTTGCCGACGAACATCGCCACCGCCGCGAGCCACCAGACGGGGGCGGACCAGGCGAGTGCCATGCCGGGCAAGGCCTCGATCCAGACGCGCAGGAAGGTCGCGAAGGCGGCGGCCTTCACCGCGGTCGCCATGAACGCCGTGATGGGCGTCGGCGCGCCTTCGTAGACATCCGGCGCCCACATGTGGAACGGCGCCGCGGCAATCTTGAAGCCGAAGCCGACGAGCAGGAGGCCGGTGCCCACGAGCATCATCGGATGCGCCACCTTGTTGCCCTGCACGACGCGCAGGCCGATCTCGACGAGGTTGGTCGTGCCGGTGGCGCCGTACACCATGGCGATGCCGTAGAGCAGGAAGGCCGTGGCGAAGGCGCCGAGCAGGAAGTACTTGAGGGCGCCCTCCGCCGACTTGCCGCTGCGGCGGTTTAGCCCGGCGAGCACGTAGACGGCCACCGACATCAGCTCGATGCCGAGAAAGACGATCATCAGGTCGCGCGCCGCGGCCAGCACCATCATTCCGGACGTGGCGAACAGCACGAGCACATGCGCCTCGGCGGGCAGGATGTGTTCGCGCTTGTTGTACTCCATGCCGAGGGCGATGGCGCCGAAGGCGCCCAGCAGGCAGATGAGGTCGGTGGCCCAGCGGAAGTTGTCCACCGCAATGACGCCAAGGGTCGACGACAGGCCGCGCGTGGAGTACCAGAGCGTGAGGGCGATGGTGACGGCCACGAGCGCGAGCGAGGCCAGGCCGACGGCGCGCTGGTGTTCGTCCGATTCGGGGCGCCACGCGGCCCAGAGCATCAGCAGCATCGCGCCGGCCATGAGCACGAGGTCAGGCCCGAAGGCCTGCATGAGCTGCGAGGGGTTCGCGAGATCGTAGATCATTTATCGCGACGTGTTGGAGGCGGTGGCCGGCCCGCGCGCGGCGGCCGTCTCGACGTAGTGGACCAGGCGGCGCGCGGCCGGCTCGGTCTTGTCGAGCAGCGGCTTCGGATAGACGCCGAGCCAGAGAATGGCGGCCAGCAGGGGCACCAGCAGCCCCACCTCGCGCCAATTGAGGTCCTTGAGCCCCTCGTTCTCCGGCTTCGTGAGGGGATTGTAGATGATGCGCTGCAGCGCCCAGAGCATGTACGCGGCCGCGAAGATGACGCTCGTTGCGGCGATGACGGTGGCCAGCGGCTGTGTCTTGTACGAGCCGATGAGCACCAGGAACTCACCAATGAAGCCGTTGGTGCCCGGCACGCCGATGCTGCTGAGCGACACGACCGTGAGGATGGTGGCGAAGATCGGCACCACCTTCGCGATGCCGCCGTAGTCGGCGATCATCCGGGTGTGGCGCCGCTCGTAGATCATGCCGATCAGCAAGAAGAGCGCGCCCGTGGAGATGCCGTGGTTGATGGTCACCATCAGCGCGCCCTGCATCGACTCGACCGTCAGCGCGAAGATGCCGAGCATCACGAAGCCGAGGTGCGACACCGACGAGTAGGCGACCAGCTTCTTGAAGTCGGGCTGCACCATGGCCACCAGCGCGCCGTAGACGATGCCGATGACGGCCAGCGACACCATCAGCAGGCGCACGCCCGGGTGCATCGCGGCCGCAGGGAAGAGCGGCAGCGCAAACCGCACGAAGCCGAACGTCCCCATCTTCAGCATGATCGCGGCCAGGATCACCGACCCGGCCGTGGGCGCCTCGACGTGCGCGTCAGGCAGCCAGGTGTGGAACGGGAACATCGGCACCTTCACCGCGAACGCGAGTGCGAATGCGCCGAACAGCCAGAGCGATTGGGTGAGACTGAGGTGGACGTTTTGCAGGATGAAGTCGTAGCTGAACGACGGCACCCCGCCCACCCGCGATGCCTCGGATCCGACGTACAGAATGGCGACCAGCATCAGCAGCGAGCCGATCATCGTGTAGATGAAGAACTTGATGCTGGCGTAGAGCCGCCGTTCCCCGCCCCACACGCCGATGATCAGGTACATCGGCACGAGCATGATCTCCCACATGACGTAGAAGAGCACGAGGTCGAGCGACATGAAGACGCCGAGCATGCCCACCGTGAGCATGAGCAGCAGGGCGTAGTAGCTGTGGACCTTGCTGCGGATGCTCGTCCAGCCGCCCAGCACGACCAGCGGCATGAGCAGCGTGGTCAGGAGGATGAGCGTCAGGGCGATGCCGTCGATGCCCACCGAGAAATGGATGCCCCACTGCGCAATCCACGGCACGTCCACGGCCGCCTGCCAGGCCGACGAGCTGACGTCGACGGACCACCAGAGCCCGAGGGAGAGAACGGCTTCGACCACGAAGAAGGAGAGGGCCAGGGCGCGCGCCTCGCGCCAGCGACGGTCCGCCGACTCCTTGGTGGTCAGAACGCTGTGTACCCACAGTCCCGCCGCGCCGAACACCGGCAGCAGCAGCAGGATCGGGAGGATCCAGGCGTTGTAATTGATCGACGACAGGAACGCGGTCATGGGTTACCGGAGGGTGAAGGCGCCGAGGAGAGTGATGACGCCGATCAGCAGGACCCAGGCGTAGGTGCCCACCTGCCCCGACTGGAGTTGCGAGCCCATCCAGCCAATGGCGCGCGCCAGCAGCGCGCTGCCGTTGACGAACAGGCCGTCAATGATGCCCGTATCGAGCCCCTTCCAGAGCACGGTGGTGGACACGTTGAGCGTCGGCTGCACGATGGCCGCGTCGTAGCCCTCGTCCACGAAGTACTTGTGCTCGAGCACGCGGGCGAAGCCCTCGGAGGGCGCGGCGTCCTTCTTCGGGACCAGCGCGGCGGGCTTGAGACGCCAGACAGCGTACGAGACGCCGGCTACCGCGATGGCGATGGCCACACCCACCAGCAGGTACTCGGTGCGCTCGGGCATGTGCGGTGCGGCGCCAAGCGTCGTGCGCAGCGCGGCATCACCCACCACCGGCTCGAGCCAATGCTCGAGGCCCGCCTCGGGGCCGGCGGGAATGAGATCGGTGAAGAACTTCGGCAGGTTGAGCCAGCCGCCGAACAGGCTGCCGATGGCGAGCACCACCAGCGGCCCGGTCATGATCCACGGCGCTTCCTTCAGGTGTCCGCGCTCGGCGTCGCCGGTGCGGTTGGGCCCGTGGAAGGTGTAGAGCATCATCCGCGTCATGTAGATGGCGGTCAGCAGCGCCGCCGCGAGGCCCATGCCATACACGGCCAGGAGGATGGTGCTGCCCGGCAGGCCGAACAGGTGCGCCTCGGCCAGCGTCGAGCCATGCACGCGGGCAAAGACGGAGCCCAGAATCTCGTCCTTCGAGAAGAAGCCCGCGAAGACCGGGATGCCGGCGATGGCCAGCGTGGCGATCCACATCAGCCAGAACGTGATGGGCATGAACTTCCGGAGCCCACCCATGTTGCGCATGTCCTGCGCGTCGTCGTGGTTGTGCGTCGCGTGCTCCGCCTCGTGCATCTCGAAGATCACCGAGCCCGACCCCTGGAACAGCAGCGCCTTGAAGAAGGCGTGCGTCACCAGGTGGAAGACGCCGGCGGTGTAGGCGCCAACGCCAACGCCGACAAACATGTAGCCGAGCTGCGACACGGTGGAGTAGGCCAGCACCTTCTTGATGTCCCACTGCTTCAGGCCGATCGTCGCGGCGAACAGCGCCGTCACCGCGCCGACCAGCGCGACCACGAGCTGCGCCACCGGCGCCATGGAGAACAGCGTGGCGCTCCGGGCAATCAGGTAGACACCCGCGGTCACCATCGTCGCGGCGTGGATCAGCGCGGACACCGGCGTCGGACCGGCCATGGCGTCCGGCAGCCAGACGTACAGCGGAATCTGCGCGCTCTTGCCGGCGCAGCCGAGGAAGAGAAACAGCGCCATCGCCGTGACGATCACGCCGCCCATCGGGAGTTCCATTGACCTGGCGGCCACCGTCCCGAAATCCAGCGCGCCCAGGTTGGCGAACATCAGGAACATCGCCACGAGGAAGCCGAAGTCGCCGATGCGGTTGACGATGAACGCCTTCTTGCCGGCGTCGGCGTTGGCCTTTTCGGAGAACCAGAAGCCGATGAGGAGGTACGAGCAGAGCCCCACGCCTTCCCAGCCCACGAACATCAGCGGATAGCTGCCGCCGAGCACGAGCACCAGCATGAAGAAGATGAACAGGTTGAGGTACGCGAAGTAGCGCGGGTACCCCGGGTCGTCCTGCATGTAGCCGACGCTGAACAGGTGGATCAGCGCGCCAACGCCGGTGACCACGAGCACCATCACCATGGACAGCTGGTCCAGCTGGAACGTGGCGGCGAGGTTCAGGTCGCCGACGGGCATCCACTGGAAGAGCGTGACGATGTACGGATGCTCCATCTCCACGCTGCGCATGGCGAGGAAGCAGGCGACGGCGAGCGCGAAGGCCGCGAGCAGCACGCCGGGGCCGATGAGGCTCACCAGCCCGGCGAACCGGTGGCGGGTCGGCGCGTGATGGCCGTGCTCGTCGTGCGCGTGCGCGTGCGCGCCACCAGGCGCGTCGTCGGGCCCGTGAGCATGGTCGTGGCCGGCCGACGGATCGGCGGGGCCCAGCTTGGCGACGCCCAGCATCGCCAGGCTCCCGTTGAGCAGGAACCCGAGGAGCGGCAGCAACGGGAGCAGCCACACCAGGCGCGCGGCCGTGGCCGCGAGCGGGTGCGCCCCCTCGGGAATCATGGCGGCGTCCATCAGCCCTTGAGAAGGTTGATGTTGGTGAGGTTGACCGTCTGCTTGTGGCGGAAGATCGCGATGATGAT
>JBBQZD010000157.1:0-6727 GCA_038208045.1 Gemmatimonadales bacterium | reverse complement strand
GCCTACGACTGGGGGCTGATGGGCTACAGCCGAGCCAACCAGTGCATCGACACGTATCGCGGCACGTACGGCAAGAGCATCGACGTCGTGGACGCGTGCAACACCACATACAGCACCGACCGCCTGACGCCGACCGGCCGCCCGACGGGCGCCGACCGCAACACGTACGTGGCGCCGGCGACGATCAGCGAGATGCGCGACCTGGTGACGGCCCGCTTCGAACAGACGCTCGGCCGGCTGAACTACAAGTTCACCGTGGGTCAGCTGAGCGGGAAGCGCGAGACCTGCGCGACCTTCTTCTCCGGCGTCTGCCTCGGCGAGCGGGTGGCGGACACCAACTTTGACGGCCGCTTCGCGGTGGCCGGCGTCACCTCGGTGGACATCACGCCGACGGAAGGCACCGACCAGATCGCGGGGCACGACCAGAACACGACGCGCCTCGCGCGCTTCGACGTGCAGTACCAGGCCACGGACCACCACAACCTCGCGATGGGCCTGTTCTACCAGGGCCACGACATCCTGTTCCGCGAAGTGCGTGACGTCGGCCTCAACAACATCCAGTTGCAGCCGTCGGACTACGCGGCCAAGCCGTGGGATGCCGCCGCCTACATCCAGGACCGCATCGAGTACGACTTCCTGACGGTGCGCCTCGGGGCCCGGTTCGACTACGGCCGCGCGGGCGGCATGTCGTTCGAGAACCCGCTCGACCCGACCAACGGCACGACACAGCTGACCGTGTGCACCGACCCGGCGCGCTTCGGCCTGCCGGCCAACTGGGCCTCGGGCATCGACCCCGTGACGAAGCTGCCGCTGACCGGCATCGCCGCCTGCGGCAACATCCCGAGCAAGGGCGACTCGGCCACGGCCATCGCCTTCAAGGATGACATGGGCCAGGCCAGTGTCCGCCGGGCGTTCAGCCCGCGGCTCGGCCTGTCGTTCCCCGTGACGGACCGCTCGAACGCCTTCTTCAACTTCGGCGTCTACTACCAGAACCCGCTGTACAACAACGTGTACCAGGGCACCGGCATCGGCTCGCCCGCGGAAGGCACGCCGAAGGCGGCGCAGTTCAACGCCAACACGTTCATCGGCAACCCGCGTCTGCGCGCGGAGCAGGCGGTGTCGTACGAGATGGGCTACGTGGCCGAGTTCGGCAAGCGGTCGGCGTACTCCATGCAGTTCGTCGCCTTCTCGAAGGATCAGTCGGGCCTGACCGGCGTGCGCACGGGCGGCTTCCTGAAGGGCACCGACCAGCGCGTCTTCGATCCGGGCGTGACCTACGGCACGAACTCGCCCAGCTACTCAGTGCTGGTGAACCAGGACTTCCAGACGGTGCGCGGCTTCGAGGTCGAGCTCCGCCGTCGTCTGGCCAACTTCTGGAGCGCCCGCCTGAATTATTCATTCTCGCAGGCCAACACAAACGCCTCGCCGCCGGACCTCGAAACGCAGCGCACGACCGAGGAAGGCGACATCCCGGCGCGCACGGAGATTCGCAGCGACATCGACCAGAACCACCAGCTCGGCGGGTCGGTGAGCTTCATTGTCGCCAACAAGACGCCGGAGATCTGGGGCGGCAAGTACCTGCGCAACTCGTCGATGTCATTCACGACGCGCCTGTCGAGCGGCTATCCCTACACGCCGTCGCTGACCTTCACGGGCAACGCGGCCGACCGCCTCGAGCGCAACAGCGGCACCGCGCCGGTCACCTTCACGGTGAACGTGCAGGCGCAGAAGGACTGGACCATTGCCAACGTGCGGTACGGCGCGTTCGTGCGCGTGAGCAACCTGCTCGACCGCAAGAACTGCTCGCAGGTGTTCGCGACCACCGGCAACTGCAACGGTGGCGCGTCCCCGCAGGCCCGTCTGCAGGCCGGCAACTTCACGGGTGAAGGGGAGACGACGACGTTCTACGACCGACCGCAGTACCTGTTCGACCGCCGTTCGATCAACGGCGGCTTGTCGATCAGCTTCTAATCTGACGCGGCCGGCGCGCGCGCAATGCGGCGCGCCGGCCAGCACCTGAATCAGGAGTGCCACTGATGGATCGGTTTGGCGGAATCACCTTTCGACGTCTGATGGCCGGACTCGGGGCCGCGCTCGTGTTGAGCGCCGGCGCCCTGCAGGCACAGGTCGTCGCGGAAACACACTCGGACGATGAGCCTTCGCCCATACTGGGGAAGAAGAGCAAGGGGTTCACCCTCTTCGGCCTCGGCGACTTCGCGATCACGGGCATGCGCCAAGGGGGCACGTCGTATTTCAAGACGACGTCCAACGGCCCGTCCGACGACGATCCGTCGCTCGGCGCGCAGCTCTCCGGCCGCAACAGCAAGGTCGGCTACGCCGGCGGCTGGTTCGAACTGCAGCTGTGGATGGCGGCGGGGCGCGGCGACTGGTCGCGCTTCCGCGACATCGTGCCGTCGCTCGAGAACGTGACCGGCGGCGGCTGGAACGCCCGCACGCAGTACTCGCGCTGGACGAGCGACAAGCGCCAGTTGGCGTTCAGCGGCCGCGACGGCTCGGTGGGCTCGCTCTTCAGCGGCGCCACCTCCGAGTCCGGCACGGGTTCCTGCCGCGACAACAGCACGCGCGCCAACGCCTTCATCAGCGCTGGGTACCCGTTGCTGGCCGCCTCTGACTGCCCCGACACGTGGGTGGGGAGCACGTTCGGCGGTGAGCGTCCCGTGCCCGACTCCGTGTACCTCAACAACTTCAAGGCCGACCCGACGGGGTTCACCTTCGACGATTGGAAGATCCCCGACTCGCGCCGCAACCAGGACAAGCTGTACGGCGCGTTCCAGACGTTTGGTGCGGCCACGGACTTTGGCCGCGAGAACCGCCAGCACGTGGGCGCAGTGATTCCCGGCGGGAGCGGCAAGCCGATCGTCGAGGGCTACCCGATGGGCATCGAGTGGCGCTTCGAGGCCTGGTCGTACGGCGTGCCGACGGTGGCCGACGCCATGTTCTGGAAGGCCAACGTCATCAACCGGTCGGCCGACGTCTACGGCGTCGGCCTCAACTACGACTCGCTCTTCCTCGGCTTCATGATGCGGCCGTTCCCGAGCGGCACGCAGTCGCCCGCGATGTACGTTGACCTGAAGCGCGGCATGACGTACAGCCCGATGATCAACCAGAACGGGCAGAACTGCTACGGCGCCAACCATGGCGCCAACGTCACCGGCGGCTACACCGCCGGCGGATTGCTGGTGTCGCGCCTCTGCCTGTCGAATACGAGCTCGGCGCGCGGTTCGAACGGATCGTACCAGGGCCTCATCATCTTCAAGTCGCCCATCGGCGACCTGCGCAACAAGAAGTTCACCGATCCGTCGTCGCCCTTCTACAACCCGTCGCACCCGCTGCGCGGCGACACGCTCACGTTCAACCACGTGAACGCCTGCGGCTTCTCCTGCGTGACGTCCAATGGCATGGGCGTGAGCGCACGGGCCACGTACGGCTCGCTGACGGGCAGTGAAGCGGACGTGTTCGCGGGCACGCGTCCGGCCTCGGAGTGGACCAACCAGTCCTACTTCGACATGTTCCACAACTACGACTTCCCGACGCGCTGGTCGCCGTCGACGGGGCGGGCGGGCGGCTATGCCCGGTACGTGCCTCCCGGCAACTGGGACTACAACCACGACGGCAAGCCCGACACGCTCAAGGTGATGAACTGCACCAACGCCGTGGCGGCGCTCACGCTCGACGGCTGCACCACCGTCTACGCCGACACGATGCTCGGCGGGTTCCCGGCCACCATCCATAACAACTACATGGAAGGGGTCGGGCCGATCAAGCTGAAGGCCGGCGACACGACGAGCTTCTGGGTGGCCTACCTGTCCACAACCGACTCGACGGCCATGGAAGCGCTCGTCAACAACGTGACGCAGCTCTACCAGAACTTCTGGCTGAGTCCCGAGCCGCCCTGCCCCGTGAACATCGTCTCGGCGGTGCCCACCGGGGGCAACCGGCAGTACGACACGTTCCTGCGCCTGTATTTCGACCAGTCGCACAACCAGTGCCAGGACAAGTTCCTCATTGAGCAGGCGCGCGTGCTGAAGGCCAGCCGCCTGGCGGCGGACGTGCGGTTGAAGGTCTTCAATCCGCGCATCGTGAACAACGTCCGGGCCATCGCGCTGCCGCGCGGCACCATCCTGCGCGACACCGTCGCGGTGGACACGCTGCCGGCCACGCTGAACGCCTGCTCGTCATCGGCCACCTTCAGCTCGACGCTCTGCCGCATCGTGGTGGACACCGCACTCGGCGTCATTGACTCGATGCTCGTCTTCAAGTCCTGCGACGGCGGCGCGACGTTCACGTCGTCCAGCGGCCAGGCCTGCCTGCCGACCCTCGCGCGGGACGCGGCGGGCGGCGCGACGCGCTATCCGTGGCAGCGGTACGGCACGCTGGCGCGCGGCAGCAACGGCCTGTTCCCGGCCGTCTACACGGACGGCTCGATCACCGGCGGCGTGACCTACACGTACGTGGTGACCGGCCAGTCGTTCCCGGCGTCGTGGGACATCGTCGACATTGACGCGAACGGCAAGTTCGTCAACTCCAAGTACACGATCCGTCCGGCCACGTTCAACGGGTTGTCGTCGAACACGGCCAATCGCAACGTGAGCTCCATCTACATCCCGGTCAGCACGCAGGCCGGCAGCACGGTCTCGTCCATCACGCTGAAGCCGTTCGTCGGCGACACGATCGCGTCGTACAGCATCACGACGCGGCTCGGCAAGCCGGTCAAGGGCAAGAACCCGGTGACGGGTCGCATCGTGCTCTCCGACTCGGCCGAGGTGGAGGCGTTCTATCAGGTGGCCACCGCCGCCACGCCGACGCGGTCGACGGTGCGGCTGTTCCAGCTGGGTGACTCCGGCACGGTGGGCGCCACCAAGCGCTTCTCCGTGCGCAAGGAGGAGTACACGGTGAACGGCGCGGTGGAGATCGCTGGCGTCCCGACGGTGACCACGGTCACCAGCGGCACGTCCAAGACGGTCTTCTCGCGGTTCCGCACGCCGGCGACGCGCCGCCTGCAGTTCACGTTCCTCCAGGGCGGCGTGCCGATGTACGTCAGCGACACGGTCTCCACGTCGGATGACATGACGCCGCCGGGGACGCTGGCGAATCCCGCGTACGTCGGGTTGTTCTTCGTGCTCGACACGACGCGCCAGCGCGCCCTGCGCAGCACCTTCTGGTCGGCGGACGGCATTCCCGTGCAGCTCTCGGGGACGTCACCGACGATCGGCTGGCAGCCGGGGACGTTCCGTGATACCACGGGCTTCACACGGTATCAGGTGACGTTCAGCGGCAAGGAGTTCGGGCCCGGGTATCCGTTCAAGATCGACCGGCTCAACCCGGCCGCGCTCCAGTCCGCGTACACCACGTCGTTGGCGGGGCGGACCAACGCCGGCAAGACCGACAACACCGCGGCCACGGCCGCAGCCATCGCGCTGGCACTCAACCGGGCGGCCATCACGCTCGACTCGCTGGCATCCGTCAACGTGCCCTTCACCGTCAAGAACGCCTTCTCGGGCAAGGCGGTGACGGTGGCAGTGATGAAGAACACGCAGCTGAGTTCGGCCCTGCTGGGGACGAACGCCGACACCGTGCGCGTCACGGTACCGGCCGACCAGTGGGTTCCGGGCACGCCGCTCTACTTCGTCGAAACTGTCAAGACGGTCCGGCTCGACACTGTCACCGTGTCGCCGCTCGTGCGCCGCATCCGGCTGACGTCCGCCGGCATTCCGGACTCCGTCGACGTGCAGCGCGTCACCTGGGGTCCGACGCAGATCGCCTGCGCCGGCACCGCCACGTGCAACCCGATCGAGGGGATCGGTGGCACCGGGTACACGGCGACCAATGCCAACCAGACGCTGTCCATCATCTACTATCGTCCGATCCGTGGCATGCCGGCCTTCGAGGTCATCATCACCCCGGAAATCGCGGGGGCCAACATCAGTGCCGTGAAGGAGGGCGACCTGTCGCTCGTCAACGCGGTGCCGAACCCGTACATCATGTGGTCGCAGTACGAACAGACGTCGGGCGTCAAGCGGCTGCTCTTCACGCACCTGCCGCCCACGGGCACCCTGCGCATCTACACGGCGTCGGGCCAGATGGTGCAGCAGATGAAGTGGACAGCGGCCGACCTGCAGCGCAACTGCCGGGCGACGGTGAACACGAAGGACTGCAATGACGCGGGCGACCTGCAGTGGAACATGCGCACGCGGGAAGACCTGGAAGTGGGCCCCGGGTTCTACGTGTTCGTCGTGAGCACGGAGGTCGGCGGCAAGAAGGTCGACAAGCTGGGCAAGTTCGTGATCATCCGCTAACCGGGGCGATACTCATGCGAATCAACTCACTTCGCCTGGCCGCCGCGGCGGGCGCCCTCCTCTGGGGGGCGTCCGTGGCGGCGCAGGGCACCATCATCGTCCCGGACGCGACCGACCGCACCACGCGGGTCGGCACGCGCGGGGCCAACTTTCTCGAGATCGGCATCGGCGCGCGCTCGCAGGCACTGGGCGGGGCCGCGGCCTCGATGAGCGAAGGCCCGGAGGCCATGTTCTGGAATCCGGCCGGCATCATCACCCGCCAGGAGCTCGCGGTCTTCGTGAGCTACATGCAGCTGTATGCCAACAGCGGCATCACCAACACGGCCGCGGCGCTCACCGTGCCGATGGGCCAGGGCGCGTTCGGCTTTGCCTTCACGCAGTTCGGGTCGGGGTCGATCGACCGTACCACG
>JBBQZD010000156.1:0-6827 GCA_038208045.1 Gemmatimonadales bacterium | reverse complement strand
AGCGGGCGTCGGAAGGGGAAGAGGCAGGGCGTGGGAAGGGGAAGAGAGCGGGCGTCGGAAGGGGAAGAGGCAGGGCGTGGGAAGGGGAAGAGGAAGGGGCCTGTAAGAAAGTCTGTGTATGAGCCATATCCCATGGAGGCGGAGGGAGCATGGCTCAGAAACGACGGGAGTTACCGGTCGGACTGACGGACGAGGCCGTGGATGCCTTGGTTGCGGACGTTCAGACCCCGGAGCAGCTCGAGGCGGTGTTTCGAGACTTGAAGCGGCGGCTGGTCGAGCGCGTGCTGCGCGCGGAGTTGACCCAGCATCTGGGCTACCCCGACGGCGCGGTGCGCCCTGCGGGCGAGACCAATGCCCGCAATGGCACGACGCCGAAGACGGTCCTGACGGACGAGGGGGCGTTGCCACTCGACATTCCGCGGGACCGGGCGAGCACGTTCACGCCGCAGTTGGTGCCGAAGGGCGTGCGCCGCTTGCCCGGCTTCGACCAGAAGGTGTTGTCGCTGTATGCGCGCGGCCTGACCGTGCGCGACCTGCAGGCGCACTTGGAAGAGTGCTATCAGGTCTCGGTGTCGGCGGACGTGATCACGGCCGTTACGGATGAAGTCCTGCAGGAAGTGACGGCCTGGCAGCAGCGGCCGCTCGAACCCGTGTACATCGCCGTGGTCTTCGACGCGTTGCGCGTGAAGATCCGCGACGAAGGGCTGGTGCAGCACAAGGCGGTGTATCTCGCACTCGGCGTCCTCCCGAGTGGCGGCAAGGAGGTGCTGGGCTTCTGGATCGCCCAGACGGAGGGCGCCGCCTTCTGGCAGCGCGTCATGACGGAGTTGCAGGGCCGCGGGATCCGCGACATCCTGATTGCCATGATCGACGGCCTCACGGGCTTTCCGGCAGCTATTCAGGCCGTCTTCCCCGAGACGGTGATCCATCACTGCGTGGTGCATCTCGTGAGGCAGAGCCTGCACTACGTGAACTGGAAGGATCGCAGGGCCGTGGCCAGCCAGCTCCGGGCGATCTATCAGGCGCCGAGCGAGGCGGCCGCACGGACGGCGCTCGCGACCCTCGAGGCCAGTCCGTGGCACGCGAAGTATCCGCAGATCGCACCGCTCTGGCACCGGCACTGGGAGCGCCTCGCGCCGGCCTTGGCATATCCGCTCCCCGTGCGGCGCCTGCTCTACTCCACGAACGCCATTGAGAGTCTGCACATGACGCTGCGGAAGTCGCTCAAGATCCGCGGGCATTTTCCCACCGACGAGGCGGCGGGAAAGCTGCTGTACTTGGCGCTGCGGAACGCCGTCCCGCGTCTCGGGCCACCGAAGGACTGGATGCTGGCGATGCAACACATCACACTGCTCTACGGGGACCGCGTCCCCGTCCCGCAGTGATCACCGCTCATACACAGACTTTCTTACAGGCCCTGCCTAAAGGGCGACCATCATGGCCGCCCCCGATCCGATGTCTTCGTCGCGCCCTTCCCCTTTCCCTTCCCCCGCTCTGCCTCTTCCCCTTCCCGTCCGTTTCCTACTCGTGCCTCAGCGCATCCACCGGATCCAGCCGCGAGGCCCGCAGCGCCGGCATCATGCCGAAGATGATGCCGGTGAGCAGTGCCGCCGCGATGGCCGCCACGACGCTCAGCAGGGGCACTGACGCCGGCACGGAGGGGAAGTACGTGCGGATCGCGACCGCGAGGCCCGCGCCGATCGCCAGCCCGATGACCGATCCCAGCGACGTGAGCGTCGCGGCCTCCACCAGGAACTGCCACAGAATCGTGCCGCGCGTCGCGCCCAAGGCCTTGCGGACCCCGATCTCGCGCGTGCGCTCGGTCACCGAGATCATCATGATGGCGACGACGCCGACGCCGCCCACCAGCAGGCCCACCGCCGAGAGGGCGAGCCCCACGATGAAGATGGCGCCGAACAGCTGGTTGAAGACGTCGAGCATGCGTTCCTGCCCGATCAGGTAGAAGTTGTTCGGCTGCACCGGATGCAGCCCGCGGCGCCCGCGCATCAACGCCGTCACCGCGTCCATGGCGTCGTCGCGCGTGACGCTCGCGCGCGGCTTCACCATGATCAGCATGTTGCGCCAGACGGGCATCTTGCGCCACGCCGTCATCATCGGCACCACGGCGCGCGGCCGGTCGGGGCCACGCCCGTCCATGGATTTGAGGAAGCCGGCCTTCGTGTGGTACACGCCGATCACGATGAACTGCATGGACCCCACCATGATCTCCTTGCCGATGGGGTCGCTGTCGCCGAAGAGCTGGACCTTGAGCGAATCGTTCACGACGACCACCGGCGTGGCCGCGTCGTGCTCCGCCTCCGAGAATGACCGGCCCGGCGAGATGTCCGCGATGTCGGTTTGGATCCAGTCGGCGCTCTGCGCGTCGATGCCGACGCCCTTGATGGTCCGGTTGCGGTAGGTGAAATCCTGTTGCGCGAACAGCCAGCCCGTGGCGTGCTCCACTTCGGGCAGGCGGCGGATGGCCAGCCAGTCGTCGAGGGTGATGCGCGGGTTGCGGCGGTCGGGACAGTTCTCGTCGGTGCCGTCGCACGTATTGAACCCGATGCCGCGTCGCCGCACCTGGAATGTGTTGGCCCCGAACTCGTCGAGGTCCTGCTGGAAGCTCTGCCGGATGCCGTGGATCGTCGCACCCATCGCAACCACCACGAAGACGCCCACCGCGACGCCGGAAATCGTGAGCCCGGCGCGCACCTTGTTGGCGCGAATCGCGTCGAGCGCGATCGACACGCCCTCCAGCGACATCTTGACCTTGTCCAGCAAGCGCATCGCCCTCACTCCTGCCGCAGGGCTTCGATGGGATCGAGCCGCGCCGCGCGGCTGGCCGGGTACACGCCGGCCACGATGCCCACGCCGGCCCCCAGTGCGAGCGCCGCGAAGATGGACCAGAGGGCCACACCGGCGGGCAGCGGCGTCAGCGCCGCAATGAGCTTGGCCAGCGCGATGCCCAGCCCGATGCCGATGGCCGCGCCGATCACCGACAGCGTCGCGGCCTCGATGAGGAACTGCGACAGGATGTCGCGGCGCGTGGCCCCGAGCGCCTTGCGGATGCCGATCTCCCGCGTGCGCTCGGCGACAGCCACCAGCATGATGTTCATGATGACCATGGCGCCGACGATCAGCCCGATGGCCGGCAGGGCCGTGCCGAAGATGACCATTTTCGACTTGAGGCCGTTGAAGAACTCCATGGCCGAGTCCGACGTCTCGAGCGCGAAATTGTCGGGCCGTCCGGGCGGCAAGTGCCGCGCGCCGCGCAGGACCTCGCGCGCGCTCTCAATGCCCTCCTGCACCAGCTCGGACGTCGGCGTCTGCACCATGAGGACGCCGATGTCGCCGCGCGGGCGGATGGCCCGATGCAGCGGAGAGGTGTACGGGGCAATGGCGAGCCGGTCCATGGAAAAGCCGAAGACCGACCCCTGCTTCTCGATGACGCCGATCACCTGGTACGGCACGCCGCGGATGCGCAACTCGCGGTCCAGCGGGTCGAGGCCCGGGAAGAAGTGCTCCGCGACCTCGGTGCCGATCACCAGCACCCGCGTGCCCGCCAGCACTTCCTGCGGCGTGAACGCGCGCCCGCTGGTGATGCCGAACTTCTTGATCGTGAAGTAGTCGGCCTCGGTGGCCACCGCCTGCACCTGGCGCGGGCGCTGCCCGCCGCCGACGGCATAGATGAAGTTCTCGTCGACGATGGCCGCGCGGGAGCCCGGCGGAATGACCGAGCGCACCAGCTCGGCCTCGGGCGCGAAGATCCGCGGGCGGCGCTGGTACTCGCGCCAGGTCTCCTCGGTTTCGTTGGGCGTGAAGTCCGGGCGGCGGCGGAAGTTGAAGGTGTTCACGCCGATGATCTTGGCGGCGAAGTCGTTCTCGACGTAGTTGCTCATCCCCTCGACGATCGAGATGACCGCGATGAGGAACATCACGCCGATCATCACGCCGAGCAGGGTGAAGAAGCTCTTGAGCTTCTGCACGCGGATGGTGTCGAGCGCGAGGCGGACGGCTTCGAGGAAGGGCACGGAGACCGTACGGCCAGGCCGGCAGGCGGGTTTCAGGAGACGGTAGATGGCAGACGGTAGACGGTAAACGGTGGATGGTAGATGGTAGATGGTAGAGCGAACAGCGCAGCGCGGATGGTGCATTGCGCGGGCCCTGATCTCTGGCACCACCGCCGCGTGCGCCGTCTGCCCTCTACCGTCTACCGTCTACTCATACCGCAACGCGTCCACCGGATCCAGCTTCGACGCCTTCATCGCCGGCAGCATCCCGAACAGGATGCCCGTCACGGCGCTCGCGCCGAGCGCGGCGACCACCGCCAGCGGCGGCACCGAGGCCGCGATCGGGCTGAACTGGCGCACCAGCAGTGCCACGCCCCAGCCGACGAACAGGCCGATCGCCCCGCCGATGCCGGTGAGCGTGACCGCCTCGATGAGGAACTGCAACAGAATCATCCCGCGGGTCGCGCCCAGCGCCTTCCGCACGCCGATCTCGCGCGTGCGCTCCGTCACGGAAATCATCATGATGGCCACCACGCCCACGCCGCCCACGAGGAGCCCGACCGCCGACAGCGTGATCATCACGAGGAAGAACATCCCGAAGATCTTGTTGTAGACGTCCATGATCTTGTCCTGCGTGATGATGGCGAAGTTCGACTCGCGCCCGGGGCGCAGGCCGCGCGCGCCGCGCATCGCGGCCATCACATCGTCGATCACCTCGTCCTGCCGGTAGCCGTCGCGCGGCTTCACGGCAACGCCCATGTCGCGGATGCGCACGTTGAGGTGCCGCGCCAGCGACTGGATGGGCATCACGATCTTGGCCCGGCTGGAGCCGCCCGACAGGAAGCTCGCGTTGTCGCGGAAGACGCCGATCACGGTGAACGGGGTGCCGTTGACCTTGAGCTCCTTGCCGATGGGATCGGACTCGGCAAACAGGCGCTCCGCCGTGACCGTCGTGAGTACCACGACGCGCGCGGCGCTCTTCGCCTCCTGCTCAGTGAACGCCCGCCCGTCGGCCATGTCGGGGGCGCCGAGGACGCTCCAGTTGCCCGTGTACGACTCGATGCTCGCCGACGGCAGCTGCCGGTCGCGGTACTTCACCGAGCCCGCCCAGAACATGGCGGCGCCGGCGGTGGCGACGCCCGGAATGCGGTTGAGCGAGGTGAGCTCGCTGAACGTGATGGGCGGGTTCTGCAGCCACTTGCACGTGTCGCCGCTGCCGTCGCACGCCTCGAAGGTGATGGGATACCGCTGGACGTAGAACGTCGACGGGCCGGTGGACTCGAGGTCCTTGGCGACGCTCACGTTGATGCCGTGCACGGCCGCGGAGATGACGACCACGACGAAGACGCCCACGGCGATGCCGAGGATCGTGAGCCCCGCGCGGACGCGGTTGGCCTTCAGCGCGTCCAGGGCGATGCGGACGCCCTCGACGATGAAATACGCACGCTGTTCGAGGCGGGCCATCGGCTACTCCTGGCGCAGGGCCGCGATGGGATCGAGCAGCGACGCGCGGCTGGCCGGATAGACGCCGCTGATGATCCCGACGCCCGCGCCGAGCAGCACGCCGACGACGATGGACCACGGCGCCACCGTGGCCGGGAGCGGACTGACCGCCGAGATGAGCTCCGCGAGCCCGATGCCCATGGCGACGCCGACGGCGGCGCCGACGGTGCTCAGGGTGGCCGCCTCGATGAGGAACTGTGCCATGATGTCCGCGCGCCGCGCGCCCAGCGCCTTGCGGATGCCGATTTCGCGCGTCCGCTCGGCCACCGCCACGAGCATGATGTTCATGATGACGATGGCGCCCACCACCAGGCCGATGGCCGGCAGTGCGATGCCCGCGAGCACCAGGTAGCGCTTGATCTTGTTCCAGAACTCGAGCGCGCTCTCGGCCGTCTGCAACGAGAAGTTGTCCGGCTGGCCCGGGCGCAGCTTGTGCCGCGCACGCATCACCTGCCGCACGCGCTCCTGGGCGTCGGTCATCTGCGATGCCGTCGGCACCTGGATGATGATGGCGTCAATGATGTTCGGCACGCGGTTGAGCAGCCGGTGCACCGGTGCCTGCCAGGGCGCGATGACCTGGTTGTCGAACGAGATGCCGAACGCGCTGCCCTGTGTCTCCAGCACGCCGACGACGGTGTAGGGCAGGCCGCCCAGGCGCAGCTCGCGGCCGAGGGGGCTCACTCCCGGGAAAAGGCGCTTCACGATGTCGGGGCCGATGATCACCACGGGCGTGCCCATGGACAGTTCCTGCGGCGTGAACTCGCGCCCCTCGGCGATCACGAACTTCTTGATGGCGAACCAGTCGCCCTCGATGGCGCTGATCTGCGCGTTCCGCGGGCCCCCCGAATAGCGCGACGACACCTTGAGGCTGTTGTCACTGGCCACGGCCCACCGCGTGCCGGGCGCGAGCGCCTCCACCACCGGCCGGACGTCGTCGTGGTACAGCCGCGGCCGGCGCCGGTATTCCGCGAAGACCGACGCGTCCACGTCGCCCATGTTGATGTTGGGGCGATGCCGCACCTCGAAGGAGTTGACCCCGATGAGCTTGCCGATGAGGTCCTGCTCCATGTACCGCCCCATCCCCTCGACGATGGACACCACGGCGATGAGGAACATGACGCCGATGCAGACGCCGAGCAGCGTGAAGAAGCTCTTGAGCTTCTGCTCCCGGATGGTGGACAGAGCGAGTCGGATGGCTTCGAAGAACTGCATGAGGGGACTACGGTGCGAAGACTGGGGAGGTTTCGGAGGGCGGAAGGCGGATGGCGGAAGGCGGAGGGCGGAGGGCGGAAAGCGGAAGGGCGACCGGTCCGC
>JBBQZD010000155.1:0-6846 GCA_038208045.1 Gemmatimonadales bacterium | reverse complement strand
CAATCATCCGGTCGGCATTCGTCGGGTCGATCCAGATGTCGTGATGGTCGCCGCCGGGCGCCTGACTGCGCTGCAACACGTTGATGGTACGCCCGCCGTCGATGGACTTCGCGAACGACGCGGTGAGAAAATACGTCTCATCCTCGTCATCGGTCGCGACGGCCATGCGCGAGTAGTAGTGCGCGCGTCCCATCGCGTTGCGGTCGCGGCTCACGAGTGTCCACTGCCGGCCGCCGTCGTCCGAGCGCCACAACTGGCCGCTCTCCGTCGGCTCGCCGTTCCACGGGATGCCGTCGCCGGTCTCGAGCATCGCGTAGACACGCTGGGAATTCGAGTTGGCGATGGCCACCACCACCTTGCCCACCGGCTTCGCCGGAAGGCCGTTGCCCTTCAGGCGCGTCCACGTGGCGCCGCCGTCGCGCGATACAAACAGCCCGCTGCCCGGGCCACCGCTGGTGCGGCCCCACGTGTGGATCTCGATCTGCCACATGCCGGCGAACAGCACGCGCGCGTTTGACGGGTCCATCGCCAGGTCGGAGCACCCGGTGTTCTCGTCCACGAACAGGACGCGGGTCCACGTCGCGCCGCCGTCGGTCGTGCGGAATACCCCGCGCTCCTGCTGCGGACCATAGGCGTGCCCCAAGGCGCAGACGAGCACCGTATTCGGATCCTGCGGGTGGATCACTACCCGTGCGATGCGCGCCGTCTTCTCCAGCCCCATCAGCGTCCACGTCTCGCCGGCATCGGTGGACTTGTAGATGCCCTGCCCAAGCGAGATGTGGCTCCGGATGTGCGCCTCGCCGGTGCCGGCCCAGACGACATTCTTGTCGGAGCGTGCCACCGCGATGGCGCCGATGGACTGCACCGGATGGGCGTCGAAGAGCGGCCGCCAGTTCACGCCGCCATCGGTCGTTTTCCAGACACCGCCCGACGCGGCGCCGACGTAGTACGTCAGCGGATCGCCGGGAATTCCAGTCGCCGTGGCGAAGCGATTTCCCTCGGGGCCGAGGTTGCGCCAATGGAGACCGCGCCACTGGTCGGCCGCGGGACGCGCGACGCTGGCGGGCGCCTGGGCGGTGAGCGCGGACGCCACGATGCATGCGGCGGTCGCGACGACGAAGGAGCGAAGATGTGCACGCATCGGCAACCTCGGGCAATGGGAACTGCCTACTCGATACTCTACCGTTCGTTGAGGGGCGGGCGCGATCTGGGCTGCGGCACCCCGGCCGCCACTACGGCGTCAGCCAGTGTGCGAACCACTGCCGCAGCCGCCCCAGCCGATCCACCAACAGCCACGGCTCACCGGTGCGCGACAGGTCGTGGTTGGAGCGCGGATACCGCACCCACTCCACCGGCACGCCCTGCTTCTTGAGCGCCATGAACCACTGGTCGGCATCGGCCATCGGCGTGCGGAAGTCCTCCTCGCTCTGCACCATGAGCGTCGGCGTCTTGACGCGCGTCACGTACCGGATGGGCGACAGCGAATCGTACATGGCCGGGTTCTCCCACGGCTTGCCGTAGAACTCGAACTCGGTCAGCCCTTGCACGTCGGTGGACCCGTACCACGACCACCAGTTGGAGATCATGCGGTCCGTCTCGGCGGCCTTGAACCGCGTCGTGTGCGACGTCACCCACGCCGTCATCACGCCGCCGTACGACCCGCCCGTGACGCCCATTCTCGTGCTATCCACATCGGAGCGCCGCGCCGCGATGTCGGTCGCCTGCATCAGGTCCTGGTAGTCCTCGGCGAACCAGCGGCCGCGCGTGGCATAGGTGAAGTCGGCCCCCGACCCGCTCGAGCCGCGCGGATTCGTGTACAGCACCATCAGGCCGGCGCCCGCGAGACTCTGGAACTCGTCGAACCAGCCCTCGTCGTATCGCGAGTGCGGCCCACCGTGGATGTACAGCACCAGCGGGTATTTCTTGCCGGCCACATACCCGAAGGGCTTCATCACCCAGCCCTCGATGGTCAGGCCGCCGACTCCGGGAAACGTGAACTTCTCGGCGTCGCTCCAGGCAATCTCCGCATTCACCTTGTCGTTGAACGTGGTCAGCCGGCGCTCGTTGCGGCCGTCAATGTCGGCGACGAACAGCTCGGTCGGCGCGCTGACGCTCGTCGCGACGAACGCCACCTTCTTTCCCTTGTCGTCGGCGCTCAAGCCGCGGATCACGCGTCGCCCGCCGATGACCTCGCGCATCTGCCCGTTCTTCGGCGTCACCACGAACAGCGCGGTGCGCGCGCCGATGTCGGCGCTCATCAGGATCTCGCCGTTGGGCAGGAAGTCCGCCGAGGCGGGTTCGTACTGCCAGCCGTTGGTGAGGTTCTGCGGCGCGCCGCCCGCGGCGTCAATGAGCATGAGACGCGCGTTCTTTGTGCGCTCCGCGCGGCCCGTGAACAGGATCCGCTTGCTGTCGGGCGACCAGGCCAGCCCCTGCTCATCCCCCTGCAACGCGGCCACGCGGCGCGGGTCGCCGCCAGCGACCGGGATGACGTAGATGTCGCGGTCGTTGCGCGGTGCCTCGTCGCGCATCGCGTCGTACGGCAGCTTCGCAAGGGAGTCGTTGATCTGCTGCACCACCGAATCGGGACGCAACTGCGCGTCGGCCGAAAAGGCAATCCACTTGCCGTCGGGCGACACCGTGGCTTCGCGGTGCGAGTAGCGCGCCGAGGTGAGCTGCACACGGGCCGAGCCGTCGAATTTTTGCGTGAAGATCTGCTGCGGCCGGAGGACGCGCGCCGTGCGGGCGTTGGGCACGTACCCCGCGCCGTTGGCCTTGTACGGAAAGTTCACGATCTGCCGGCCGTCGAACCGCGCCTGGTCAACGGGCTTGGTGATCGCACCGAAGGGCGGCAACGCCATCGCGCCGGCGGCGACCGGTCCCGCCGCGGCGCCACCACGTCCACCCGGTCCACCCGGCCCACCCGGCCCACCGGGGCCGCGCGCACCACCTTCCGCGCCGTTCGTGTCGGCCACCGACGTGAACACGGCAAAGCTTCGGTCCTTCGGTACCGAGCCCGTGGGATAGTTCTCGAGCTGCGCCGCCTCGCCCCCCGGCTGGTCCATGCGCAGCGCCCACGTGGTGCCGCGACCACCGGGTCGCGACGAGGTGAAGAACAGGTACTTGCCGTCGGGCGAGAAGCGCGGATTGGAGCTTTCATAGCCGGGCGACGTGTATCGCACCGGCTCGCCACCAGACGTCGGCACTGCCCACACTTCGCTGTGGCGCTTGTTCTCGCGCTCCACGACGGTCGTCACCGTGAACGCCACCAGCTTGCCGTCGGGCGACATCGCCGGCGCGCTGAGCTGGGTGACCTTGTACCAGACCGCCGGGACGAACGCGCGGGGAGCCGCCTGCTGGGCGGCGAGCGGTGCGGCAATGACGAGCAGGAAGAGGGCACGGCGCATGCGGGCTCCGAGGGGGAGTATGAACATCGGTACGCGCTTCATGGTCTGCCGTCCGCACCTGCGCGCGCGCCATCGGGACGGCTGGAATCGGCGACGAACGGCCGACGGCATTCGGAACAACTTACGGCCCGAGGTCGCACAGTGCTGACCAGTCCGGCGCCGGGATGCGTATTATTCGGTGCCCGGCACGAGCCGGCTTCCCATGCGCCCTGTGCTCACCACCCGTCACCCCTCCTCAGCAGACGTCATGGCATGCTGCGATC
The DNA here is from genome assembly GCA_038208045.1 of Gemmatimonadales bacterium. Taxonomy (GTDB): domain Bacteria; phylum Gemmatimonadota; class Gemmatimonadetes; order Gemmatimonadales; family Gemmatimonadaceae; genus PNKL01. The sequence continues at coordinate 3,176 of JBBQZD010000155.1, read as the reverse complement.
CGGCGCCGTGCGGCGCGAGTGTGCCGCACGGCGCGCCCTCGCGTGGGAGGCGGGTCCCGTGAGTACATCACGCGTACGGCGCGCCACGGGCTACGCCCCGGGCAGCATCGGCAACCTCGGCCCCGGGCTCGACATGCTCGGGCTCGCCCTCGCCGGCTGCGGCGATCGCGTGGAAGCCGCCTGGGACGCGGCGCCCGGCGTCATCATCGACGACGCGGGCCATCCCGAGCTTCCCGTCGAAGCGACGCTCCACAGCGCGGGCATCGCCGCACGCGAGGTGCTCCGCGCGGCCGGGGCGCTGCACGGCGTGCGCCTGCGCGTCACCAAAGGGCTGCCCCTCGCCGCCGGCCAGGGCGGCAGCGCGGCGAGCGCCGTCGCGGCGGCCGTGGCCGTGAACGCGCTGATCGACGCGCCCCTCCACCGCCACGCGCTCTTCGCCGCATCGCTCGCCGCCGAAAGCGCGGTCGCCGGCCGCCACGGAGACAACATTGCCCCCTCGCTGCTCGGCGGAATCGTCATCGTGCGATCGCTCGAACCACCCGACCTCATTGCGCTCGCCGTGCCCCCAGGGCTGCGCGTCACGCTCGCGCATCCTGCGCAGCGACTGCGCACCGCCGACGCACGCGCCGCACTGCCGCGGGAGGTACCGCTGGCGACGGTCGTGCAGCAGATGGCGAACGTGGCGGCACTGGTCGCCGCACTCGCCGCCGGTGACCTCGCGCTCCTTGGCCGCGCGCTCGACGACGCGATCGCCGAGCCGGCCCGCACGCCGCTGCTGCCGGGATTCGCCGACGCCAAGGCCGCGGCCGTCGCGGCCGGCGCACTCGGTGGCTCCATCTCGGGCAGCGGACCCACCGCCTTCATGCTCAGCGACGGCGACGCCGTCGCCGCGCGGGTTGGAGACGCCATGCGCGCCGCCTACGCCGCGCGCGGCATCGCCGCCCACACCACCGTGCACCGCGTCGACCCGCGCGGCGCCTACGCGGAGTTGCTCGCGTGACCTCGACACAGCCCAGCCACCAGCGGTGCGCCGCCTGCGGCGCCACGTTTCCCGAGACCGATCCCGCGACGCAGTGCGCCCTGTGCGGCGGACTGCTCGAGATCGAGCACGACGCCGGCACGGCGTCACCCGACGCGCTGCGTGCCCGGTTCGCCGGCCGTTGCTGCACGCACGCGCAGACCGAGCCGTCGGGCGTCTGGCGGTTCAAGGAACTGGTGATGCCCACGGCGCGGCGGATCGTGAGCCATCCCGAGGGCAACACTCCGCTGCTCGACCGCGAGCGCGTGCGGCAATGGAGCGGCTGCGACGGCCTGCTGCTGAAGCACGAAGGGCACAACCCCACCGGCTCGTTCAAGGACCGCGGCATGACCGTCGGTGTCACGCAGGCCGTGCGCATCGGCGCGACCGCCGTGGCCTGTGCGTCCACCGGCAATACCTCGGCCTCGCTCGCGGCGTACGCGGCGCAAGCGGGCATTCCGGCGCTCGTCTTTGTGCCGCAGGGGCAGGTGGCGCTCGGCAAGCTCACGCAGTCGCTGGCCTACGGCGCGCGCACGCTCCTCGTCGACGGTGACTTCGATGCCTGCCTCCGGCTCGCGCGCGAGGCAAGCCGCGAGCTGGGTGTCTACCTGCTGAACTCCATCAATCCGTGGCGCATCGAGGGGCAGAAGACCATCGTGCTCGAGCTGCTGCAGCAGCTGGCGTGGGAGCCCCCCGACTGGATCGTCCTGCCGGCCGGCAACCTCGGCAACACGTCAGCCTTCGGCAAGGCGCTGCGCGAGGCGCACGCGCTCGGCCTCATCACGCGGGTGCCGCGCCTTGCCGCCGTGCAGGCCGCCGGCGCCGCACCCTTCGCCGCCGCCTTCGCCGACGACTTCGCGTCGCGCCGCACCGTGCACGCCGAGACGCTCGCCACCGCCATCAAGATTGGCGACCCCGCCAGCTGGGACCGCGCCGTGCGCGCGATTCGCGACACGGACGGCGTGGTCACCAGCGTGAGCGACGACGAGATCCTGGAGGCCAAGGCCGTCGTGGACGCCAGCGGCGTCGGTTGCGAGCCGGCGAGCGCGGCAAGCGTCGCGGGCGTGCGCCGGCTCGTCGCGCAGGGCGTGATCGCGCCGAATGCGCGCGTGGCGGCCGTGCTCACCGGACACGTGCTCAAGGACCCGGGCATCCTCGTGCGCTATCACCAGGAGACGGAGCCGGCGCCGGCGCGCGCCAACCGGCCGGTGGCCATTCCCGCCCGGCTCGACGCGGTCGAGGCGGCGATGCGCGCGTAGGCAACTCAGCCCGTCATCCGCCGCAGCACCGCCCCCGCCCGACGCGCCGCCTCGGCGAGCCGCTCGGGTGAGGTGATGAACGAGACCCGGAAGAAGCCCTCGCCGCCCGCGCCCAGCGACTTGCCGGCCAGTGCGATGACGCCCTCCTCGTACATCAGCCGCTCGTGGAACTCCACCGACGCAACGCCGGGCGGCAGCGGCACCCACAGGTACATGGAGGCCTTCGGCGACTCGACGACAAAGCCCTCGGCGCGAAACGCGGCCACCGCCGCGTCGCGGCGCGTCCGGAAGATTTCGAGGTTGCCCGGCAGCCACTCGGCGTGACTCTCGATGGCCGCCACGCCCCCCGCCTGCGCCGCCATGAACTGTCCCGTGTCGAGAAAGCTCTTCACCTTGGCGAGCGTCGCCATGAACTTCGGCGCGCCGGCCGCCCAGCCGAGCCGCCAGCCCGTCATGTTGTAGGTCTTCGACAGCGAGTGGAACTCGATGGCCACCGCGCGCGCACCGTCAATCTCGAAGATGCTCGGCGCCACGTACCCGTCAAACGTCATCTCGCTGTACGCGTTGTCGTACACCAGCAGGATGTCGTGCGCCGCGCACCAGTCCACGACCTTCTTCAGGTAGTCGCGCGGCGCGACCGCAGCGGTCGGGTTGTTCGGGTAGTTCAGGTAGAGCAGCTTCGTCCGCGCGCGCACGTCTGCCGGAATCTCGTCCACGTCCACCAGAAACTCGGTGCGCGGCGTGATCGGGTACAGATACGGCTCGGCGTCGCTGAGCAGCGTGCCGCCGAGGTACGCCAGGTAGCCCGGGTCGGGAATGATCGCCGCGTCGCCCGGCTGCAGGTACGCCAGGGCAAGGTGGGCAATGCCCTCCTTGCTGCCAAGCAATGGAACCAGCTC
>JBBQZD010000154.1:0-6954 GCA_038208045.1 Gemmatimonadales bacterium | reverse complement strand
GCCAGCCAGCCGTTCGACGTTCTCGTCGAGGACATCAACAAGATGCCGCTGTACACCCCGTATTGGGGGGCGCGCCGCGTCGTCGCGGTGGTACCCCACCTGTTCGGCGGCACGGCGTTCCAGGAACTCGCGGCGCCGCTGGCCGCGGCCGTCTGGCTGTCCGAGCGGCCCATTCCGCTGGTGTACGCGCGCACGCCGTTCGAAGCGATCAGCGAGAGCACCGCGGACGACCTCGTGGCGCGTGGCCTGCGGCGGGAGCAGGTGCGCGTCGTCTATCCCGGCGCGTCGTGCGAGCACTACACGCCCGACCCGGCGCAGCGCTCGCCGACGCCGGTCTTTGCCTATCTCGGCCGGCTCAAGAAGTACAAGGGCGTGGACCTCGTCGTCCGGGCCTTCGCGCGCGTCGCCGACCAGCGGGCCGTCCTCGAGATTGCCGGCGAGGGCGACTTCCGTCCGGCCCTCGAGCAGCTGGTCGCGTCGCTTGACCTCACCGCGCGCGTGCGGTTTCTTGGCTATGTGAGCGAGGACGACAAGTTGGCGCTGCTGCGGCGCGCGTGGGCCACGGCCTTCGCGTCGCCGAAGGAAGGGTGGGGCCTCACGAACATCGAGGCCTCCGCCTGCGGGACGCCGGTGGTGGCGTCGGACTCGCCGGGCATCCGGGAGTCCGTGCGGCACGGCGAGACGGGCTACCTCGTGCCGCACGGCGACACGGCCGCCATGGCCGAGGCGATGCAGCGGCTCTGCGACGTGCCCGGACTGGTGGCGGCACTTGGCGCCAAGGGGCGTCTGTTTGCGGCCTCGTTCACGTGGGAGCGCGCGGCCGACGACACCGCCGCGCATCTGCAGCAAGTGGCTCACTCCTGAGGACCCCCAGCATGCAAATCGCAATCTCGCACCGTGGCATCGAGCTCACCGAGTCGATGCTCAAGAAGGCCGAGCGGGCCGTGCGCCTGGCGGCGGAGCGCGTCCCCCGCGCGACGAGCGCGTCCGTGCGCTTCAACCAGCAGGGTCCCGAGCGGCGGGTCGAGATTGTCTTTAGCGCGGCGCGTGGCACGCGCCTGGTGGCCACCGCCAACGGGCGCTTCTGGGGGCCGGTGCTGAGCGACGCGCTCGCCAAGCTCGTCAAACAGGCCAACCGGGCGCGCCGTGCGCCCGCGCGCCGCCGCCTCTAGGACCGGTCCCATGGCATTGACGGTGCGGGGACTCGTGGAGCGCATGGGCGATGCGCTCCAGCTTACGGTGCTCGGCAGTCCCGACGGGCTGGCGCGGGAGATTCCCTCGACGGATGCGTCGGGACCGGGACTCGTCCTCGCTGGCTACACGGGCCGCTTCGTGCATCAGCGCGTGCAGGTGCTCGGCGAGACGGAAGTGAGCTACCTCCGCGCGCTCGATGACGAGACGCGCCGGCAGAACCTGCGCACCTTCTTCAGCTACCCGATTCCGTGCGTCATGGTCACCAAGGGGCAGGCGCTGCCCGACGGCATGGACGAGGAGGCGCGGCGGGCCGGCATCGCGGTGCTCGTGTCGGGCCTCAAGACGCAGGAGTTCTACCGGCTCATCACGCCCTTCCTCGAGAACGAATTCTCGCCGGCGCTGTCGCTGCACGGCTCGCTCGCCGACGTCTTCGGCGTCGGCCTGCTCTTCACCGGCGAGAGCGGCATCGGCAAGTCGGAGTGCGTGCTCGACCTCGTCGAGCGCGGGCATCGCCTGGTCGCCGACGACCTTGTGCTCGTGCGCCGCAAGGGCGCCGACGTGCTCATCGGGCGCGGGCACGAGCTCCAGCGCCACTTCATGGAAATCCGGGGCGTGGGCCTCATCGACGTGAGCGCGATCTTCGGCATCCACTCCGTGCGCCAGCAGAAGCGCATCGAGGTGATCGTCGAGCTCGTCGCGTGGAACAACGGCCTGCCGGTCGACCGCACCGGGCTCGACGGGCAGACGACGACGATTCTCGACGTCGAGATTCCCAAGATCACGGTGCCGCTGAATCCCGGCAAGAACATCACGGTCATCTCGGAGGTGATCGCGATGAACCACCTGCTGCGCTACGCCGGCGTGGACGCGGCGCACGCCTTCAATGAACGCTTGAAGTCGCGCCTGATCCGCAAGGCGGCCGACGTCGGCAAGTACCTGCTGGATGATCAAGAGTAGCCCGGGGGGCGCCCTGCCGCGCGCCGTCGTCGCGGCGCATGCCGACCTCGCCGCCGGGCTCATCGGCGCCGTCGCGCGCATCGCGGGCGACGCGGCCGCCGAGCGCCTGGTGCCGCTCAGCAACACCACGCTGGGCGCCGCGGAGCTCATGGACGCCATGCGCGCCGCAGTCACCGGCGCCGATGCGTCGGTGGTCTTCACCGACCTGCCGGCGGGCAGCTGCACCATCGCCGCCCGCCGCGTCGCGCGGGAACTGCCGGGGCTCGCCGTGGTGTGCGGCGCCAACCTGCCCATGCTGCTGGCCTTCGCGCTCGGCACCGCGGCCCCGCATGCGCTCGTGACGCTCGCCGTCGAAAAGGGCCGGGCTGGCGTGCTCGTCGCCGAGGAGGGCGCGCATGCCGATTGAGGTCTTTCGCATCGATGATCGCCTCATTCACGGGCAGGTCGTTGTCGGCTGGGGACAGCCGCTGGACCTCGCGTTCATCGTCCTCGTGGACGACGAAGTCGCGGCCAGCGACTGGGAGCGGGACCTCTACCGCATGGGCGTGCCGCCCGAAATGGAGGTTCACTTCGAGTCCGTGGCCAGTGCGCTCACGCGCATGGCGGCCTACCAGCAGATGCCGCGCGCGGGACTGTTGCTGACGGGCGACACGGCGGCGATGCGCGCCCTGGTCGAGGGCGGCGCGCCGATCACGCAGGTCAACATCGGGGGCGTGCACCACCGCGCGGACCGCGTGCCCCGCCTGCGCTATGTCTATCTCTCGCCGGCGGAGGAAGCCGACCTGCGCGCCATGGCCGCGCACGGGGTGATCATCGGTGCGCGCGACGTGCCCGCCGCCACGCCCGTGATGCTCGACGCGTTGCTTGCTGGCCAGGGCGAGTGATGCCGATCGAGATGCTCGCCTCCCTCACGCTGCTCGGGGCCATCGTCGGCCTCGACATGGTGTCGTTTCCGCAGGCCATGCTGTCACGCCCCATCGTTGGCAGCACGCTGGCGGGCGCGGTGTGCGGCAATACCATGGCGGGGCTCGTGGTCGGCGTGCTGCTCGAATGTTTTGCGCTCGAGACGATGCCCTTCGGCGCGTCCCGCTACCCCGAGTGGGGGCCGGCCTCGGTCGCCGCCGGCGTCCTGGCCGCGCTGCCCGGGGCCGACGGGGCCCGCGTGCTGCACGTCGCGCCGTTCGCCGTGCTCGCCGGGCTGGTGACCGCCATGCTCGCGGGCGAGACCCTCGTCTGGCTGCGCCGGTTCAACGCGGCCTCGGCGGCGCGGCATCACGACGCCATCGCCGCCGGCGACTCCGCGGCGATTCTCAACCTGCAGTGGACCGGCCTTGCCGTCGATTTCGTGCGTGGCGGCGTCGTGACGCTCGTCTTCGTGGTGGCGCTGGTGCCGGTGCGCGACGTGCTGGAACTGCATGCCAGCGTCGCCGGCGCCTCGCCCATCGCCGTGCTGGCCGTGGTCGCGATCGGCGTGGCCGGCGCCGCGTTCTGGAAGGTGGTGCACACCACGGTGGGCTATGCGTGGTGGCTGCTGGCCGGACTGCTCGGTGGCTGCACCTTGCTGGTGCTCACGTGAAGGCGGCACCGTCGTTGCCCATGGGCACGTGGCTGCGCGTGTACGCGCGGCTCTTCGCCATTCAGGGTGGCTTCAACTACGAAGTGATGATCGGCAACGGCATCGCGTTCGCGGCCGAGCCGGCGCTGCGGCTCCTGCCGGGTGGCCGCGGCGGCGAACCGTACCGGGCCGCGATGGCGAGGCACAGCCGGTACTTCAACGCGCATCCATACTTGGCGGCGCTGGCCGTCGGCGCCCTGGTGCGTGCGGAACTCGACGGCGAGGACGCCGTCCGCATCGAGCGCTTCCGCGCGGCCTGCTGTGGTCCGCTGGGCGCCGCCGGCGACCGGCTGGTCTGGGCCGGCTGGCTGCCGTTCTGCTCGGCGCTTGCGCTGCTGACGTTCGGCGCAGGATTCGGCGCCGCTGGCGTCCTCGCGGTGTTTGTCGGAACTTACAATCTCGGTCACGTCACGCTGCGAGCATGGGGACTGCGAGCCGGCTATCGGGAAGGCCTGCACGTGGCGGCGGCGCTGGCGAACCCGCTGCTGCGCAAGGGCCCGTTGCACTTGGCCCGCGGCACGGCGCTCGTGGCCGGACTGGCCTTGCCGCTCGTCCTTCGGCGCCTCGGGTCGGGCCGCCTGTGGGAGGGGTGGTCGCTGGGCATCGACCTGGTGCTGGCGACGCTGCTTGCCGCCGCGCTGTCGCGCTGGCAGGGCCGCATCGACGGCTGGCGGGTTGGCGTGGGCCTGCTCGTGCTGTTTGTCCTCTACTCGGTGGTGCGCTGATGGTCGAACGCTCGGTGGAAGTGCTGAACGCGCACGGCATTCACGCCCGCCCGGCGGCGGAGATCGTGAAGATTGCCGCGAAGTTCAGCGCGAACATCACGATCATCCGCGATGATCTCGAGGTGAATGGCAAGAGCATCATGGGCGTCATGATGCTCGGCGCGGAGTGTGGGGCGATCATCGTGCTCCGCGCCGAGGGCGATGACGAGGAGGCGGCCGTGGACGCGCTCGCAGCGCTCGTCGCCACCCGATTCGGCGAGCGGTGACATGAGCGAAGTCTTCACCGGCGTTCCCGCCTCACCCGGCATCGTCATCGGGCCGGTGCACCTCCTGCGCTGGGAGGTGCCCGACGTGCCGTCGCGCACCGTGGAGCCGCACGAGGTCGAGGGCGAGATCGCGCGCCTGGGGACGGCGCTCGAGCGTGCCATCGTGCGGCTGCGGCAGGTCCGCGCGCGCACCGAGGAGCACGCCGGCCCCCAGGAGGCGGCGATCTTCGACGTGCAGATCTCCATCTGCCAGGATGCCGACCTGCGCATGAGCGCCGAGACGCTCATCCGGCAGCGCTTCGCCGCGGAGAAGGCGTTCGACCTCGTGATGCTCGAGTGGCGCGAGCACTTCGCGCGCTCGTCCAACGCGCTCATGCGCGAGCGGGTGAGCGATCTCACCGACGTGCAGATTCGCGTGCTCTCGCTGCTGCTCGAGCTGCCCGACTACGATCCCATCGGCCTGCCGAAGGGTGCCAACGCGATTCTGGTGACGCACGACCTCACGCCGTCGCTCACGATGCAGCTCGATCGCGACGCGATCGCCGCCATCGCCACCGACGCCGGCACGGGCACCTCGCACGTGGCCATTCTGGCGCGCTCGCTGGGGCTGCCCGCCGTCGTCGGCCTGCGCGACGCGGCGTCACGGCTCACCGCCGGCGCGCTCACGATCATCGACGGGTCCCACGGCATCCTGGTCTGCAACCCGACACCGGAACGCGTCGCCGAATACCGCCAGCGCGCCCGCATCGAGGCGCAGGAGGCGCTGGAGTTGCAGCGCTTCGCCGGCGAGGAAGCGATCTCCATGGACGGCGTGCGCGTGACCATGCGGGCCAACGTCGACTTCCCCGAGGAGGCGGCGATGGGCGCGTCGAGCGGCGCCGAGGGCGTCGGGCTCATGCGCACCGAATTCCTCGTGCTGGGCCGCGCCGCGATGCCCGAGGAGGAGGAACAGTACGAGGCCTACGCGGACGTTCTGCGCGCCTTCGCGCCGCATCCCGTCATCATCCGCACCTACGACATCGGCGGCGACAAGTTGCCCGTCGGCGGCTTCCCGCATGAGGCGAACCCGTTCCTTGGCTGGCGCGCCATCCGGATGTGCCTCGATGAGCCGGAGCTCTTCCGCGTGCAGTTGCGCGCCATGCTGCGGGCCGCCGTGCACGGCGACCTGCGCATCATGCTGCCGCTCATCGTCTCCGTGGCGGAGGTGCGGGAGGCCCGGCTGCTGATTGCCCAGGCGGCACGGGAACTCGCGGAACGCGGCGTGCCCCACCGCGCCGATGTCCCCGTCGGGGTCATGGTCGAGACGCCGGCAGCCGCGATGATCGCCGACATCCTGGCCAAGGAAGTGGCGTTCTTCTCCATCGGCACCAACGATCTGGTGCAGTACACGCTGGCCGTCGACCGCGGCAACGCCACGCTCGTCGGGCGGTTCACCGCCATGCACCCGGCGGTGCTGCGCCTGATCGAGCGGACGCAGTTGGAGGGCGCTGCGGCCGGCATCGAGGTGTCGGTCTGCGGCGAGATGGCCTCGCAGCCCTTGATGGCCTTCGCGCTGCTCGGGCTCGGCATCCGCCACCTCAGCGTGGCGCCGCGTTCGGTGGCCGCGGTCAAGCATCTCGTGCGCAGCATCCGGTTGTCGGCGGCGCGCGACGCGGCGCAGGCCGCGATGGGGGCCGACACGGCCGCGGAGGCCGAGGCGCTGATGCGCGAGCGCTTGCTGGCCGAACTCAAGGTGCACGGCGACGCCGTGGACGGGTTGCTCGCCCTCGTCGACGCCCATATTCTTACACATAGCGGCGACACTCACTAGAACGGCCGGCTCCCGCCGGCCGTTCGCGTCTCCAACCCCTCCCGTCACGTGCTGCATCGCCACCTCTTCACGTCCGAGTCGGTCACCGAAGGGCACCCCGACAAGGTCGCCGACCAGATTTCCGACGCCGTGCTCGACGCGCTGCTCGCGCAGGATCCGCACTCGCGCGTCGCCTGCGAGACCATGGTCACCACCGGCCTCGCGACGATCTTCGGCGAGGTCACCACGTCGGCGTACGTGGACCTGCGCCAGCTCGTGCGCGACACCATCAAGTCAATCGGGTACACCGAGGCGGGCATCGGCTTCGACGCCGACTCGTGCGCCGTGCTGAACGCGCTCGGTCAGCAGTCGCGCGACATCGGGCAGGGGGTCGACACCGGCGGCGCG
>JBBQZD010000153.1:0-7012 GCA_038208045.1 Gemmatimonadales bacterium | reverse complement strand
CCTGCCAGCGCCCCCGCGACCGAGTCGCGCAGCACGCGGGCGCGAATGCCGGCGTTGACGGACGAAAGCGAATCCGCCGCCAGCTGCATCAGCCGCTTCGTCTGCGACAGCGGCGTCCGGTCAATCATCTCGCCGTAGTCGTTGTAGCGCAGGCCCGTGGGACGAGGCGGGCGCGCCAGCACGATCAGCGCGAAGGCGCCAAGACTGAGACCGACAAAGCGTCGCACGGTCACGTCCATGGCTTGCCTCGTGCGGCCCAGGCGCCGCAGACCACGATGCAGACGGTGCTGGCCAGGAAAAACGTCGTGTCGGGCAGCGGAGATTGCGGTCGCCCAGCCATGACCCGTCGCTGCCAGGCAGACACGAGCGAGTCCGCGGACTCCCCGGCGGCCGCGCCCAGCATGCCGGCCACCGAAGGTGCTGCGCCGGCACTCAGGCGCCTGAATGCGCCCGGGCCGCCCCGTTCGAGCGCCATATGGAAGAGCGCGGCTCGACCCACCTCGGGAACCGGAATGCGAAGCGCGTCCGGTGGAAGGAGCGAGAGCATGCGGAGGCAGGCGTCGCGCTTGGCCAGCTTGGTGCACTGCTCCCGCTCGTCAATGCTCATCCGCTGGTACAACGCGGTGCGGTTGAGCGGATCGCCAGCGGACACTGCGAGGCCCTGCCAGTCGCTCTCGTCGTGCCATGCGGCCAGCCGGTCGGTGGGCATTGAGTCGATGGCCAGCGCCAGGCGGCAGGCGGCGAGATTGCCGCCGACGCACCGTCGCGTCACGGCGGCACTCGACGTGGCAAGCGCGCGATACAGACTGGTCCAGAACTCGGCAGCGTCGGCGCGCAGCGGGACGCGATGGTTGAGCCAGCCGTCGAGTGCCGCCGGAAGTCGCGTTGACGCAGCGCGCTCAAACGCGGCCACGATACCCGCGGTGAGGTTGGCGCGCGCGACCGGCCAGTCGAGGGTGGTGCCTGAATAGTCCACCGCGGCGAATCGAACGGCAAGCATCGCGCCCGCGAACTTGGCCGGCGTCGCGGCGAGTGAGTATCCGCCGAGCCCGAGAAAGCGGCGGTCAACCCTGTAGTCAGAGCTGTACTCGCGGACGGAAAGCTGCAAGTCTGTTGCGAGCGAGTCCGTGTCGTCCGCCAGGACCAGGCGCGCCTGCCGCGTGGCGGCCTTCAGCGCGTCGCGCCCCACGCCCTCGAGCGCGACCGTGGTCCGCATGAATGCCGCGCCGTCGTGCACGACGATGCGCAGGTTGGAATCCCGTGCCGCGTTCTCCTGCGCGCGCACGACGAGGGCGAGCGAGTCGACGCGCGCCATCAACTGGGCACGCCGCGCCTGAAGGACGCGAAGTTCGTCCTGCGCCGGCAGCGCGCGCGCCGCCAGCACCAGCAGCGCGAACACGGTCAGACCGAAGCGATCAGACATCGACAAGCATCCATCGTGACAGGAACGCAGTGAGCGGACTACCCGACTCGTACAGCGGACGCAAGACCCAGTTGATGAGCTGCGGTCCGTCGGTGACGCCGAAGCCGGCCAGCGCCATGTCGACGGCGATGACGGTGACCACCGCCGCGACCACGATCTTCACCCGTCGTGGACTGCTGCAGAGCAACGCGAAGATGAGTCCGAACGGAATGAGCGTCCCGAGCCAGAACCGAATGGCGAGTCCGACGGGATATGCGTGCAGGCTTGGGGGCAGCGGAGCGAGCGCGGCGGCGATGCCACCGAACAGCCCGACGGCGGTGGCCGCGATGCCAAGCAGCAGGGCGCCGGCGCCAAAGCGAAGGAGAACGAAGCGCCAGCGCGGAATCGGCAGGGAGAGCGCATACACGTGCTGGCGGGCCGAATCCGCCTGCCACGCCGAGATCGAGAGTACGACGGCAACGGCGAGCGCCAGGTACTGGTAGGCGGAGCCCGCGGCCGCGATGCTCGCGTACAGCGACGGCACATGATACGTCCCCAGCTCCTTGTACGGCGAACTCCGCAGCGCCTCCAGCGGAATCCACCCCGCCGCGATGATCGCCAGGAACAGCACCGGTCGCGCCCACTTCCATTGGGTGTAGAGAATGGCCCGGAACATCAGCGGTTCCCTCCCGAGCGCGACGTGCGCAGCAGCTCCACGAAACTCTCCTCGAGGTCCAGGTCAATGGTCTCGCGCAGCGTCGCGCCCTGCGCCTCCAGCCACGACTGCATCTCCGGCTGCCAGCCGCGCACGCCCCACTCCTCTTCCTGGCCGGCCACGGGACTGCGACCGAGCAAAGTGAAAGGTGCGGCCGGCAGCACCGGAGGTGCGCCGTTGACGCGCAGCCGCTTCACGCCGCTGCGGAACGCGTGCATCGGCATCTCCGCCACCAGCCGGCCTTCGTCCATCACCCCCACCCAGTCGCAGATGCGTTCCTGCTCGTGCACCAGGTGGCTCGACACCAGCACCGTGGCGTTGCGCGCCGACACGTACTCCACGAGCGCCGACAGCACGTCGCGCCGCACCACCGGGTCGAGGCCGTCGGTGGGCTCGTCGAGCACCAGCAGATCGGGTTGCGTGGCGAGTGCCAGCAGCATCATCAGCTTGCCCGACTCGCCCTTCGACAGGCGGCTCACGAGCTGCTCGTGCCGCAGGTTGAACTGGCGCCGCAGCTCCTCGGCGCGCGTCGCGTCCCACGTGGCGTAGAACGCCTGGTGGAAGCGCATGACCTCGTCCACCGTGAGCGACGCGTACAGGTGCAGGCGCTCGGGCACGTAGCCAATGCGCGCCAACGCCTGCGGCGCGGCCTTGGGCATCTGGTGGCCGAGCACTTCAATGGAGCCGTCCTCGGGCTCCTGCATGCCGAGGATCAGTTTGATGGTCGTCGTCTTGCCCGAGCCGTTGGGGCCGAGGAAGCCGTAGATGGCGCCCGTGGGTACCGACATGGAGAGGTCGCGGATGGCGAACTCTTTGCCGAACCGGAAGGCGACGTTGCGCAGCATGATCGCGTCGCTCATCGCTTGCCTCCGTCGAGTTCGGCGTCGATGGCCTGCCGCAGGTCAGTGGCGCCAATGCCGCGGCGGGCCGCCTCAGCGAGGAACTCGCGCACCAGACGCTTGGCCTCCGAGGCCCGCTCGCGGGCGCGCCGCTCGGGCGAAACATCCTTGATGAAGGTGCCGGCGCCCTGGCGCATCTCGACCAGTCCCTCGGTTTCGAGCTCTCGGTAGGCTTGCACGACGGTGGCGGGGTTGACGCGCAGTCGCGTGGCGAGCTGCCGCACGGAGGGCAGGCCGTCGCCGGCGGTCAGTTCGCCGGCGGCAACGGCCACCCGGATGCGGGAGGCGATCTGCGCGTAGATGGGAGTGGACGAGCGGGAGTCGATGCGTTCAAACACGATGGTTAGTGTGCTGGTGTACCGACACACTATGTGTCTCAGGCGATTCTGTCAAGAGGGGACCGCCGACGCTGGCGCGACGCGGCTGAAACGGAAAACGGACGACGGAGCATCAAAGCTCCGTCGTCCGTCGTCCCTGCCACACCCGACGAGTGGCGGATCCGCATCTGGTCCCGTGGCCGCCTACGGCCTCCGGCCCGGAGGCGCGGCCACTTCCACCGTGCCCGCGGTGGCCGTAAGGATCTCGAGCGGTTCCCACCTCACGATGAGCCCACGGTGGAACGCATCAATCCGCCCCACGCGCTGGCTGCGGTCGTTCGCGGCGTTACTCTGGCCGCCGGCGCGGATGGTCGCGATGACCGTGTAGTACTTGTCCCGCTCAAAGAACATGCGGCTCCCGTCCGTCCGCGTTGTCATCGTCGCCGTGATCATGCGCGATTCGCCGGGCGCGAGGCTGCCGAGAATCGACCCACGCGCGCGAAACGGACCGAACGGCGCCGCCATCACGCGTGAGAGGGCATTCGTCTCCTCGGCGACCGACACCCCCCCGTCCCCGGCGCGTCGTGGACGTACCTCGTCGCCGACCTTGCCGGCGGTCAGCGTGACCCCCACTTCGCCACGCTCGGCCCATCGTTCGCTCCCGCGATTGGTGACGCGCACTTGCACCTTCAGTCCCTCGGTCGTCACCCGCCCGTCCTCGGCAACCGCTCCGGTCCCGAGCATCCGCGGGATGACGAGGCCAATGGAGTCGACCACCAGGTCCGTCCCGGCGACCCGCAGCGTACCGGTCGACGGAACGGGCCGCATGACGGTGGCGGTCTGCGCGCCGAGCGCGCCAGCCATGGTGGCGATGAGCAGGAGCGATCGGGTCGTGTGCATGAGAGGGCTCTCCCGAGACAGGTGGCGTCAGTGCAGCCTTCGACGCTCCACCGACAGGTCCAGCATGCACGAGCAATTGACCAAGCGCCAGACGAGACGGCGCGCCCGGCCCGCGCCGACGCCCATTGCCTGCGGCCTCGGACCACCCCATACTCGCTTGACCGCGATTGAGAAGCTCGCTTCGCCGCACGCGCCCGTCGCTCTCGTCCGGCGCGTCCACCGGGTCCAAGGCCATGACTCCACTATCCCGTCGCCAGCTGCTTCAAACGGCAGCGGCCGGCACCGCGGCTGCTGTCCTTGGTGTGAACGGCTGCCGCCGTGCGCCGGCCGCGGCGTCGGCGGGCATCGTGTCGCCGTTCGACGCGATGCGCCTCCTCCGGGACTCCGTCCGCCGCTCGCCCGATCATCTCGCCGTCGTCGCCCGCGCGCTCGTGGCGCGGCACGACGTCGAAGCGCTGCACCTCTTCGTGCGCGACCAGATTCGCACGCTGCCGGACGAGGAGACGGGGTTCGCCTCGCCGCTGCGGGCCATGCGCTGGGGCGCGCGCGCCACGCTGCGCTGTGGCGCGGGCACGCCACGCGAGAAGGCCGAACTGCTCGCGCAGCTCTGTCGCGACGCCGGCTTCGCCGCCGAGGTCGTCGCCGGCCGCGTGGCGCTTGCTGACGGCGACCCCGCGGTGCTGCTCCGCGGTCCGGCGCGGCCCGCGTTCAGTCCGCGCTTTGACGATCGCGAAGAGGCGGCGTTCGTCGCCGCGATCGGCACGCCGGTACGCGGCGCCCGCGTGCCGCCGCTCGATCCGTCGGATGGCGAGGCGGACGCGCTCGCCGCACGCCTTGCCGAGCTCGCTGGCGATGCACTCGGCGCCGGTGCCGCGGACTCGTCGCGCCGATCAATCGAGCTACCGCTGGTGCGCGTGCAAACGCCGGCCGGCGAACACGTCGCCAACCCGAACCTTCCCGGGGCGGCGCTCAGCGACCCGCAGTTGATTGGCAAGTCGTCAGTCGCCGTCGCCCCGCTGCCAACCCCGGCCGTTCGCATCGCCATTTTGATGGCACGCGCCTCGGCGCCCGACGCGCAGGTGGAACTGGTGAGCGCCGAATGGTCCGCCGCCGACCTGGCCGGCCGTCAGGTGGTCGTGGGTTTCGCGCCACCCGTGTCGGCGGAGCGGCTGCTCACCATGCGCGTGGACGAGGTGCACAGCGTCGTGCCGATGCTGGCCCTGCGCGGGGCCGACATGGCCGCCGCCGACTTCGCCGCGCAGACGCGCACGGGGCGGGCGGTGACGCTCGGCGGTGACGTCATTGACATCGGCCGCGATGGTGAGGTGCGTGTCAACGATGAGCCGGTGGCGGGGGCCGAAGCGGATGCCTCGCTGGCGTCGCGCGTCGCGTCGCTGGAGGTGCGAGCGCGGAGCGCCGCCTATCCCTCGGTGACCCTTGCCGTCACGGCGCGCGACGCCGCGGGCGCCGTGGTGGACGGCCTGCCGGCGAGCGCCTTTGCGGTGCGCGACGACGTGCCCGTCGTGGCGTCGCTCACGCGGAACCGCCGCGCGCCCCGCGTGCTGTTGCTGCTCGATGGGTCGCGCAGCCTGCCGGCGGACTTCCGCGATCGCGGCGCCGTGCAGTTCGCGCGCAGTGTCGCCGAGCGGCTGCTGGCGGACGATCCCACGCTGCGGCTGCGCGTACGGGCCGTCGGCGAGCATCCCGCCGGGGAGCCGTGGCTCACCGACGCGACGGCCGTGGAGGCGTCGGCGAAGCGTCACCTGCCCAAGGCATTCGAGTCGGGGCTCTGGCAGGCGCTGGCGCAGGCGCGCGAGGCGGCCGATCCCACGGTGGTGGTGCTTGTCACCGACGGCCAGTCGAGGGATGAGCCGCGTGCGGACTGGATGGCGCGCATTTCGGTGGGGCCTCCGGCGGTGGTGATTGGCGTCGGGGCCGCTGATGCCAAGACGACGGCCGCGCTGGCGGCGGCGTCGGGGGGCGAGGCGTACGCCGCGGCGAACTCGGCCGCCGCCGTGCGCGCTGTGCAGCGCCTCGTCGCGGTGCGCACGACCGCGGCGCACCAGCTTCGCTACACCGCGCCCGCCGAGGGCGCCGGTGAGCGGACCGTGCGGGTGACGATGGCTGGCCGCGAGGTTGCTGCCACGGCTGTGAACACCGTGCCGGCGCCGGCAACGCGTGTGCTGCCCGACGCCATCGCCGGCCTGTATCTGAGCGTGCAGATGGGGCGTGACGTCGTCGTGCGTCCGCTCGTGGAAGGCCCGCGCGACGAGGTGGAGGCGGCCCTGTTCGGCACCGCGCTGCTCTCGTTCGAGGGCGGGGCGCCGACGCCCTCGGCCTGGCTGGACGACGTGCTTACCGGCATGCTGGCCCAGGAGCCGCTGCTCCGCGCCATCGCGAAGCACGATCACGCGGCCGTCGTCGCGGAGCTGGCGAAGGCGCCCTACGGCGTCGTGCCCGAGGTCTTCTCATACTTCCCGCAGCTGCAGCGTGCCGACGATGGCGAGACCGTGACGTTCGCGGCGGAGCTGAGTGCGGTGCTCACCACCTCGCGCCGCCGGCCGCGACTTCCTGGACTGCGTCGGGTCGACGTGTTGCCGATGCTGCGTGTCGCGACGGTTGGTGGCGCGCCGGCAACGCGCACGCGACGCACGCTTGAACGCACTGCGCGCCTCGCGCTGGTGGAGCAGGCCGGCTTCACGACGTCCACCGGGTCGCTCCTCGCCGGCAAGACGCTCGTGCTGGTGCCGGCCGGGCGCGAGGTCGGCGCCGTGCTCAC
>JBBQZD010000152.1:0-7016 GCA_038208045.1 Gemmatimonadales bacterium | reverse complement strand
TGATACCGCAGCGCGTAGGCCGCGCTGAGCATGCCGCCCGTGTAGACGATACCCGCGAGCGTCGCGCCGACCACGTTCATCGGGCCACCCGCCACGCCGCGCGTGAAGAGCGCCAGCGTGAACAGGACCGGCACCAGCAGCGCCACGAGGCTCACCGGCGGCACCCACAGTCCGAGGAAGCGCGCATGCACCGCCACCGGGATGAGGGCGCTCAGCACGATGCCCGCGCCCGCGAGCGGCCGCACCCCGCGCGCCTCGGCGAGCCGATAGAACTCCCACGCGGCGAGGCCCGAGGCCAGCGCGAGGAGCGTGACGAGCGCGGGGCCACCAGCCCACACGCAGCCCAGCACGATCGGTATCAACACGATCGCGACGAGCACCCGCTTGGGGAACTCTCGCACGGCGGTTGTCAGGTCAGACCGGAACGCGGCCGAAGCGGCGATCGCGGTTCTGGAAGTCGAGGATGGCCTCGTACAACTCGCCGCGCCCGAAGTCGGGCCAGAGCACGGGCGAGATGAACAGCTCCGTGTAGGCGAGCTGCCAGAGGAGGAAGTTGGAAATGCGCAGCTCGCCCGAGGTGCGGATCAGCAGATCCGGGTCGGGCGTGCCGGCGGTGAAGAGCCGGCCGGCGAGGGCCGCTTCGTCAATTTGCTCCGGCGCCAGCCGTCCGGCCGCGACCTCGGCGGCCAGCAGGCGCGCGGCACGCACGATCTCCGCACGTGCACCGTAGGAGATGAACAGGTTGAGGACCAGCGTGACGTTGCCGGCGGTCTGCGCCATCACGCGGTCCACGGCGGCCCGCTGCGGCGCGCCCAGACGGTCGAGGTCGCCCAGGAAGACGACGCGCACGCCCTGCTCGTGCAGTTCGTCCGCTTCCTTCTGGATGTACTCCTCGAGCAGCGACATCAGCGCCGACACTTCGCCGGCCGGCCGCTGCCAGTTCTCCTGCGAGAAGGCGAAGAGTGACAGCACCTCCACGCCCACCTCGATGGCCCCCTCCACCACCTCGCGCACGGCCTTCATGCCATGGCGGTGGCCGATCGGCCGCGGCAGCATGCGCCCGCGCGCCCACCGCCCGTTGCCGTCCATGATGATGGCCACGTGCCGCGGCACCGCACCGTGCACGCGCACCTGCGCGAGGAGCTCGTCCGAGGCGGTGCTCATCGGCGCGTCAGACCTCGAGGATTTCGGCTTCCTTCGCCTTCATCAGCGCATCGACCTTGGCGATGTACTCGTCATGCGCCTTCTGCAGATCCTTCTCGGCGTGCTTGACGTCGTCCTCGGAGACTCCGTCGAGCTTCTTCAAGTGGTCCCGGGCGTGCGTGCGCGCGTGCCGGATGGCGATGCGGCCATCCTCGGCGTACTTGTGCACGATCTTGCCCAGCTCCTTGCGGCGCTCCTCGTTCATCGCGGGCAGCGGCACGCGAATGAGCGGGCCCTGGATGGACGGGTCGAGGCCGAGGTCCGACTCGCGAATCGCCTTCTCGATGGCCCGGATCTGCCCCTTGTCGAACGGCGTCACGATCAGCACGCGCGGCTCGGGGGCATTGACGTTGGCCACCTGGTTCATCGCCACCAGCGCGCCGTAGGCCTCGACGCGCACGGTGTCGAGCATGCTCGGCGACGCCTTGCCCGAGCGCACCGAGTGGAACTCGCGGTTCGCCGCTTCGGCGCCCTTTTCCATCTGGGCGCGGCATTCCTTGACGATGTTGGCAATCATGGTCATGAGACGAGGGTTCCCACCGGCTCACCGCGGATCGCGTCCGCGACGGCACCGGGCTGGTGGATGTTGAGCACGATCAGGGGCATCGAGTTCTCCTTGCACAGCGTGATCGCCGTCTGGTCCATCACGCCAAGTTCCTCCAGCATCACGTCGCGGTAGCTGATGCGCTCGTACTTGGTGGCCGTCGGCTCCTTCTTGGGATCGGCCGAGTAGATGCCGTCGACACTCGTGGCCTTGATGATCACGTCCGCCTTCATCTGGATCGCGCGCAGCACGGCGGCGGTGTCCGTGGAAAAATACGGATTTCCCGTGCCGGCGGCAAAGATCACGCACCGCCCCTTCTCGAGGTGCCGCATGGCGCGGCGCCGGATGAAGGGCTCGGCGAGTTCCTCCATCCGGATGGCCGTCATGACCCGCGTGTCGAGCCCGTCGCGCTCGAGCACGTCCTGCAGCGCGAGCGCGTTGATGACGGTGCCCAGCATGCCCATGTAGTCGGCGCTCACCCGATCCATGCCCATCTTGGAGATCTGCGACCCGCGCACGATGTTGCCGCCGCCGATCACCAGCGCCACCTGCGCGCCCATGGCGTGGATCTTGCGAATCTCGTGTGCGAAGCCGCGCAGCGTCTCGAAGTCGAATCCGAACCCCGTCTCCCCGGCGAGTGCCTCGCCGGAGAGCTTGAGCAGGATGCGCGGGTACTTGAGCGCCGCCACGGGGCTAGGCCTCGCCCATCTTGAAGCGGACGAAGCGCACGATCTGCGCGCCGGCGCCGGCCTCTGTCACCAGCTGGCCGATGGTCTTGCTGTCCTCGCGCACCCACGGCTGCTCGAGCAGCACGATCTCGCCGAAGTACTTGCCGATGCGCCCCTCGACCATCTTCTCGGCGATGGCCTGCGGCTTGCCGCTGGCGACCGCCTGGTCCACGAAGATCTGCCGCTCACGGGCCACCACCTGCGGGTCCACGCTCGACCGGTCGACGGCAATGGCCGGCGCCGGTACGCCCGCCGCGACATGCTCGGCGACCGTGTTGGCCAACGCGTTGCCTGCGGCGCCGTCGAGGCCCGCGACTTCCACGAGCACCCCGACCTTGCCGTTGAAGTGCAGGTAGCAACCCAAGGCCCCGCCGGCGGCCGTGAAGCGCGCCACCTGCTTGAGCACCACATTCTCGCCCGTCTTGGCCGACGCCGCCTTCACCACGTCGCCCACGCTGCGGCCCGCTTCCGCGGTCCACGCCGTCGCGAGGTACGCGCCATCCGCCCCCACCTTGGCGTGGCCGATGACGCCCGTATCGCCGGCCACCTGCGCCACCATCTGCTTGGCGAGCGCGACGAACTCGTCGTTGCGGCCCACGAAATCCGTCTCGGAGTTGATCTCGATCATCGCGGCGGCGGAAAAGTCCGGCGCCACCCACGTGACAATCTGCCCCTCCGAGGCGGCCCGGTCGGCGCGCTTGTCGGCCTTCGCCATGCCCTTGGTGCGCAGCAGGTCGACGGCGGCGTCCATGACGCCCCCGGCCTCTTCCAGCGCCTTCTTGCAGTCCATCATGCCGGCGCCCGTGCGGGCGCGGAGCTCGGCAACTTCTTTCGCGGTTACAGCAGCCATATGTCGATGCCAGTCAAAAGTTTCGGTGTGAAGACGCCGCCGGCTGTGCGGCCGGCGGCGTCTGGAAAACTACTCGCGAGCCGGCGTGATCACCACGCCACCACGGTCACGCGTCCGACGTGTCGGCCGCCGGGACCGCCGGAGCCGGGGCGGCGGCGGGCGCCGCAACCGGAGCGGGCGCTGCAACCGGAGCAGGCGCTGCAACTGGAGCAGGCGCTGCAACTGGAGCAGGCGCTGCAGCCGGAGCAGGCGCTGCAACTGGAGCAGGCGCTGCAGCCGGAGCGGCCGCCGCGGGCGCCGCAGCCGGCTGGGTCGTCGCTGTCGCTTCGGCCTCGCCCTCGGCACCGCCCTTCAGCCGCGCCGCGATCGCGTCGGGCTTGGCCCGGCGCCGGCGCGGACGCTCGGCGCCGGCTGAGCCGCCGCGACCGCCACCACCGCCACCGCCACCGCCACCACCACCACCACCACCGCCACCACCACGACGACGGCCGTCTTCCGGCTCGGCGCCACGATCGCTCGAGTAGGTGTACGACTCGCCGTCCGCGGCCTCCTCACGCACCGGCGCCTCGCGGCGCGCCTCGATGATCGCGTCGGTCACGGCCGAGGCCAGCAGCTCGACGGCGCGAATGGCGTCGTCGTTGCCGGCGATCGGCACCGTGATGAGGTCCGGATCGGAGTTGGTGTCGCAGATGGCGATGATCGGGATGCCGAGCTTCCGCGCCTCGTCCACCGCGATGCGCTCCTTCTTCGCGTCAATCACGAACATCAGGCCCGGCAGGCGCCCCATGTTCTTGATGCCCGAGAGGTTCTTCAGGAGCTTGTCCTTCTGGCGCGTCATCATCAGCGCCTCTTTCTTCGTGTAGTTCTCGAAGCCGCCGCCCGTCTCGGCGCCCGCCTCGAGTTCCTTGAGCTTGCGGATCTGCTTCTTGACGGTCGAGAAGTTGGTGAGCAGCCCGCCGAGCCAGCGCTCGGTGACGGACAGCGCGCCGGCGCGCTCGGCTTCCGCCATCACGATGGCGGAGAGCTGGCGCTTGGTGCAGACGTAGAGCACCTGGTCGCCGCGCAGCACCACTTCGCGCGCGAGCTTCTGGGCGAGTTCGATCTGCCGAAGCGTCTTCTGCAGGTCGATGATGTGGATCCCGTTGCGCTCCGCGAAGATGAAGCGGCGCATCTTGGGGTTCCAACGGCGGGTCTGGTGGCCGAAGTGGACACCGGCCTTGAGGAGATCGTCGAGCGAGGGCTGAGCCATGATGGTACGTGAACCTCGAACTGGTTTTGGTCGTCCCGCGGGATCAGCGCCCGACCAGGCCGGCGAACCGGACCCCTGACAGGCTCCCCCGCGGTGGGAGGATGAACAACGAATGGGAAACGGATGATGGAAGGCGGGAGGGAGTCCGGCCGCGGAGCGGCGAGACTCCCGTCTCCCGTCTCCCGTCTTCCTGCTCGAGGCTTAGCGCTTCGAGAACTGGAACCGCTTGCGCGCCTTCGGACGGCCGGGCTTCTTGCGCTCGACCGCGCGGGCATCGCGCGTGAGCAGGCCCAGGTCGCGCAGCTTGCGGCGGTGCTCCTCGTCGACAATCACGAGGGCGCGGGCCACGGCGAGGCGCAGGGCGCCGGCCTGGCCGGTCACGCCGCCGCCGTCGATGTTGGCCTGCACGTCGAAGCGGCCGAGCGTGTCGGTCGCCGTGAACGGCTGCTGGATGGCGGTCACCAGCACGGGACGCGGGAAGTAGTCACCGAGCGTGCGCCCGTTGACGACCCACTTGCCCGAGCCGGGCTTCAGGTAGAGACGGCACACCGCTTCCTTGCGACGGCCGATCGTGTGAATGGTCTGGTCGGCCATTGCTTACTTCGCCTCGAGCGACGGGAAGGTGAGCGCAGTCGGCTGTTGCGCGACGTGCGGATGGTCGGCGCCCGCGTACACACGGAGCTTCAAGCGGAGCTTGCCGCGACCGAGGGCGTTCTTCGGCAGCATGCCGTAGACGGCCTTCTCGATCACGCGCTCCGGATGCTTGGCCAGCATGGTCGCGAACGGCGTGTACAGTTCGTGGCCCATGTAGCCCGTGTGGCGGAAGTATTCCTTCTGTTCCGCCTTGCGGCCCGTGACGCGCACCTTCGAGGCGTTGATCACGATCACGTTGTCGCCGGTGTCCATGTGCGGCGTGAACATCGGCTTGTGCTTGCCACGGAGGATGCGCGCAACCTCGGTGGCCAGACGGCCGAGCACCATGCCCGTGGCGTCAACCACGAACCAGCGGTGTTCGATGTCTTCCGGCTTTGCTGAATAGGTCTTCATGCGAATGCGACTGAGCAGTGCTTCGACTGCGGTAGGTCTTCGCCTCACCGGTGCGGAATGCAACCCGGGTCTCGGCCGCCCCGAAGGGCAGTTTTCTGACAGACACTCAAGCTACATAAGGACTTACGATGGGTCAAGGCCCGCCTGCACCTGAAACGCGCGCCCGCGCCCTACGGCTGCCGGGCGTACTTCGGCCCGGCGGCGAGCGCCAGGCGCAGCGTCATCAGGATGTCCGCCGAGGCCCCGGCATCCGGCCGCCCGCTCCCCTTCACCATCGGGTCAAGCCGCCGCAGCAGGGCGTCGAGGAAACGCACCGACGCATCGGGGTCGCCCGTCGCGAGGCCCAGCCGTGTGAGGCACGCGATCGTCGTCAGTCGGTCATCGCCGGCCAGCGGCCCAGCTGCTGCCTCGGACGTGCCGGCCGTGCCGCGATCATACCGTCGGAACGTCGAGAGCACCGTGGCCGCGCGCGCGCGGTCGCCGGGCAACGCCGCCTCGGCGTTCACGCACTGCTCGGCGGCGCTGACCGTTGCCGGCGCCGCAGCGCCCAGCGACGGCAACGGCGCGCGCTGCGCAGCGAGCACCGCCGACGCCGTATCTCCGAACGCACGCCAGCCGGCGGCCAGCGCGTCGGCGAAGTGGAGCGCGTCGAGCCGCGACGCCGGTTCGAATGGTGCGCCCCCACGGTAGCGGCGAATCGGCTGCAGGCTCGACCCGTCGCGCTCGACCAGGCTTCGCGCGGCGAACTCGCGAAGTCGGCGATAGGCGGGCGCGTCGCCCGTCATGGCCATGTACCGCAGCTGCGGCGCGATGTCGGCCAGGTAGATGTACCCGTCGCCCCGGGCGTTCCGGCGCGCGTCGGCGGAGATGCCGGACACGACGCGGAGATAGTTTT
Organism: Gemmatimonadales bacterium; assembly: GCA_038208045.1. GTDB lineage: Bacteria > Gemmatimonadota > Gemmatimonadetes > Gemmatimonadales > Gemmatimonadaceae > PNKL01. The sequence continues at coordinate 500 of JBBQZD010000152.1, read as the reverse complement.
CCGCGAGGACCGTCCGTTCCATCGACGGATCGAGCGCGCGCTCCATGCGCGTCGTCGCCATGCTGCACGCTCCGCTGCCCACCCCGAGCGTGAGCGCGGCCAGCCATCGGGCGACGCGCATCAGACGAGTTCCACCAGCACGGCGCCCTTCTCCACGGCCTGTCCGGGCTGCACCAGCACCGCCTTCACGGTGCCTGCCGTCGTCGTCCGAAGCTCGTTCTCCATCTTCATTGCCTCCATGGCGATGACGCCCTGCCCCGCGCCCACCACATCGCCGGGCTGCACGTGCACCCGAACGATAAGCCCCGGCATCGGCGCCGTCACCGGCATCGGCCCGCTGGGCGCGTGCTGCGCGGTGAGGTCGCGGATGGCGCGCGTCCGTTCGTCGAGCGCGGAGGCGTCGACGCGCCAGCCGTCGAGCCGCAGCGTGAAGTGCCCGCGCTCGGCCCGCTGCCCGCCCCCTTGGCCCGCGCCCGACGGGGCGCCGGGCCCGCCGCGGC
>JBBQZD010000151.1:0-7024 GCA_038208045.1 Gemmatimonadales bacterium | reverse complement strand
CGCGTCGAGCCAGGTCACCGTGCCCAGCCGCCGCACGTCGCTGTATCGCAGCTCGCGGCCGTCGGCGAGCGTGAGACGCAGGCAGCTGTACGCGTCGGGCGTGGGGGCGTCGGCGAGCAGTAGCGCGCCGGTGAAGCGCGGCGTCACCGAGAGGTGGGCGCCGTCGTCGAGCGAGAGCACGACACTCTTGGCGCGGCGCCACGCGCGCACGATGGTGCGCTCGGTCAGCTTGGCGACGGCCTGGCGCGCCGTGAGCCCGCGCAGGACGTCCGCGCGCTCAACCGCCACGGCCGTGATGCGGGCGCCGGCGATCGCCGCGTGGAGGTCGCGGGCGATCGTCTCGGTTTCAGGAAGCTCCGGCACCGCGGGCGAGTTCGCGCCAACCAATGTCGCGCCGGTATTGGCGGCCCTCGAACTGCACCTGGTCCGCCGTCCGGGCGCTCGCCTGCTGCGCCTCGCGCAGCGTGGGCGCCAGCGCGGTGACGGCGAGCACGCGGCCGCCCGACGAGCGCAGCGTGCCCGACGCGTCGGTCGTGCTGCCGGCGTGAAAGACCGTGACGTCGCGCGGCAGGGCGGGCAGCGTGATGGCATCCCCGCTGCGCACCGCGCCGGGATAGCCGGCGGCGGCGACGACGGTCGTCACGGCCGCCAGCGACTTCCACCGCAGCGGCTCGGCGCCGGCCAGCGACTCGCCGCGCGCAATGGCGAGCATCGGCTCCAGCAAGGAGCTGTCCATCAACGGCAGGATCGCCCGCGTCTCGGGGTCGCCAAAGCGGCAGTTGAACTCGACGACCTTCGGGCCATCGGGAGTGAGCATCAGCCCGGCGTACAGCAACCCCGTGAACGGACGCCCCACCTCGCGCATGGCGCGAAGCGTCGGGGCGAACACGCGCTGCACCGCGTCTTCAATGAGGGCCGGCGGCGCAATGGAAACCGGTGCGTACGCCCCCATGCCCCCTGTGTTGGGGCCCGTGTCGCCCTCGCCGATGCGTTTGTGGTCCTGTGCGGCGATCATCGGCAGCACGTTCGTTCCATCGGTGAGCGCGAAGACCGACAGCTCCTCACCCGTCATGAACTCCTCGACCAGCACCTCGGCGCCGGCCGCACCGAACACATTGTCCACGAGCATCGCGTCTATTGCCGCGTCCGCTTCGCCGATGGTCAGTGCCACGATCACGCCCTTGCCGGCGGCGATGCCCGACGCCTTCACCACCACCGGCGCGCCGAGCCGCCGCACCTCAATCTTCGCATTGCTCGCGCCGGTGAAGGTGCGCGCCATGCCCGTGGGCACGCCCGCGGCGAGCATCAGCTCCTTGGCGAAGCGTTTGGACGTCTCGATCTCCGCGGCTGCCTGCGTGGGACCGAAGGTCGGGATGCCGAGCCCACGCAGTCGGTCCACAAGACCCAGTTCCAGCGGCGCCTCGGGGCCAACGACGACCATTGCCACCTGTTCGCGCGCGGCGAGCGCACACAGCCCATCGACGTCGGTGGCCGGCACGGGTTCGCACCGGCCCAGCGTGGCGATTCCCGGATTGCCGGGCGCGGCGACGAGCTCGAGACGCGGATCATCCTGCAGCAGCTTCCACGCCAGCGCGTGCTCACGCCCGCCGCCACCGACGAGGAGAACCTTCACCGCGAACCGGTCTTGAACGCGTCAGTGAAGGCGTCCTTCGCGCGGCCGAGCATCTCGCCGGCCTTGGCTGCCGCCTGCTTGGCCTGCTCGCCATAGTACGCCGTGGCGTCGTTGATGTCCTTGCCGACTTCCGCAGCCGTCGGGCGCGCGTCGCTCTGCCGCTCGTACTCGCCGGCCATCACCCGGTCGTACCGGCCGGCGTCGATGTAGCGCTGCAGCTCGCCGGCGCGCACGGTATTGAACGGGTGCTCGCGGAACACGGTATTGAGCACCTGCAACGCCTTGTCCCACGCGTCGCCCTGCGTCTCGTACTCGGCCGCCTGCTCCATGAAGGCGTCGAGGTCGATCGTGTGCCCGTACGCCGGGCCACCCGCGAGTTTGAGGAACGTCATCATCACGGCGCGGCGGTCCTGCACGGCCAGCAGTGACGCACGGTCGGACGACAGTTCGCTCTTGCGATACCACTCGAGCAGGGCCATCTGGAACGGGAAGATGACGGCCGCCGCGAGGAAGGGCAGGCCGCCGAGTCCCACCGTCATCAGGATGATCGCCACGGTGCGGTACAGCACGTGCCCGCTCATGATGTGCCCGACCTCATGGGCGATGAGCACCTGCTGCTCCTCGCGCTCGAGGTGCTCGAAGACCGCCGAGTTGACGACGATAAAGGGCTTGTCGAAGCCCATTGCCGCCGCGTTGATCAACGGGTTCTGCGTCACGTAGAGCTGTGGGCGCTCCTTCCAGTCGAGCGTCTCCAGCACTTCGGTGAGCAGCGCGTCCAGCTCGGGCCGCTGCTTGGGGCCCACGCGCACGGCATTGGCCAGGAAGAGCTGCCGCAGGCCGCGCTCACCGAAGAAGCTGGCGATCTTGCGGACCACCTGGTCGAAGCCGGGAATGGCACGCAGGGTGTTGAGCGCGGCCCGATCGGCCGGATGCTCCCACGTGGTGGGAGCGATGTCAGACAGGATGACGCGGGGTGCCATGGATTTCTCCTCACGGGGCGACGGGAACCGATCTGGTCCGTACGTCGCCCCACCGCGGAAAGTGTCGCCCTACAGGCCCTTGAACGCCTGCTCGAGGTCGGCCAGCAGGTCCTCGACGTCTTCGACGCCCGTGGAGAGGCGGATGAGGCCGTCGGAGATGCCCATGCGGGCGCGCTGGTCGGGCGGCACCGACGCGTGCGTCATGGACGCCGGGTGGCTGATGAGACTTTCCACCCCGCCGAGCGATTCCGCCAGCGCGTACACCTTGGTGCGGCCGAGTACTTTGGCTGCCAGGTCCTTGCTACCCATTTCGACGCTGATCATGCCGCCGAAGCCGCCCATCTGCTTCGCGGCGAGCGCGTGCTGCGGATGCGTGGCCAGCCCGGGATAGATGATGCGCTCGGCGCCCCACCGAGTGGCCAGCCACTCGGCCACGCGACGGCCATTGGCGTCGTGCGCACGCATGCGCAGGGCCAGCGTCTTGGTGCCGCGCAGCGTGAGCCACGCGTCCATCGGCCCCGGCACCGCGCCCGCCGCGTTGGCGATGAACTGCAGCCGCTCGGCCAGCGCGTCGTCACTGGTGACGGCGATGCCGCCCACCATGTCGCTGTGGCCGTTCAGATACTTGGTGCTCGAGTGGTAGACGATGTGCGCGCCAAACTCGAGGGGACGCTGGAAGTACGGCGTCGTGAACGTGTTGTCCACGATCAGCATGATGCCGCGGCGCTTGGCCATCTCGCCGGCCGCGGCGAGGTCGGTGAGCCACATCAGCGGATTCGTGGGCGTCTCGACGAGCAGGGCGACCGTGGCCGAGGTGATGGCGTCCTCGATGGTCTGCGGGTCGCGCGTGTCGACGAACGAGAACGTGAGGCCGAAGTTGCGGAGGATCTTGTCGAACAGGCGGAAGGTGCCGCCGTAGACGTTCTCGCCGCAGACGATGTGGTCGCCCGACTTGAACAGCTTCATGATCGAGTCGAGGCAGCCCATGCCGCTGGAGAAGGCGAAGCCGTGGCGCGCGCCTTCGAGGGCGGCGACGTTGCGCTCCAGCGCCTCACGCGTGGGGTTCTTGCCCCGCGCGTACTCGTAGCCCTTGTTGCTGCCGAGGGCGTCCTGGACGTAGGTGGACGTCTGGTAGATGGGCGGCATGATGGCGCCCGTCGTCGGATCGGGGCGCTGCCCCGCGTGGATGGCGCGCGTCCCGAACCGCACGTCCAGATCTTCGTCGAACACCCGCGTCATGCCGGCTCCCGGAGCTTGGAGGAAGGAGAGAAAGATAACCGTGCGACGGGGCCGAGGTACTCGAACGTGCCGTCGCTCCGTTCGCGCCCGAGGTCTCCGGTGTGCAGCCAACCGTCGTGAACGAGGAGACCGGACTGACTCCCGTGCAGGTAGCCGCGGAACACGGTGTCGCCGCGCACGCAGATTTCGCCGGCCGTCCCCGTCGCGCACGTGGTGTCCGAGGTGCGGTCGCGAATGGCAACCTGCACGCCGGGAAACGGGATGCCGAGCGTGCCACGTCGGTTCGGGTAGTGCGGCACATTGAACAGGCAGACGGAGCCGGCTTCGGTGAGGCCGTAGCCCTGCCGGAGTTCCTCGCCGGTGGATTCGAACCAACGGTCCTGCAACCCGACCGGCAGCGGGGCGCCGATGCAGACGCAGACCCGTGGCTTGGCGCCGGCAAGAGGCGTGCGGCGGTGCCCAAGCAACGCAACCAGCTCGGCGTACATCGCCGGCATGCCCACCAGCACGGTGACGCCACCGCTCTCGACCAGGGCGAGCGCCTTCGTGGCTCGGAAGGGGTCCATCGTGGTCACTCGCGCGCCGGCCATCAGGGGGGCGGCGAGGGTGGTCGTGAAGCCGAACAGCCGGGTGTCGGGCATGACCGCGAGGACGTGGTCATCGCCATGCAGCGAAAGTGCATCGATGGTCCCTCTCGCGCTCGCGAGCAGGTTGCGGTGCGTCAGCACGGCTCCAAGCGCCGGGCCAGCGGGCGCCGGGGTGTAGACGATGGCGCACTCCTCGTCGCGACCCGGCTCCGTCTCTCCTTCGACGTCGAGACCGAAATGGGACCCGAGGTCAATGACCGTTTCGGAGCCGTCGGCGATGACGGTGGCCGATCGCGGTGCGTCGTCGAGCAGGACAACCGGTCGTGTGCCCGCTGGCAGGCGCGACGCCAGTGTGCGATTGGTGAGTACGGCGCCGACGTTCGCGTCGTCGAGTTGTACGAGGAACTCGGTGGTCGAGGCGCGCGGATCCAGGAAGACGGCGCCGCGGCCGTCGCTCGCGGCCAGCGCGGTGACGAAGGCCCCCGACGTCGGCAGTAGAATGGCGCTGCGCGTGCCGGCGAGCGCGCGCACGAGCGGGGCCGAGCGCTGCAGCAGCGTGAAGCCGGCGGACACGAGCTGCGCGCCTGGCGTGCCGTCAATGCGGCCGCCGCCGGCGGCGAGCGCGAAGGGGAGGAGGGAGAGGGGGTTGGACAAGGCGGCGGAGGGTAGACGGTAGACGGTAGACGGTAGACGGTAGACGGTAGACGGTAGAGAAGTGGGACGTCTGACGTGATACGCGAAACTTGGTGGTCCCGTCCGCTACCGTCCACCGTCTACCGTCCACCGTCTACCGTCGACCGTCTACCGTGACCGTCTACCGTCTTCCGTCCTCCGTCACCAGTTTTCACCCATGGCCGATCCCCGTCTCATGATCAGCGTCTCCGGCATCCGCGGACGCGTAGGATTCGGGCTCACGCCCGAGGTGTTCGCGCGGTACGCGGCGGCGTTCGGCGCCTGGGCGCTGGCCAAGGGACCGTCGCGTGCGGTCGTGCTCGGCCGCGACAGCCGCGTGTCCGGACCGCTCTTCCATCAGGTGGCGCGCGCGGCGCTCGAATCGGTGGGGGCCGACGTCATCGATCTGGGCATCACCACCACGCCCACGCTGCAGATGGCGGTGGAGCACCATCACGCGGCGGGCGGGCTCTGCATCACCGCGAGCCACAATCCCATCGAGTGGAACGCGCTGAAGTTCGTCGGCGCCGACGGGCTGTTCCTGAGCGCGGCAGACGGAACGGCCATGCGCGCACTCATTGACGACATTCCGTACGCCACCTGGGACCAGCTGGGCGAGACGCGATTCGACGCCGACGCCGTGACGCGGCATGTCGACGCCGTGCTCGCCCTGCCCATGATCGATGTCGAGGCGATTCGCGCCCGGAAGTTCCGCGTGGCATACGACGCGTGCCGTGGCGCGGGTGCCATCATCATCCCGCGCCTGCTCCAGTTGCTCGGCTGCGATGTGCACGCCATCGAACTCGAGACGGACGGGCGGTTCCCGCGGCCGCCGGAGCCCGTGGCCGAGAATCTCGGCCCGCTGTGCGCGCTCGTGAAGCAGAGTGGCGCGGACATCGGCTTCGCGACGGACCCCGACGTGGACCGACTGGCGCTGGTGGACGAGCGCGGCGTGGCGATCGGCGAGGACTACACGCTCGCGCTGGCGGCGCCCGTGGTGCTGCGGCACCGGCACGGTCCGGTCGTCACCAATCTCTCGACGAGTCTGGTGGTGGATGACCAGGTGGCGGCGCTGGGCGTGACGGTCATCCGCGCCCCGGTGGGCGAGGTCAACGTCGCCACGGCCATGCGCTCGGCGGGCGCCGTGGTGGGCGGGGAAGGGAATGGCGGCGTGATCCTGCCCGAACTGCACCTGGGGCGCGACGCGCCGCTGGGCGTGGCGCTGCTGCTGCAGATGCTCGTGGACGCCGGCGAGCCGCTGTCTGCGGTCGTCGACCGCTTTCCCCGCTACGCCATCATCAAGGACAAGCTGGACCGGCCGCCGGTGCCGCTCGACGCCGTGTATGACGCGCTGCGTGCGGCCTTTCCGGACGCCGCCGCCGACACGCAGGACGGCATGCGGCTGGGCTGGCCCGACCGCTGGGTGCACGTGCGCCCGTCGGGCACCGAGCCGATCGTGCGCGTGATCGCCGAGGCGCCCACGCGCGAGGCGGCCCAGGCACTCATTGAACGTGGCCGGGAACTGCTGGCGCAGTTCGCGCGCTGACCCCCAGTCAGGAGAGCACGCGACATGTGCGGCATCATTGGATACATCGGCGGCAAGAGCGCGACCCCGTTCCTGCTCGAAGGGCTGAAGCGGATGGAGTATCGCGGCTACGACTCCGCCGGCGTGGCGATCCTCAACGGCGCGGGCATTGACACGCGCCGCGCGGCCGGGAAGATCGCGCGGCTGGAGACCCTGCTCGCCACCAACCCGGCCACGGGCCACACGGGCATCGGCCACACGCGGTGGGCCACGCACGGGCCGCCGACCGAGCGCAACGCGCACCCGCACCTGAGCGCCGACGGCACCGTGGCCGTGGTGCACAACGGCATCATCGAGAACGCGGGCGTGCTGAAGGCGGCACTGCAGG
>JBBQZD010000150.1:0-7035 GCA_038208045.1 Gemmatimonadales bacterium | reverse complement strand
CGCCTGGACGCCCAACCCGATCACGTGGAACACGGGCTACTTCGACACCCTGTTCGGCTACGAGTGGACGCTGACCAAGAGCCCCGCCGGCGCGCACCAGTGGGTACCGAAGGATCCGGCGGCGGCGACGACCGTGCCCGACGCGCACGATCCGAAGCGGCGTCACGCACCGGTGATGTCCACGGCCGACATGGCGCTGCGCATGGACCCCGTCTACCTGCCGATCTCGAAGCGGTTCCACGAGCATCCGGAGCAGCTGGCCGACGCGTTCGCGCGGGCCTGGTTCAAGCTGACGCACCGCGACATGGGCCCGCGCACGCGCTACCTCGGCGCGCTGGTGCCCAAGGAAGAGCTGCTCTGGCAGGATCCCATTCCCGCCGTGAATCATCCGCTGGTTGACGCGAAGGATATCGCCTCGCTGAAGCAGCAGATCCTCGCCTCGGGACTGACCATCGCCCAGCTCGTCTCGACCGCGTGGGCGTCGGCCTCCACCTTCCGTGGCTCCGACAAGCGCGGCGGGGCCAACGGCGCGCGCATCAGTCTTGCACCGGCGAAGGACTGGGAGGTCAACCAGCCGGCCAAGCTGGCGAAGGTGCTGAAGGCGCTCGAGACAATACAGAACGACTTCAACGCCGCGCAGACCGGCGGGTAAAAGGTCTCGCTCGCCGACCTGATCGTGCTGGGCGGATGCGCCGCGGTCGAGCAGGCCGCCAAGAAGGCCGGCGCGGACGTGCCGGTGCCGTTCACGCCCGGTCGCATGGATGCCTCGCAGGAGCAGACGGACGTGCACTCGTACGCCGTGCTCGAGCCGGAGGCCGACGGGTTCCGCAACTACCAGAAGGCCGCCTATACCGTGTCGGCCGAAGAGATGCTGGTGGACAAGGCGCAGCTGCTGACGCTCACGGCGCCCGAGATGACCGTGCTGGTGGGCGGCCTGCGGGTGCTGAACGCCAACCACGGCGAGGCGAGGCACGGGGTGTTCACGGCTCGTCCCGAGACGCTGACGAACGATTTCTTCGTGCACCTGCTCGACATCGGCACCACGTGGAAGCCCATGCCTGACGTCGGCGACCTGTTCGAGGGGCGCGACCGGGTGACGGGCGACGTGCAGTGGACCGCGACGCGCGTGGACCTGATTTTCGGCTCGAACTCGCAGCTCCGTGCGCTCGCGGAGGTGTACGCCTGCGACGACTCAAATGGCAAGTTCGTGCAGGACTTCGTGGCGGCGTGGGCGAAGGTGATGGAGTTGGATCGGTTTGATTTGGCGTAGTGCAGGTCGGGCGCCTCGAGCGCGTGAATGCGAAAGGCTCCTCGAGGGATCGAGGAGCCTTTCTCATTTCGCTGCACCGTGAAGGTGACATTTGCTTCGCTCGGCGGATGTCAGACTTCTGCGGATCCGATGAACGCTTCCGGCGGGATGCCCTTGGTGGCGCCAAACGCGGCATCGACGGGAACGCCGGAAATGACGTCTCTGAGCGACGCGCCCGGCACCCAACTCGACGAGCTTTTGTCCCAGAGCTGGGGCCATGCATTGTCCTCGCCGTCAACGACGGCGCGGACGAGTTCGCCGTCCTTCCAGGCAGGGCCGGCGATGACAGTTCCAGCGGGTCGGTAGGGTGACATGGGAGCTCCAAAGATTGCCTTCGGTCAGTTAATGCTCAAGTCAGGCAAGAAAGTCAACATGGTCTGGGGTCCCTGCAGCTTCGACGCTCTTCGCCGACGAAAGGACCGTGGGGGCCGATGGTCCGGCTCGGTTTGGCGGGACTAGCGGGGGGACCCGCAGGTGGGAGCATTTGATCGGTTCGATGGCAAAAGGATACGATAGCCGTACAGGAGGTTCCCGCAACCAATGACGGAACGGTGCGTTCACTATAGGTGGTCTCGACGTACACATCTCTGGAAATCGGTGCGACCGGCACACCTAGCGGCACACTGATACGACGAAGGGGGACCTTGTTAATGGCCCCCCTCCGACTCTATCTTCGTTCTTGGTAACGCCTTGTCGGCGCTCCGGTGCCACATCGGGACGGCGGGATTCGAACCCGCGACCCCCTGAACCCCATTCAGGTGCGCTACCGGACTGCGCTACGTCCCGTCCGCCGCTTGCAAACGTATCACGCGGACAGAGATGGAAGGTAGCCCTCCCGCATCTCCAAGACAAGCCGTGAGTTAAGCGTATTCTCGCCCTCACGGAACCAGAAATGTCTCGGACGGCACGAGGATTCCGTCCACATTCACCACGGTGCGAAACGCGCCGCCGGCGCCAGGAGGGTACAGCACCGCAAACGAAGGAGCCACCGCCTTCCAGTACGGCAAAGAATCTCGAGCGCTGGGTGCGATGCGCACTTCTGAATACGATGCGTCGCATGCCGAAATACTGGGCGGTGCCGTCACCGGTTCCCACGCGTTCGACGCCGCACGCTTGAATTCAAGAGGGTAATAGCACGTGTTCGACGGTACGATGATCACGCGCTGGCCGGTGTTCCGTATGTGTATCCACGCCGTCAGCGATTCGTACGGCAACGATGGTTGTGCATGCGACGTCACAACGACGCCCGTGACCGTAAGCTGCACCGAGGGTGACGACGGCGCTGTCGCGAACCGTCCACAGCCGCTGAGTGCCCCAGCTAGCAGCACGAACATGCGTGACCGTTGGAGCGCTGCGCGAGTGAATCTCACCCCGCTCACGGGAAGCCCACCCGCACCGTCAACTGGCCACCGCCGCGATCATCCCGGTGCTTGACGTTGAGAAATCGAATCGCGCTCAACTCCACCCCGACACGCCGCCACACGCGGACGTTCATGCCAGCTAGTTGATAGCCGGTCATGATCGGCGGGCGGGCGCGATCCCAGTCGGGCAGTCCATGCCACGCGGCTCGGTAGACGCCGGTGCCCGCCACGGCGGAAAGCCGGCTGAACGGCCACGGCAGCGGGTTGGTGCGCAACAGCACGCCAGCGCGCCAGAGGTTGGCGACCGCGGCGGTGTCAGGCCCCGGCGTTCCCGGCGGATAGTAAGGGAGGACATAGACCTTGTTGTCGCCGAAGATCTGTGCCTTCCGTTGTGCCGATGCCGAGAACTCCCACGCCACCGGGCCGGTCTGGAGCAGACGAGCTGATGCCTCGACCAGAAGTCCCGTCTGGTCGATGCCACCCGACAACCCGGCGCTCACCCCCCATCGGTCGTGCACTCGCGCCTGCGCGGACGCAGTCGCTGCTACGCACGCGGTGAGCAATCCAACAGTCAGACATTTTCTGGAATCCAATTCAACCTCGCAAGAAGGACATTCTGAATGAGTGTGCCTGGGACGTCCGATTGCTATCGCACATTGAGGTTACACGACGCATTTCAGGGAATGCCCGACCGTGATGTCGGACGTCGTTCACGGCGCCGACTACCACTGTCCGGTGGCCCCTGATTCTCTCACACGCGTGCGCGCAACTGAATGAGGCATGCAATGGACAAAGGGACTCAGCCTATGACGGCCAAGCCCCTCTCCTAGTTCACTTGACGCAATCACTCCGGCCAAGGCACCCGCAAACCCCATTCAGGTGCGCTACCGGACGGCGCTACGTCCCGTCCGCCGCCAAGCTCGCGCCCACGCGGACAGACTGAAGATCTACCCGCTCGAACCGGGATTCTCTACCCCCGCCCTATCCCGCCGCGGCCGCGGCCGCGGCTGCTGCTGCTGCAGCCGCCGCCATCGCCGCCGCCCGCGCCTGCCGCTCGCGCGTGATGTGTGGCACGCCCCCCACCAGGCGAAGGATCAGCATCAGCTGCCCACGATGGTGCATCTCGTGCTCCTTCACCCCGGTCAGGCTCTCGAAACGGGTCTTGGGGTTTGCTCCGGTGGGATCGAGATAGGTCTCGTTCAGGAACTCGTCGCTCAGCGACTCGAGCCAGCCGGCAAACCGCTCGCCCTCGGCCTTCAGCACCGCAATCAGCTCGGCCTTGGTGCGCGGCGTCGCCTCGTACGCGACCGCCGCGCCGATCATCTTGCTCCAGTCATAGCCCTGCAGGGTCGTCACGCGCTGCACGGCGTGCAGGTCCTCCTGCAGCTGCGGTGCGCAGGCAATATGCGCGAGCATCGCACGCACGGGCTTCGCCCCCGGCGCCGCCTCGAAATCGTACTGGTCCTCGGGAATGTCCTCGGCCACCTGCACGGTGTTCTTGCGCACCGTGCGGAACGCCGCCGCCAGCTCCTTCGCGCCATACGACACCATCGGTCAGCTCCTCATGATTCGGGGGGAACCGGGAAGCTACTGCGTGTCGCCCCGCCGCGCCCCCAACAGCACGCTGAGCACCCACCCGACCAGCGCGATGGGCAGCGCCACCACCAGCAGCAGCTTCACCACCGCAAAGCCGATGGCCAGCGCGGCGCCGAGCACGCCGAACACCACCGAGAGCAGCACGACCGCGAGCACCGCCGTAATGAAGACGGGAATGCCGACGATGCCGAGCACCGCCACGATGGGCACGGTGAGCACTACCAGCGCGCCCATGGCCGGCAGGCCGAGCAGGATCAGCGCCACGCCGATGGGAATCAGCAACGCCAGCGCCGCGAGACCGACGAGGAAATACTTCACGAGAGCGCGCACGCACTGCTCCACGATGAGGACATCACGCCCTACGCGCCCCGCACCCGCGGAGATTCACCCGCGCGCGTACGTGCCCATGAGCGACACCTGCGCGAGCACGTGCCCGCGCATGGCGGCGTCGACATCCACCCGCCGCGCCGACGCGCCGAGGTCGGGCAGCATCGTGTCGAGCGCGTACAGCGTGTGGACGTAGCGGTGGCGCCCGATCGGCGGGCACGGCCCGGTGTAGCCCGGTGCGCCGTCGTCGTTCAGCCCCTCGTGCGCGCCACCAGGCAGGGGCGTGCGCGGACGACCCTCGGGGAGCGCCGAGATATCGGGCGACATGTTGTACAGCACCCAGTGCACCCACACGCGGGTGGGCGCCCTGGGGTCCGGCGCGTCGGGATCGTCCACGATGAGCACGAGACTCGCCGTCTCCGCGGGCACGCCTGTCCAGGCGAGGGGCGGCGACGCGTTGGCACCATCGCACGTGCAGCGCACGGGAATCGTCGCGCCGTCGTTGAATGCCGTCGAATGGATCGCGAACATGGCCCCTCCCTGGCAGTGGGCACGCACACCTAGCCCCTGATCGCTCACGCCGTGCATCTTTCGCCATGCGAATGATTCTCGCCGTCGCCCTGGGCAGTGCCGCGGGCGGCGTGGCCCGCTTCCTTCTCAGCGCCTGGCTGCAGCAGCGCACGGCCAGCTCGTATCCGTGGGCCACCCTGCTCGTGAACGTCTCGGGAAGCCTGCTGCTCGGCTTCCTCGCAACCTGGACCTTCGAAACAGCCGGTGTCTCCGCCGAACTCCGCGGCCTGCTGACCACTGGTCTCTGCGGCGGCTACACCACCTTCTCGACCTTCAGTCTCGAGACGCTGGCGCTCGCCGAGGAAGGGCAGTGGTCGCGCGCCGGTGCCTACGTGGCGCTCAGCATCATCCTGACGGTCGTCGCGGCGGGTGTTGGCGTGGCCGGTGCCCGCCACCTCGTGCACGCGCGCACCTAGCCACGTCGCGCGTCGGCGCGTCGGCGCGGGCAGGCGACTGCCCGCCCGCGCCGATTGCTAAACTCCCGCCAGTTCGCCCTCGTCAACCGTGGCCGAGCGGAACGGCGAGAAGCGCAGCAGCGCCCCCGCCCCGCCCGATTCCTCGAGCGCGCGCGACGCCTCGTCCGACACCACGCGCACCTCGGCGTCCTGCGCCAGCGCCGAGCGCACGAAGACCTCGGCCACTTCGGGCTGGGCGGCTACAAACGTCTCGCTGAGCACCAGCACCTGCACCGATCGTTCGTCCAGGGCGCGCCCCGTGGTGGCCGCCCCCGTGAGTCCCAGGCCGTCGTCCGCGAACAGGCGCTCGATCTCCTCCACGAGCTGCGCGTCCTGCGCGCGACGCTCGGCCGCGAGCCCGTCGCGCACTGCACGGGCAATCTCGTTCACGCGGGCCCGCGCGCCGAGCACCGGCGTCTCGATGACGCGCTCAACGCCCGCGGCCGTCAGCGCCGCCACGGCCTCGTCGAGCATCTGCGGCGTGCCGCCAACAAAGACGGCCGCGGCGTGCGGCAGGGCGCGCACGCGCTCGCCCAAGGCGTGCAGCATGCGCACGCGTGCCGCCCGTCGCTCGCGTTCCGCCGCGTCCCGCCCCACACCACCGCGCGTCGCCTGATGGAACCGGCCGCGCCGCCCGGCGCCCATCGTCTCGCCGTGCTCAGCGAGCGGCGTGGCGCGGAGCGAGTCGACGCGGTGGACACCCTGTTCATCGTTGCGGAAGATGCGCGCCGCGCGCGAGTCGACGATGCAGACCCAGGCGTCCTGGCTGGTCGAGGGCGCACACAGGAATGGCGCGAGTGCCACGCCGGTGCCCCATTGCCCGTAGGTGGGCACCGTGCCGCGCAGCGGCGCGTCGAGCATCACCTCGCCCCCTGCCACCACGCCGAGCCAGCCGGGCGCGTCCAGCGCGCCGCGGCGGTGTGACAGATGCTGTTCGAGCAGCGCCACGGCGTCACCGAACGCCTCACGCTCGGCGTGCGGCGCGTCCGCCAGCAGGCTGCGGAGGCGCGTCTCCTCCTGTTTCAGCGCGCGCCGCCATGCCGTGCGCCAGGCCGGGTTCTCGCTGCGGCCGTCGAGGTAGAGGGAAAGTGTTGGCGTCGTCGCCAACTCCTTGTCGAGTGCCACCAATTCCGTGAAGCCGACCATGACGCGCTCCTCCCGAGCTGGCGGGCCGCCTGGAGGGGCATTGCATGTCAGTCGGACGTCCCGCACCACCTGATATTTGCCCTCGGGAGCAGCGCGGCGCAGTAGGGTGGATGCCCCTCTCGCGTAGGGCTTCAGCGCACGGGCGCGTCGGCGTGCGGCGGAGCGCCTAGTACTACAGTTGCACGACTGACGGACCGGTCGTCGAGGAGGTAACGACGACCGGAGGTGGTGATGGGCGAGCAGCGGCTGGCAGCGCAGTGGGCCCGGGACC
>JBBQZD010000149.1:0-7040 GCA_038208045.1 Gemmatimonadales bacterium | reverse complement strand
CTCGAAGCCGGCGACCAGGCCCTCGCCGCCCTCTGCCTGTATCAGGCGCAGCTCGGCAACCCCAAGAACAAGCGCCTGATCAAGGCGCTCGCCGAGCAGGGCGTCAAGATGCTCGTGCAGAAGCAGGAGCTCGACGTCCTCGCCGACCGCAAGGTGCCGCCGTCCAAGCAGCAGTTCCGCGACATCGAGGACGACCTGCTCTTCGTGCTCGACGAGCGCGGACACACGGTGCACCTGACCGACCGTGGCATCGACTTCATGAGCCCGGGCGACCACGACCAATTCATCCTGCCCGACATCTCCACCGAGGTGCACCGCATCGAGCGGTCCTCGGAGATGTCGGCGGCGGAGAAGCTCGAGGCGCGCCGGGTCATCGAGGGCGAGTACGCCATCAAGAGCGAGAAGCTCAATATCATCCACCAGCTGCTGCGCGCGCACTCGCTGTACGAGAAGGACGTCAACTACGTGGTGGTGGACGGGCAGGTGCTGATCGTCGACGAGTTCACGGGCCGCACGATGCACGGGCGGCGGTGGAGCGAGGGGCTGCACCAGGCGGTGGAGGCCAAGGAAGCGGTGCAGGTGAAGGGCGAGACGCAGACGCTCGCCACCATCACCATCCAGAACTACTTCCGGATGTACGAGAAGCTGGCGGGCATGACGGGCACCGCCGAGACCGAGGAGACGGAGTTCTTCCAGATCTACGGGCTCGAGGTTGCCGTCATCCCGACCAACCGGCCGATCATCCGCGACGACCGCCACGACCTCGTGTACAAGACGCGGCGCGAGAAGTACAACGCGATCGTCGAGGAGACGCAGCGTCTGCACGGCCTCGGTTTCCCGGTGCTCGTCGGCACGACGTCGGTGGAGGCGTCGGAGACGCTGTCGCGCATGTTCACGCGCGCCGGCCTCAAGCAGCAGGTGCTGAACGCCAAGTACCACCAGCGCGAAGCCGAGATTGTCGCCATGGCCGGCCAGTACGCCGGCGTCACGATTGCGACGAACATGGCCGGCCGCGGCACCGACATCAAGCTGGGCGCGGGCGTGCTGCCGTCGAAGCCGTCGCGCATCAAGGATCCGGACGGCAAGGACATGGACGTGATGGAGTGCGGCGGCCTGCACATTGTCGGGTCGGAACGGCACGAGTCGCGCCGCATCGACCGCCAGCTGCGCGGGCGCGCCGGCCGCCAGGGCGATCCGGGCGCGTCGCAGTTCTTCCTGTCGCTCGAAGACGACCTGATGCGCCTGTTCGGCTCGGACCGCATCGCGCGGCTCATGGACCGGCTCGGCGCGCAGGAGGGCGAGATGCTCACGCATCCGCTCATCACGCGCTCCATCGAGCAGGCCCAGAAACGCGTCGAACTGCAGAACTTCCAGAGCCGCAAGCGCCTGCTCGACTACGACGACGTCATGAACCAGCAGCGCGAGGTGATCTACAACCTCCGCGCGTTCGCGCTCGAGGGCGGCGAGGAGCTCAAGGGCGAGGCGATCAAGATGATCGACCGCGCCGTCGGCAAGCGCATCGAGACGACGCTCGCGTCGTACGACGACTCGCTCGACTGGGACCTTGAGCTGATGCGCCAGGATCTCCTGATGCACTACCTGCTCACCGTGCCGTGCTTCGAACCCGACGGCCAGCGGCCGCAGGGCATTCCCGACGCCGTGGTGCACGGCGGCGAGGCCGGTCGGAAGGCGTTCCAGAACAAGCTCGTCCAGCTGGCGGAGCACGCCGACCAGGTGCTCGCGCTCGTCATGCTCAATGTGCTCGACGAGAAGTGGAAGGACCACCTCTACGACCTCGACCAGCTGCGCAACTCGATCGGGTATCGGTCGTGGGGGCAGAAGGACCCGCTGCTCGAGTACAAGCAGGAAGCGTACACGATGTTCGTCGACCTCATGGGCGACATCCATCACACGTTCGCCGAGCGCTACCTGCGGGTGCAGCTCATGTACGACGAGCCGGCGGCGCCGGTCGCGCCGGCGCCCGCGCGGCGGTTCAACGCGCTGGGGGTCGCCGAGGACGTCCGCGAGGGCGAGGTGGTGGACATCGGGCCGGGGGAACCGGGCGCGGAGGAGTACGTGAAGCCCGATCCGATGCTCGTCGGCGCGGGACGCGCGCGCCCGCTCAGTGCGGGCGCGGTGGGCATGGGCGCAGGCGCAGGCGGCGGCCCGAGCGGACAGGACTGGTCCACCATCGGGCGCAACGACCCGTGCCCGTGCGGGTCCGGCAAGAAGTTCAAGAAGTGCCACGGCGCGGGCGCGTAGCGATGCGCGGCGGCGTGTAACGGCGCCGGCGCCGCGGCCGGTGCCTTTGCGCCGACCGGCAACCGATTGGTGACGGCGTGGCGCGGGCGGCGTGCCAGACTCAGGCATGACGGCACGCCCTGTGGCGCCACTGGCGCCGATCGATCGCCCGCGTGAACGGCTGCGTGCCCTCGGCGCACGCGCGCTGTCCGCCCCGGAACTCATTGCACTCGTTATCGGCCAGGGGACGCGTGGCCGGTCGTCGCTGACGCTCGCCCACGACGCGCTTGCCCGTGCGGACGGCTCACTCCGGCGCCTCTCGGACCGCCCGCTCGCGACGCTCGCCGCCGTGCCCGGCCTCGGCGCGGTCCGCGCAACCGCCATCCACGCCGCGCTCGAGCTCGGCCGCCGGTTCGCGCTCGAGACGCAGGACGAGGCCGCGCCGCTGCGCGCGCCGCGCGACGTCTGGCGTGCGTACGCTGCGCGGCTCGAGGACCTGCCGGTCGAGGAGTTCCACGTGGCGATCCTCGACGCCCAGCACCGGCTGGAGCGCGATGTCTGCGTCACGCGCGGCATCCTCAACTCCAGTCTCGTGCACCCGCGCGAGGTCTTTCGCGAGGCCATCGCCGAGCGGGCGGCGGCGATCATCCTGGTGCACAACCATCCGAGCGGCGACCCGACGCCGAGTCCGGATGACCGCGCGGTGACGGAGCAGCTCGTGGCGGCGGGACGACTGCTCGACATTCCGGTGCACGACCATGTGATCGTGGGGCGGGGGAGGTACGTGTCGTTTGCGGAGGCGGGGCTGCTCTGAGGCGGCAGGCGGCAGAGTGACCGCGCCCCCGCGCCCCTCGCGCCCCCCGCGCCCCCCGCGTCCCCCGCCCCCCGCGCCCCGCGTCCGGTGATTGACGCGCCCCTGACGTCGCACCGCGACCTATCCGGCGTGATCAACGAACCGGCAACGCCGCACAAATCGGCTCGCGTCGCGTGCGTCCGGTGCGCGAGATTGTTGGCCATGCCGGCCCTCCGCCAATGACCCAGTCGAAGTCCCATCGGGCACGACCCGGCGAGCCTGAGCCCGCGGGCGTGGTCGCGTTGCACGCCCTGGGCCGCCTCGAACTGGTTGCGGCGGACGGCACGATTCTCCTCGGTCCCGGCAAGCCGCTGGCCGTGCTCGCCTACCTCCGCTCGCAGTCCACGCCCTCGGCGACGCGCGCGCACCTCGCCGACCTGCTCTGGTCGGACCTGGAGCCCGATCGCGCGCGCGCCAACCTTCGGCAAACGCTGCTCGTGCTGCGCCGCGTCCTTCCCGACGGCACGCTGGTCTCCGAGGGCGACGTGATCGCGCTGCACGGAATGCTCCCCTTCGACCGCGACCAGTTCATTGCGGCCGCAGACCGTGGCGACCTCGAGGCCGCGATCGGGCACTACCGCGGCGACTTCATTCCGGACATGGCGGTGCCGGGCGGCGCCGAGTTCGAGATGTGGTGCGACATCGAGCGCCGCCACCTCGGCGCGCTATTCGCGCGCGTGCTCGAGTCGGCGGCGCGCGCCGAGCTCACCGCCGGCCAGTCGGCCCCGGCGTTGCTCCACGCGCGCCGCATGCGCGACCTCGACCCCTCGCGGGAGCGCGCCTGGCGCCTCGTGATCGAGGCGACGATTGCGGGCGAAGGCCTTGCCTCCGCGCGTCTCGAGGTCGAGCGTCTCGCCGAGATGCTGCGTGGCGACGGCCGGCCGCCGGAGCCGGCCACGACGCAGCTCTTCCAGCGCGTCCGCGACGTGGGGCGAAGCGCGCGGGCGCGCGAGGGCGCGGTCGCCGCCCCCGAGTTCGTGGGCCGTGAGACCCAGTTGGCCCGCGGGCTCGCCGCGTGGGCGACCGTGCGACGCGGCAAGAGCCGTCACGTGCACGTCGAGGCGCTGGCGGGCACGGGCAAGACCCGCCTGCTCGAGGAGACGTGCCTGCGCCTGCAGGCAACCGGCGGGCGCGTGGTACGCTGCGGTGCGCGCCGCGACGAGCGCGAGGTGCCCTTCGCCCTGGCGGCAACCATCGTCACGGCGCTGGCGCGGCTTCCGGGCAGCATCTCCGTCGCGCCGTCGTCGATG
This sequence comes from Gemmatimonadales bacterium, assembly GCA_038208045.1. Classification (GTDB taxonomy): domain Bacteria; phylum Gemmatimonadota; class Gemmatimonadetes; order Gemmatimonadales; family Gemmatimonadaceae; genus PNKL01. The sequence goes on along the minus strand of JBBQZD010000149.1, from coordinate 2,696 downwards.
TCGGCACTGGTGGCCGTGGCTCCCGATGCGTCGGCGGTGTTCGAGGCGACGGCGGATGCGAGTGTCGGGGAAGAGGCCATGCGCCGGCGCGTCGTGGCCCTGGCCGACCTGCTGGGTGCGGTGGCGCACGAAATGCCGCTCGCGCTGGCGCTCGATGACACGCACTGGGCCGATGCGGCGTCGCTGCGCCTCGTGTCGCTCGCCCTGGGGCGGCTCTCCGCCGACACGCGCCTGCTGCTCCTCACCGCCGGACGCGAGGCGCTCCCGGGCGACGTGCACGCCGAGCACATCTCGCTGCCGCCGCTCACGGTCGCCCAGGTCGACGCGATGTTGCAGTCGATCGCCGGCGCGGGCGCCGCGTCGTGGTGGGGCACTTTCGTCGCGGCGCTGCGCGACGCGGCCGGTGGCGTGCCCTTTCACGTGCTCCAGCTGTTGCACGCCGTGGTGGAAAAGCACCTGCTGTCGTCCGAGTCGGAGGGCTGGATCGCGCAGAACGTTCCGGCGCTCCTCGGGGCGCTCGATGCGCACGAGGCGGCGCGCGTGCGCATCGCGCAGCTGTCGGTGAGCGCCAATGCGGTGCTGCGCGTGCTCTGCTTCGGTCCCGTGGCCGGCGCCGAGGTCGTCGGCGCGGCGGTGGCCCTGGACCCGCTGGCGGTCGAGGCGGACCTGGCGGTGCTCGAGGTGCGCGGCTACGTGCGGCGGCTTGGTGACGGCAGCTGGACGACGGCGCACGACGAGATCAGCGACCTCGTCATGGCGCAGAGCGACGCCGTGTCGCTCGATGCCGCCCGGCGCGCCATCGCGCTGGCGCGCGCCGCGAGCCCGACGGTGAGCGTCGCCGACATGCGGCAGGTCGTGTCGCTGCTGATGCGCTCGGGGGCCGACGGCGAGGTGGTGGACGTGGTGCGCGCGTGGGTGCGAGGCGGGGCGTGCCCCTCGGTGGGCGTCCACGCCAGCGACCTGCTGCCGCCGGGGCTGCACGAGGCACGCGCCGCGCCGCTGCGCGCGACGATCGCCCGGATCCTGCCGAAGGCGCATCGCGGCCGGCGGTGGCAGGGACTCGTCGCGGCCATGTTGTTGGGCGCCATCGCACTCGGGTGGTACCTGACGCGCCCGGCGGCGCTCGTGCTGGTGCAGGCGCCGATCGCGGCGAATGCGGTGGAAGTCACGGACCGGCCGGCGATCATCGGCGTCGCGGACCGCCTCGGCCGCCGGCTCCGGGTCTCAGGCGTGCTGGTCCGCGTGCGCAGCTCGGCGGATCCGCCGCCGTCGGGCGAGCTTTCGGTGCTCACGCGCGAGGGCACGGCCAAGTTCGACTCCCTCATCGTGGGCGGATTGCCGGGCGAGCCGTCGGTGCTCCGGTTCGAGGCGACGGGCCTCGCGCCCGTGGAGTGGCGGCACGTGTGGATGAGCGTACCCATGCTGCGCCTGCGTTCGGGCATGATCAACGGGCAGGCGATGGCGGGCACGGCGCCCGTCCTCCACGTGGCACCCGGCGAATCCATTGACGGGCGCGTGCTGCTGACCTATCGCAGCACCTGGACGACGGCGTCGGTCGTGCTCGGCGAGGCCGCGTCGTGGGAACGACGCGAAACGGACACGGTCACCGTGCGCAGTCTCGTCACCCCGCTCGATCCCGGGGTCGTCACGGTGAACGTGCACCGCGTCGCCCCCGCGACGCCGGGGCGCTACTTCCTCATCTGGTCGATGGGCGCCGAGGCCCGTGCCGCCTACCTGTTCGCGCAGTCGAACTGGTCGTGCGGCGCCCCGATCTGGCACGACGGCAACGACGTGCAGGACCAGCCGCCCGACGCACTGCGCGCCGCGGCGGCAACGGGGACGCTGGTGCTTCCGATGACCAAGTGTGTCCAGGACCGGGCGCCGAGCGCGCCGTGGCGCGTGATGACGCCGACGGGGCTCGCGGTGGTGGAGGTCGTGGTGGGCGCGAACCGCTGAAGCCCGCGAACTGGTTGGCGGCGGTGCCGTCAATCGGTCGTCAATGCAGAACCGTGCGACAAGACGCGTGCGATATCGTCCTTCGCGCTCGGCGCTTGGGATGGCTGCTCAGGCACGGCTTGGGCGCGCGTCCCAACGCGGCAGCGTGCCGCGGGCGATTGACGGGCGCCTAACGGCCTCCCTCCAGACTTGGCCAAGTGCCGTACGTATCGCACGCCGAGCTCGACTCGCGAGAGCAACTCGACGGTGTCGGCTCGCCGTACCTACCCAAGACCCTCGGGGATGTCCGTGAGCAAATTCGTGAATGGAAGCGTGTTCGCCTTGGTGGGCTTGCTGCTCTTGTTGCCCCTGTCCGGGCGAATGGCCTTCGCGCAGGAGGGGACGGGGAGAGCGGCGGCGCTGACGCTTCGCAACGCGAGGGTTTCGGCGGCGCGCCCGGCGGTGACGCTGCAGTTCCTGGAAACGCCGGGCGCATTGCGTGACGTGCTGACGGGTGAATGTGCCAACGCCTGCGCAAATCAGGTTCTCGGCGAGCGCTGGTTCGTGAACGAGGTCGGCGGGCTCTATCCCGAGTCGGCGCCATCGGTCCGGCTCGGGCAGGATACAACCGACGTCGTCACTGCATGGGTCAAACGTTCCGATCTCTACATTCGCACGATGGACTACCTCTTTAAGGTCGACCGCACGACGTTCACGAGCACGTCGAAGGTTCTCGACTCGCTCGCCCGATACGCCGTCGG
>JBBQZD010000148.1:0-7042 GCA_038208045.1 Gemmatimonadales bacterium | reverse complement strand
GGAGATGCTCGATGACCACCCGCCGCCACCTTCCGCTTCTTCTCGCCGCGGCGGCCACCGTCGTGGTGGCTTGCAGCACGTCAGCGACGGACCTCAGGGCGGTGCCCTACGGCTTCCTGACGTTCGTGGCGCAGCAGGCGGGCACCGGGTACACCGCCGGCGCAGTGGGCTCGTTCTACAGCGCGAGCGGGCTGAGCGTCCCCACCGCGACCGCGCCGTGGGATTCGTGCCGCCTCCAGACCTACTCGAGCACGCCCGGCACGTCGCTCGGCACCATCTTTCCGTCGCTGAGCGCCGGCCCGTTCATCCAGTTCAAGAATGGCGCACGCACCGACTCGCTCTTTCCGAAGGCCGTCGCCACCGAAACCCAGTACCTGAGCCGCACGACGTCGGGCATTCCGTACACGCCGGGCGATTCGGTCGCGGTCGTGATTCCGGGGTTCGACGGGGCGCTCGGCTACCCCGCCATCTCGTTCAAGGCGAAGTCAGCAGAGAAGCTGACGGTGCAGGACTTCGGCACGCCCGTGGGCGGCGCGCGTCTCGACCTGCGGTGGAACGCGGGCCAGGACCTCAACGGCACCATCGTCTTCTCGTTTCGATACTCCGGGGCCGGCTCCGACGTGCAGACGGCCCAGGTGCTCTGCCAGTATCGTGACGACGGCGCCGACTCGGTGCCGGCGAAGTACACGGCCTCTTGGGCGGGCTCGAGCAACAAGACGTGGACCGCGTCGCGCGTGCGCACCTGGGTCGGCCCGGTGGCGAAGAGCGGATACTTCGACTTCATCTCCACGTTCGACATCCCCACGCCGGTCGCCCCGTAGGAGGCGCCCCGATGACCGACGGCGTGCGCATCGAGCGCGATCCGCTCGGCACCCTCGAGGTGCCGTCGTCGGCGTTGTGGGGCATCCAGACCGAGCGGGCGCGCCTCAACTTCCCCATCAGCGGCCTGCGGCCGCTGCCCGGCTTCGTCGACGCGGTCGTGCGCATCAAGCGCGCGGCCGCGCTGGCGCACCACGCCCTCGGCACCCTCGATGCCGAGCGCGCGGACGCCATCGTGCGCGCCGCCGATGAAGTGCTGGCGGGGGAGCACCGCGACCAGTTCGTGGTCGATCCCTACCAGGCCGGCGCGGGGACGTCGCACCACATGAACGTCAACGAGGTGCTCGCCAACCGCGCCAACGAACTGCTGGGCACGCCGCGCGGCAGCTATGCGCCCGTGCATCCCAACGATCACGTCAACCAGGGCCAGTCCACCAACGACGTCATCCCCACCGCCATGCGGCTCGCGGTGCTGGCGGCGCATCCGGCCTTCGACGCGTCGGCCGAAGCGCTCGAGCAGGCGCTGGCAGATCGCGGGCGCGCCTTCGACGACGTCGTCAAGGCGGGCCGCACGCATTTGCAGGACGCGATGCCCATCCGGCTGGGACAGGAGTTCACCGCCTACGCCGGCAGCGTGGCGCGCGCCCGCGCGCGAATCACCCGCGCACTCGACGATCTGCGCGACCTCGGCATCGGCGGCACCGCCGTGGGCACGGGCGTGAACGCCGAGCCCGGTTTCGCCGCCCGCGTCGTCGCGCAACTGGGCGACGACACCGGACTCGCCCTGCGTGAGGGTGAGGACCGCGTGCAGCTCATGCAGTCCATGGGCGATCTCGCCGCGTTCCACGCGGTGCTGCGGGTCTTCGCCGGCGACGTGGCCAAGATTGCCAACGACCTGCGACTCCTGGCGAGCGATCCCCGCACCGGCCTCAACGAGATTCACCTGCCCGAGGTGCAGCCGGGGTCGTCCATCATGCCTGGCAAGGTGAATCCGTCCATCGTCGAGATGGTGAACCAGGTCTGCCTGCAGGTCCTCGGCAACGACGCCACCGTGTCGGCGGCCGCCGAACGCGGCGAGCTCGAGCTCAACGTGATGATGCCAGTCATCGCGCACAACGTGCTCTTCTCGCTCACCATTTTTGGCAACGCGCTCCGCGTGCTGGCCGAGCGGAGCGTGGCGGGCATCAGCGCCAATCGCGAGCAGGCCGCGTACTGGGTCGAGCGGTCGGCCGCGCTGGCCACCGCGCTGGCGCCCGTCATCGGCTATGCCAAGGCGGCCGAGCTGGCGAAGCGCAGTGTCACCGAGGGCGTGCTCATCCGCGATCTCGCCGCGCGCGAGCAGGTGCTTCCGCCGGCGGACCTCGAGCGGTTGCTCGACCTGGCGCGGATGACGGGGAAGTCGGGCGACTGAACGGCCTGGCGCAGACCAGACGGAAGTCCGGGTCGTGCAGCGCCTTGCGGTCTCCCCGCGCGGCGCACGCGCGCAGGGGCGGCCTTTCCCTAGCATCCCGTCCCCCTAATTGGTATTCTCCCCCAATGCGCATCACGACTTGGGCCGAGCACGGTGCTGCCAGCGAGATCACGGTCCGCGAGATTCTCGCCGCCTCGGAACGGGTGACGCTCGACCTGCAGTGCGACTCGCATCCGGTGGACGACGCGCGCGGTGCCGCACCGCACGACGGTTCGATCCGGCCGGTGTGGCAGATGTTGCCGCGCCGCATCGACGACGCGCTCGGGGCCGTCCTGCGCTTCGATCTGCTCCAGCAGGAGCGTGCAGTGCGCGTGCGTGTCGCACTTCCCGTGCTCGGGTAGCGGCGTGGACTCCATACCTTTTGTCGGGCCGCTGCTCGCCCGCCGCCGTCGCCGGCAGCGCGCGGAGCGCGTGGTCAACGCGCTGTTCCGTGAACCGGCCGAGGGCGACGTCCGGTGGCTGGCCGATGCCGCGGCCGGCGGCGACGTGGATCATGCGCGGTGGGAGTTGCGCTACGCGCGACGGGCCCTCGGGCTCCTGGCGGCACAGCGGGACGCGCTCGATGACCAGACGGCGTCGGACGTCGCCACCGCGATGGCCGCGGCCTTCGCCATCGATGCGCACGTCTCGCCCGAACTGCGCCCGCTCGCGGAGCGGCAGTTCAATGACCGCGTGACGACGTATCGCGAGGCGCTGCAGTCGCGAGGCGGTCCTATGGGACCCGGCGACAAGCTCGGCCGCATGCTCCTGGCCTTCGCGTCCGATTCGGCGCGCACGGCCGGAACACCTCTCGCCCGCGCCATCGCGCTCATGGCTGCGTACCTCGCCGAGGCCAGCGCCGCACTCCGCGACGCCTACGGCGGGGCGCCCGTCCTGCCGGAGGATCGCAAACCCTCGGAAACCGTCTGAGGTCGCACAAAAGGACAGAGGGGCGCCCCATTCACCGGTGCGCCCCTCCGTCGTACTCTGTCGTCTTCTGTCGTCTTCTGTCGTATCTCTGCCTCTCAGTGCCGAAGCCGGGACTCGAACCCGGACGGGCTATCGCCCACTGCGCCCTGAACGCAGCGCGTCTACCAATTCCACCACTTCGGCAGGAACGGAAACGTAGTCCGGCGTATGGGCTGAAACAAGGCGTTCGGGGCAGGGCCTGTCGCCGCCTGTGCCAGCGCACGGAACGCGTGACGTTCCGGGCGCGCCGCCGGAGACGAATGCGCCCTCCCGCTCGTCTCTTCCGGGGGACCTCCGTCGCTGAAGGGTGTAGATTTCAAGGTTCCGCCATCCGCCATCCGCCATCCGCCATCCGCCATCCGCCATCCGCTATCTGCCCTTGCCCTCGCCCAAGCCGCCCTCCGACACCGAGCTCATCGCTCGCAACAAGCGCGCCCGCCACGACTACGAGATTCTCGAGACGTGGGAGGCAGGCCTCGTGCTGCACGGCACCGAGGTCAAGTCGCTGCGCGCGGGCAAGGCGAACCTGACCGACGCGTACGGGGTGGTGAACAACGGGGAGCTCTGGCTGCTGAACCTCCACATCTCGCCCTATGAGCGGGGCACGGCGTGGAATCACGAGCCCACGCGGACGCGCAAGCTCCTGCTGCACTCGAGTGAGGTGCGCCATCTCATCGGCGCCGTGGAACGGAAGGGGCTCACCATCGTGCCGCTGCAGATGCACTTCCGCCGCGGCCGCGCCAAGGTCGTCATCGCGCTGGGGCGCGGCAAGAAGCTCCATGACAAGCGCGCGGACATGAAGGAACGCGACGCCAAGCTCGAAGTCGCGCGCGCCGTGCGGAGCCGGCGCTGATGATCGCGGCCTGGCCGCTCCTCGCCGCGCTGGTGCTCCACGCCGCGCCCGCCGACACGCTGCGGCTGGGTGCGAACGGACGTGACATACTCGTGCCGACGCGCGGCGAGGCGGCGGGCCAGTACGTTGGCGCCGACGCGGTCGCCGTCGCCCTTGGCGGACGGCTGCAGCGCCTGCCGAACCACCGCTACCTCCTCACCGTGGGCGGCATCGCCTTCGAGATCGCGGACCGCTCGTCCTACGTGCTGTCCGACGGCCGGCTCTTTCCGATGTCGGCGCCCTCGCGCGAACGCGACGGCGCGCTCTACGTGCCGCTGCAGTTCTTCACCGACGTCGCGCCGCGCGCCGGGGCGTTGATCGCGTGGGAACCGGCGCGCCGTCGGATCGCGCTCCTGGCCCCCGCCGCGCTCGCCGTCGCCGCGCGCCAGGTGCAGCCGACGCCCACCGCCCCCCGCGTGACCGCCACCGCCGGTGGCACGGTCGTCACGTCAGCCGCCGCGTCGCGGGCCGCCGCGCCCGCATCGAGCGCGCCGGCGCCGCGCGGCCGACCGGCCGCGCGGCGCCGCGTGATCGTCATTGACGCCGGCCACGGCGGCCGCGATCCGGGCATGCGCGGCTGGAGCCCCGACCGCACCCCCGTGCTCGAAAAGGACGTGACGCTCGGCGTCGCCCGCCGCCTGGAGCAGGAGTTCGAACGCCGCGGCTACGACGTCGTCATGACCCGGACCACCGATACGCTCATTGCGCTCGATGACCGCGGCCGCATCGCGAACCGCAGCAGGGGTGACCTGTTCATCTCGGTGCACGTCAATGCGGCCAACCCGAACTGGCGCGACCCGCAGTCGGCGCGCGGCTTCGAGACGTACATTCTCGCCGAAGCGAAGACCGAGGACGAGCGCCGCGTCGCGCGCATGGAAAACGAGGTCGTGCGCTTCGAGAACGAGACCGACGCGCCGAAGAACGATCCGCTGGGCTTCATCATCAACGACATGGCGCAGAACGAGCACCTGCGCGAGTCCAACGACCTGGCCGAGGGCATCCAGCAGGCGATGCAGCGCGTGCATCCGGGGCCCAGTCGCGGCGTGAAGCAGGCGGGATTTCGCGTGCTCGTGACGGCGTACATGCCGGCCGTGCTCGTGGAAATCGGGTTCGGCACCAACCGGTCGGAGGCCGCGTTCATCAGCTCCGAGGCGGGCCAGCGCAGCCTGGCAACTGCCATCGCCGATGCGGCGGCGGAGTATATGGCGCGCTACGAACAGCGCGTGGGGAGCGGACGGTGAGTCCGCAGACGGGGCGAGCGCTGCGCCGGATATTTCTGGCGTCGAGTGTCGCCCTGCTTCCGTCCCTGACCGGTTGCGCCTACTACAACGGCATCTACAACGCCCGGACCGAGGCGCGCGCGGCGGACCGGCTGAGCCGGGCCGGCCGTGAGAGCGAGGCCGCCGGCCGCTACGCCGTCGCCGCGGCCAAGGCCGAGTCGGTGCTGGTGCGCTACCCCAAGACCCGCTGGCGCGCCGATGCGCTCGTCGTCGCCGCACGCTCGCTCGCCTTTTCCAACGACTGCGCCGCGGCGCGGCCCCGGCTGGTCGAGGCGCTCGCGCTGCCGGCGCTCACGCCCGACGTGCGCGAGCCGCTGCTCGTGGCGCGCGCCGCCTGCGACGTGCGCGATGCGCACCCGCTGCGTGCTCTCGAAACTTTGGAGCCGCTGGCCGTCGCCGGCCTGCCGGCCGTGCGGCCCACCGCGGCGCTCTGGGCCGCCCGCGCCGCCATCGCGCTCGGCGACGCCGACCGCGCGCGGCGGGTGCTCGGATCGGTCGATGCGGGCGCCGCGCAGTGGGAACTCGCGCAGGCCTCGCTGGCCGGCCATCGCTGGGCGGTGGCCGAGTCGCTGCTGACGCTGCGCGCCGCACGCGGTGACGTGCGCCCCGATCTCGCCCCGATGCTGCGCACGCTCTGGCTGGCCGGTGAGCGCGACGGCGTCGAGCGCCTCGTGACGCGCTGGGGTGCATCCGGCGCCCGGGCCAGCGACCGGCTGGCGCTGCACATGGTGGCCGCCGACCTGCAGATGGACGCGCGGCTGGATGCGCTGGCGCGCGCGCACCTGCTCGCGGCGCGCCGCCTGGCAGCCGACACCGCCTCCGACGCCGAGGCGTCGGCTCGCCTGACCCTGCTCTCGCTGGCGCCGCTCTGGCGGCTCGAGGACGTCTCGGCCGCGGTGCGCCGTGGGGCCACGCAGAGCCGCGGATCGGCATTGCAGCGCCGGCTCGAGGACAATCTCCTGCTCGTCGAGATGCTCAGCCGGCGCAACGATGCCTCCGGCGCCTCGTTGTACCTCGCCGCCGAGATTGCCCGCGACTCGCTGCGCGCCGACCGCCTCGCGGTACAGCTGTTCAAGCGCATCGACCAGGCGGTGCAGGGCGCCGTGCTCGCCCCGGCCGGGCTCTTCACCGCCGCGATGCTCGATGCCGACTCCGCGGCTTCCTTGCACGCGCGTCTGCGCGACCGGTACCCACGGTCGCCGTGGGCGCTCGCGCTCGAGGGCGGCAACCCCGGCGACCTGCCCGCCTACGATGCCGCCGAAGCGAGACTGCGGACCACCTGGACGGACGTGGCCGTGCAGTTCGCCGATTCGCTGCGGCGTGCGCGCGAGCCCAATGCGCCAACGGCGCCGAAACGGCTGGCCCGACCTGCGGCCAAGCCGCGTGTCACGGTGCCGCCCGCCACCAGCGGCAAGCCATGACCGCCGATCTGCGCATCACGGCGGCCGGAATCAACTTCCAGAACCCGGTGCTGCTGGCGTCGGGGACCGCTGGCTATGGTCGTGAACTGGCCGGCGTCATTGACCTCGAGCGCTTGGGCGGCCTGGTCACCAAGGCGGTCAGCCCGGAGCCGCGGCTGGGCAACACGGCGCCTCGAGTCTGGGATTTCGACGGCGGCATGATCAACGCGGT
>JBBQZD010000147.1:0-7048 GCA_038208045.1 Gemmatimonadales bacterium | reverse complement strand
GGTCTCGGCGCCGGCCGACGCAGCGAAGACCGCGGCCATGGTGCCAGCCGCGCCGGCGCCGATCACGACGACGCGCGTCAATCGCCCGCCGGCGAGGCGGTGCGGTTCTCTGGGGCCCGGAACATGTCGGAAGATAGCGTGCCGGACTATGGCCGAGGCGCGGCGGCGGCGATGAGGTCGTCGACGGACCGCACGAAGTCAGGCTCCTTCACCTCGAGGCGCCGCGCCAGGTCGGGCACCGAGATGATGCCCACCAGGCCGTGCGCTCCGTCCACCACCAGCAGGCGCCGCACGCGGCCGACCTTCATGTGGGCCACGACGTCGGTGAGCGTCGTGTCCGGGTGCACCCACTCCAGGCGGTCGCTGGTCATGTGCTCGCGCACCGTGCATGCCCCCGTGTGCCCGGCGGCAAAGCACCGCACCAGGATGTCGCGGTCGGTGATGATGCCCACCAGCCGGCGGTGCACCAAGTCGCTGAGGACCGGCAACACACCGACGTGCCGGTCGCGCATGCGCTGCGCCGCGCTGGACACGGAGTCGTCGGGCGTGATCACCGACGGATGCGCCGTCATGATGTCGCGAGCCGTCAGCATGCGACCTCCCGCGCCGGACGTCCCTGTTGGCAAGATGCGCGCACCGGTTGACCCGCGCAGTCCTGAATTGCCGCAGTGGTCGTCAGGCATGCCCCTAGTCCGTTGCGCGGCCAAAGCGCGTACCTTTGCAGGGTTCGGCATCTCCCGCCAACATCGCTGCCATGGCCTCAGACCTTTTCGAGCTTCCATCGCGGATCAGTGGACTCGCAGACATCGCGCGCAACCTCGCGTGGAGCTGGAACCGCGACGCGCGTTCGCTCTTCCGGCTGATCGACGCCCAGCTGTGGGTGCGCTATCGCCACAACCCGCTGAAGCTGCTGCGCAAAGCGAGCGCGGCGCGCCTCGCGCAGTGTGCGGCGGACTCCGAGTTCCTCGCGCAGTACGACGCGGTGCTCCGCTGGCGAGCCGCCGAACAGTCAAGCGACGCGACTTGGTTCGCGCGCGAATATCCGGAGTTGCGTCAGCGGCCCATCGCCTACTTCTCCGCCGAGTTCGCGTTCCATCACTCCGTGCCGATCTACTCCGGCGGCCTCGGCGTGCTGGCCGGCGATCATTGCAAGACGGCATCGGATCTCGGCGTCCCGCTCGTCGGCGTCGGCATCCTGTATCGCGCGGGGTACTTCGACCAGCGCATCCGCCCGGACGGCTGGCAGGAGGACTCGGACGCCCGCTTCGCCCTCGACGAGACGCCGCTGGAGCCCATGCCCGGGGTCGGCGGCCTGCCGTGGATCACCACGGTCCGCACCGATGACCGGGAAGTGCGGATTCGCGCTTGGCGGCTGCGCGTCGGACGCATGTCGGTATACCTGCTCGATACCGATCTTCCCGAGAACCACCCCGACGACCGCGGGCTCCTGAGCCAACTGTACGCCGGCGGCCCGGAGATGCGGCTCAAGCAGGAATGGCTGCTCGGCGTCGGCGGGGTCCGCATGCTGCGCGCCCTCGGCATCGAGCCCGCGGCCTGGCACGCCAACGAAGGCCACGCCGCCTTCATGTTCGTCGAGCGGTTGCGCGAACTGACGGCCGCGGGCGTCGGGTTCGATGACGCCGTACGGCAGGTCCGCGCGAACAGCACGTTCACGACGCACACACCGGTGCCCGCCGGGCACGACACCTTTGCGCTGGATCGCGTCGTACAGTGCACCGGACCTGTCTGGGAAGAGTTGGGCACGGATCGCGAAGGGTTCGCGGCGCTCGGGCGGCATCCGCAGGCCGGCGCCGGCACCTTTCACATGACCGTCGCCGCCCTGCGGTTGAGCCGGCACGTCAATGCCGTCTCCCGCACGCACGCCGCCGTCACGCGCCACCTGTGGGCGCCGCTCTGGCCCGAGCGGCGCGAGGAGGCCGTGCCGATCATCCACATCACCAACGGTGTGCATCTGGCGACGTGGATGTCGGACACCGTCATGGACCTGCTGGAACGGCACCTCGGCGCCGGGTGGGGCGAGCACGCCGGTGAGCCCGCCCTCTGGAACCGCGTGCTCGACCTCGACGACGCCGAGCTGTGGCGCGTGCACCAGGCGCTGAAGGCGTCGCTGCTCGTCTTCGTGCGCGAGCAGGCGCGGTACTTCTACTCCCGGCGGAAGCGCGCCGCCGAGCAGATGGTGGGCGCGGGCATCCTGCTCGACCCGGAGGTACTCACCATCGGTTTCGCACGACGGTTCGCCACGTACAAGCAGGCCAACCTCGTCTTCCACGACGTGGATCGCCTGCTGAACATCGTCACCGACCGGGAACGCCCGGTGCAGATCGTCTTCGCAGGCAAGGCGCATCCCGCAGACACACCTGGCAAGCAGGTGCTGCAGGAGGTGTACCACGCCACGCGCGACCCGCGCTTCGAGGGACGCGTGGCCTTCATCGAGGACTACGACATGCACCTCGCGCACGTGCTGGTGCAGGGCGTGGACCTCTGGCTCAACGTGCCACGCCCACCCATGGAGGCCTCGGGCACCAGCGGCATGAAGGCGGCGCTCAACGCGGTGCCGCAGCTCAGCACCATGGACGGCTGGTGGGCGGAGGGCTTTGACGGCGCCAACGGGTGGTCGCTCGCCACCCCTGACCCTGACATGGAGCAGACCGAGTCGCGCGAGAATCTGGCGCACGGGCTGTATGCGCTGCTCGAGCGTGACGTGGTGCCCGCGTTCTACACGCGCAATCACGCCGGCATTCCCGAGCGGTGGGTGCACATGATGAAGCACGCGCTGCGCGCGGCCGGCGCGCATTTCTCCGCGCGGCGCATGCTCATCGAATATGTCCAGAAGTGCTACGTGCCCTCGATGCGCGGCCACGAACCGCCGGACGAGCCGCCGACGGCGTGAACCTCGCCCGCGGACGAGGGTATTTCCGACGTGGAGTGGTCGGAAGCCCGATTGTCACCCCGGCCACATGTTGCATCGTGCAACAGGCGGGTTGCGCGGGCGCCGCGACGATGCGGCACGCCGGCACTCGTCGAGGAGTTGTCATGCCCAAGGTCGGAGCGGAACTGAGCCCGGGCGCGCGCGTCGCGCGGCACGCCGCCCCCGCAGCCGGAGTCGACCCCGGCAGCGAGGCCAGTGCAGAGGCGTCACGCACCATCGTGCACGTCACCGCCGAGTACTTCCCGTACGCGCGCACCGGCGGGCTGGCGGAAGCCGTGGCCGGACTGGCCAACGCGCAGTCGGGCGCGGGACGCCGCGTCGTGGTCTTCCTGCCGCTGTATCCCGCAGTGCGAGCGGCCGCTCCAGACCTCGAAGCCCTGACTCCGGTCCGGACCATCGCGGTCGGCGCCCACCGCGCGTCGGTGCGCTTCTTCCAGCGGGAAGACCACGAACCTGGTCCCCGTGTCGTCTTCATCGACCTGCCGAGAATGTTCGACCGCGCCGGTCTGTACGGCGAGGATGGATTGGACTACCCCGACAACCATCTCCGCTTCGCGCTGTTCTCCCGGGCCGCGGTGGAGGGCATCCGGCAACTCGTGCCGGGCCCCGTGCTGCTGCATGCCCACGACTGGCACGCCGCCTTCGCGCCCGTCTTCATCCGCGCCGTCGGCGACCCGATCGCCGGCACGCCTGTGGTGATGTCGGTGCACAACGCCGGCTTCCAGGGACATTACGACGAGTCCGTGATGCACGACCTCGGACTGCCGTGGGAGCTATGGAACCTGCATCACTTCGAGTGGTACGGGCAATTCAACGTGCTCAAGGGCGGGCTCAGCTTCAGTGACGCCGTCGCCACCGTCAGCCCGTCGCACGCGCGCGAGCTGCGAACGGCGGAAGGCGGATTCGGCCTGCACGACATGTTCCGCCTGCTTGGGCCGCGCCTCGTCGGCATCAGCAACGGCATCGACCTGGGCGTGTGGAACCCGGCCACCGATGCCGGCATCGCTCAGCGCTACACGGCGCAGCATCTCGACGGAAAGGCGGCCTGCAAGGCGGCGCTGCAGGCGGCGTTCGGTCTGCCGATCCGCCCGGACGTGCCGCTCCTCGGCACCTGCGCCCGCCTCACGCGCCAGAAGGGGTTTGACCTGTTGCTCGCGAGCGAGCGACTCCGAGCGCTCGACGCCCAGTTCGTCTTTCTCGGCGAAGGTGAGCCCTTTTATCGCCACGCGCTCTCGGCCCTTGCCCGTGAACGGCCGCAGCATGTGGCCGTGGAATTCAGCTTTCGCGATGACCGCGAGCATCTCCTGATGGCGGGCGCCGACGCCGTGTTGATTCCCTCGCTGTACGAACCGTGCGGGCTCTCGCAGATGAAGGCACAGCGCTACGGCGCGCTCGTCATCGGCCGGCGCACGGGCGGTCTTCAGGACACGGTGCGCGACGGCGAGACCGGCTTCCTGTTCGACGAGTACTCGGCCCCCGCCTTCGACGCGGCGCTCGACCGGGCGCTGGCCGCGTTCGCCGACACGGCGCGCTGGCAGCGCATGATGCGGCACGCCATGCGCGTCCACTTCGGGTGGGAACACGCGGCGCGGAAGTACGATCAGTTGTACTGCGCCGCCGAGCGTCGGATGGCGACGGACGGGGCCGGCGAGACCGCCGGAATCGCCGGGACCGCGACGACCGGCTAGCCGGCGCGCGTCCGGGCCGCGCGCGGCGTCAGCAGCGAGACCAGCGCGATGACCGCAACGTTGACCGCCAGCGCGACCACGCCGACGTTGAGGTCCTTCACGACCTGCGGCAGCGATGGCGCCAGCGTGGCCATCGAGCTGCCGGAGAGCGACACGGCCGCCACGGTGAACTCGCCGGCGAGAATGCCCGCCAGCGCGGCCCGCGCACTGATGCGCGGCCGGTCGCCGAACGAGAGCACAAGCGCCGGAAAGAGCTGCGTCACGACGTTGTAGCCCATGAGCAGCAGCGCCACGATGGCCTGACCGCCGTGCAGCGCGAGCGCCAGCGCCACGAGCGCGAGCACCGGCACCATCGCCCGTGCCACCAGGCCGACTGTGCGCTCACTGCGCCCAGGCGCCAGCGCGCCAAAGATGTTCTTGCCGAGAATCGTCGCCGCGGTGATCAGCAGCATCGAGCCCGGTACGAGCGCGGTGAGCAGGCCCGCGCCGCCAATCGTCCCCACCACCCACGGTGCGAAGGTCATCTTGGCAATGCGGAAGAGTGAGAGGTCCCCCTCCGCCCCCGCGAGCCCCGGCACCGCGAGCGTCGCGGCGAATCCGACGAAGAAGACGAAGAGCACCACCAGTTGGTACAGCGGGAGCATCACGGCGTTCTTTCGGAAGACGCTCTCGTGCTTCGCCGTGTAGACGCCGGCGAAGAGCTGCGGCCACGTATAGACGCCGACCGCGCTGAGCAGCACCGTGGAAATGAACCAGGCCGGGCTCATGCCCGCACGCGGCAGCGTCAGGAACCCCGGCTTCGCCAGCGCGATGGCCTCGAACATTGCGCGAAAACCGCCGTGATAGTGGTACGGCAGGTAGATGCCCATCGCCACCACGACCACGAGGATCATCAGGTCCTTCAGCGTCGCGGTCCACGCCGACCCGCGCACGCCGGAAATGACGACGTACACCATCAGCGCGGCCGTGCCGCCAACCATCGCGGTGGCCGGCGCGATGGCACCGTACGACGCCTCCGAGACGATGATGCCCAGTCCTTTGAGCTGCAGCACCAGGTACGGGATCAGCGCCGCCACGCCGACCACCGAGACGACCATGCCAAGCGCCGGACTCTCGTACTTGGCCATAAAGAAGTCGGTCTGCGACACGAGGCCGCGCCCCTGCGAATAGCGCCAGATGGCCGGCAGCAAGAAATACGACAAGCTGTACGCGAGCGTCAGGTACGCCAGGATGTACAGCGCCGGCGCCCCCTTGCCGTACGCCCACCCGCTGCCGCCGAGAAAGGTGAACGTCGTGTAGATCTCGCCGGCCATGAGCAGGAAGACGAACAGACTGCCGAAGCCGCGCCCTCCCACGCTCCACTGCTCGAGCGTCATGTCGTGGCCGCGCTTGGCAAGCAGGCCAAGAGCGATCGCAACAGCAAACGTCACGCCAAGAATCGCGAGCGATACGCTCATTCGGTACGCCCCGCCGCGTCGTCGGCCTGTTCGTGCCGCCGATCGAGCCGCAGGATGATTGCCATGAGGCCCGACGTCGCCAGCACCCAGCCGGCGAGCCACGCCACGAGAAACGGCAGGCCGAGCACCAGCGGCTCGACGCGGTTCGCAAAGGGAAGGCCGCCGAGCATGCCGAGCGCCGGCAACAACGCCAGCGCGTGGTAGGCGCGCCAGACGTGCCGGCGCGGCGGAGGCGCGGCCGCCGCCGGCGCGGCTGGAACCGCTGGGGGCGCAGGCGGGGTCAGCGCCGCCGACGGTTCAGCGGACATCGGTCTTCGCCGCCAGAAAGTCCGCGGCCGCCGCCACGAAGATGCGCGTACCGTGGTCCATCGCGCGTTCGTCGAAATCGAAGCGCTCGTGATGGTGCGGGTGCACGATGCCGAGTTCCTCGTTGCGCGCCCCGACAAAGAAGAAGGCGCCCGGCACGCGCTGCTGGTACGCCGAAAAGTCCTCGGCGCCCATCGTCGGTGTCGCTTCCACGAGGCGCTTCTCGCCGAGGGCACGAATGACCGCGCGCTGCACCAGATCGTTGGCCTTGCCGTCGTTGATCACCGCGTCATAGCCGGGCTCGAACTCCCAGCGGTACCGCGCGCCGTGCGCCGCGGTCACGCCCATGATCACGCGCTCCATCAGGCCGGGAAGCCGCGCCCGCAGTTCGGGATTGAACGTGCGCACCGTGCCCGACATCTCTACGAGTCCGGGGATCACGTTGGTCGTCGTGCCGCCGGCGATCTGGGTCACCGAGATCACGGCCGAGTCGAGCGGGTCAACGTTGCGCGCCACGATGTGCTGCAGGTTCGTCACCACCTGCGCGGCGATGGCGATGGGGTCAACCGTCTGGTGCGGCATGGCCGCATGCCCACCGGCCCCTTCAATGGTGAGCCGGAAGGTGTTGAGCGATGCCATCAGCGGCC
>JBBQZD010000146.1:0-7058 GCA_038208045.1 Gemmatimonadales bacterium | reverse complement strand
GTCCGCTGCCGGAACTGCCATCCTTGCCGCTACCGCCGCCGACGCCGGCCACGAGACTGGCGTCCTTTGCCTCAGCGTCCGGCGGCGCCTGCGTGACGGGGGGCGTGGGCTTCGGCTCCGGCGTGGGCTGCGGCAACGGCGGCAGGACGGGCGGCTTCACGACCGGCACGGCGGGCTGGGGCGTCGCCGCCGGGGGAGCAACGTGTACGAAACGGACGCGCTCCTGCACAACGCCGCCCGTGCCACCCCTGCCACCCCCGCCGCCGCCGGCAGGCCCGGGGCCGCCCGCTCCCTCGTGCTCGGCAACCAGCGCCCGCTCGACGAACAGCGGCCCGGCCACCAGCAGCAGGATGAGCACGTGCAACAGGATGGACGCGACAAGCCCGGTCCAGCGCGACTCTTCGCGCGCGGGAAAGCCGATCGGGGGGCGCAGGGGCTGGCGCTTCTTGGGGGCTTCGGTGGGCACGGCGGGGCGTTGAGGAAAAGGGCGGAATCCGGGCGAGCCCCGGGGGTGTTGGTACTCCCGCGAGACTGGCCGCGTGGCCTGCGACAGGGGACGGGCGGCGGCACCGCGCCTCCCCCTGCCCTCTACAAATGCACTACGGCGGGCAACCCGCAATGGGTTCGCCCGCCGTATTCTACCCAACCTGCCGGGCGGTGTGCCTTACTTGGCCTTCGGCGGTACGCCGATGACCTTGACGCCGGCGCCGCGCGCCGCGTCCATCGCAAAGACGACGTCCTGGTACAGCACCTCCGGATCGCCCTTGACGAAGATGATCTTTTCCGGCCGCGGATCGTAGATCTCCTTGAGCCGGCGATACAGGTCGTCCTTCGTATGCGGTTCCTTGTTGATCGCGAACACGCCGTTCGGCAGGACCTCCAGCACAATCTGGTCCGACGACGTCGACGGCGGTGCGTTGGTCGGCGTCGGGTCGGGCAGCTGCACGTCGAGCGCCTTCCGGCTCATCGGGATGATGAGCATGAAGATGACGAGCAGCACGAGCAACACGTCGATCATCGGCGTCAGGTTGGGCTCGCCGTTCAGGCCCTGATGGCCGCCAGATCCACTCATGCCCATGGTCAGTTCCCTCCCGTCGGCTTCTGCACCAGGATGTTGTCCGACTCGATGAGCGACTTGGTGCCGGGCACCTGGTCGGTGATCATGCCCGTCACGCGCACGCCGGACCTGGCCGCGATGTCGAGCGCGTCGATCACCTTTTCGTACTTCAGCAGGTTGTGCGCCTTCAGGAAGAGAATCTTGTCCTCGGTGCGGGCGTCATAGATCTGGCGCAGCAGCGTCTCGAGATCCTCGTTCTTGATGACTTTCTTGTTCAGGTAGTAACGCCCCTCGGAGTCGATGCCCAGCACCTGGTCCGTATCCTCCTCGGGATGCGGCTTCAGGTTTTGGCCCTGCGGCGGGATCGCATTGAACCCCGCGTTGATGGCCGGCACGACGAGCATGAAGATGATGAGGAGCACGAGCATCACGTCGATCATCGGCGTGACATTCGGTTCGGCCTTGACGTCGCCGCCCCCACTGATTGACATCCCCATGGAACCTCCTTCAGCGATGGGTGGTCAACTCAGACGGCGGACTTGCCGGCGTTCTGCGCCGCGGTGTTGAACTCGCGGGTGAAGCGCGACCGGCCGAACTCGCCCGACACGCCCTTGATGAGATAGTCGATCATTTCCTTCGACGAGTACGTCATTTCGGCCGTGACGTTGTCGATCTTGGTCTGGAAGTAGTTGAACGCCCACACCGCCGGGATGGCCACGAGCAGGCCGAACGCCGTCGTGATGAGGGCCTCGGAGATGCCGGCCGCGATGGAGCTGATGCCGCCGCCGCCGCCCGCCGCCATGCCCTGGAAGGCGTTGACGACGCCCATCGTCGTGCCGAGCAGGCCCACGAACGGCGCCGTGGCGCCCGTCGTCGCGAGCATCGCCAGGCCGCGCTTCATGAGCACGATCTGCATGAGCATTTCACGCTCGACCGCACGCTCGGCCGAGTTGATGTCCGACACCGTCACCGAGCCGTCCTGGATGAGCGGGCGAATCTCCTCAAGCGCGCCGCCCAGCACCTTGGCGACCTGCGACTTCTTGAACTGCTCGGCGAGCTTGATCGCTTCGTTCAGGTTGTCCTCTTCGAGGAACTGCGAGAACTCGGGAGCGAACTTGCGCGTCTGGTTCTGCGCGCTGCGCAGGTACCACCACTTCTGCACCATGATGGACAGCGACCACACCGACATGATCATCAGGGTGTAGACGATGCCCTTGGCGAAGAGGCCCATCGAGTGCCAGAGTTCGATCAGTGACATGAGGTATAGCTCCCGCGATGCTGAGGGTGGTCGCGAACTACTTCTGGATGTTGAACACGAAGGGCTGCTGGACGAGCTGCTTCACCTTTCTGCCGCCGACCTCGGCCGGGAGAAACCGCATCCCGGGGAGGGCATTCTTGACGGCCAGGGCGAAGAGCTCATGCGAGGTCTTGAGCACCTTGAACGACCCGTTCTCGGCGCGCCCTGTGGTGTCGACGACGAACTGGGCGAGCACCTCGCCCTCCACGCCGGCCGACTTGAGGATTTCCGGGTACCGCGGCGCCGACGAACCGGGCGCCGAGACCACCGGCTTCTCCACCTGGAACTCGAAGTACGTCTGCGTCTGGTCGGTGGGCACGATGCCGCCCACCACGCCGCTGCCCTTGCCGCCCGCCACGCCCTTGCCCGTGAAGTCGCCTTCCTGGGTGACCGACTTCGACAGGTCGATGTCGGGGATCATGTCGGGGATGTTGATGGGCGCCGTCAGGACCTGGAAGCCCTTGGCGATCGGGGCCACCGTCACTTCCTTCGGCAACTCCTTCGGCTTCTCCGCCTCCGGCTTCGGCTCGTCCTTCTTCACTTCGATGAAGTCGATCTTCTGGTCGCGGGCCTCTTTCAGCTTCTGGCCCGCATTGGCGGTCGCGACGACCGCGCCCCAGATGAGACCCGCGTGCATCAGGAAGCTGGCGAAGCTCGCGCCCGGGCTCTTCTGCTTCTGCGGCTTGCTCTCGAGCAGGTTGTTGAACACTACGCACCCCGTTGATGACTGCGGTGAAACTGGTACGGCGGTTCGTGGAAGGAGTTTACCGCCCTCACGTTAGGGCGGAAGCCGCTGGAACATTAAGTTTCGCTTAACGCGGAGTTACGATTGGGCCGGCTCGTCCGGCGGCGGCGGCACCGATTCTGCCGCTGGCAGCGAGACGGTGAACGTCGAGCCGCGCCCGAGTCGCGAGGCCACGGTGATGGATCCGCCGTGCGCGTGCGCGATCCACTGGCTGATCGAGAGCCCCAGGCCCACCCCGCTCCGCTCCGACGCGCGCGACCGGGCACGATCGGCACGCCAGAAGCGGTCGAAGACGTACGGCAGGTCGGCCCCGGCAATGCCGATGCCCGTGTCCGTCACCGAGAACTCGACCGTCGCCCCGCGGCGCACCGCCGACAGCTCGATCCGCCCCCCCTTCCGCGTGTACTTCACCGCGTTGGTCACGAGATTCAGGAAGAGCTGCCTCAGGCGCAGTGCGTCGCCCATCACGGCGCCGGGCGCCACCTGCACCAGCGTCACGCGAATGCCCGCATCCTCGCCGAGGATCTGCGTCGTTTCCGCGACGTCCCGCACCAGCGGTTCGAGCGGCACGAGCTCGCGATGCAGGTCAAACCGCCCCTCGTCGGCGCGCGCGAGCGTCAGCAGCGACTCCACGAGCGCCGCCATGCGCGTCGTCTCCTGCAACGCCTCCTCCAGCGCCACGAGCCCCTCGGTGCTGCGCGGCCCGGCGCTCATGGCGCGCTCGATGTCGGCGCGCAACACCGTCAGCGGCGTCTTCAGCTCGTGGCTCGCGTCGGCCGTGAACCGGCGAAGTCCGGAAAACGACTGCTCGAGCCGCGCGATCATCGCGTTGAGCGTCGAGGCGAGCCGCGCCAGTTCGTCGTCCCCCTCGCTCACGGGCAGCCGCCGGTGCAGCGACCGGCCGTCCGTGACGGCCGAGAGGTCGTGGATGATCTGGTCCACCGGCTGCAGCGCGCGCCCCGTGATGAGATAGGCGGTGATGATGCTGAGCAGCAGCACCAGCGGCGTGATGAGCATGAAGACGCCGAACTGCTCGCTGCCCAGGAAATTGGCGCCCCGCACCGAACTCGCCGCGATGACGCGCCGCACCGTACCCGCCTCGCCCGACTCGAACCGTGCCACCATCAGCAGCTCATCGCGCGACAGCACCACGGTGGCCGACCGGCGGTCGCGCGTCAGCTGGAACGCGGCCGAGGCGAGCGACCCGCGGTCGTCGGGCGAGAGCGCGCGGACCTCCGCCGACATGTACAGCACGCGCGTGGAGTCGGTAACCACAAGGTACTCGGGCACCGCGTCGAGGCGCGCGCGCACCAACGGCTGCAGCTCGGGCCCGCGCAGCGGATCGTCCGTGATCACCACCGGCGAGTTCTGCAGGCCCGCCTGCGTCAGCACGATGTGCCCGAGGTCCGCGAGCGTCGAGACGCTCTTCTGCAGGTCGCTGAGCACGGCGGCGCGGCGCGCCGTCCAGAGCGCGAGCGAGAACGCGAGCATCGCGCCGCCGAGGGCCAGCGCGTACGCCGCGGTGACGCGGGTCCGGATCGTCGCCACGCGGCCGACTACCCCTTGATCACGTAGCCGACCCCGCGCACGGTCGTGATCAGCTTCTTCTCGGCCTTCACGTCGATCTTCTTGCGCAGATGGTTGATCACCACGTCGACGATGTTGGTGCCGGGATCGAAATGATAGCCCCACGCGTACTCGGTGATGAGCGTGCGGCTCATCACGCGCCCCGCGTGGCGCATCAGGTACTCGAGCACCAGAAACTCCTTGGGCGTCAGCTCGATGAGCCGGCCGTCGCGCCGCACCTCGCGGGCGTCGAGGTCGAGCGTGAGGCCGCCGATCTGCATCACCGGTGTCGCGATGGCTCGCGGCCGGCGCACCAGCGCCTCCGCGCGCGCCAGCAGTTCCTCGAACGCGAACGGCTTGGTCACGTAGTCGTCGGCGCCGGCGCGCAGCGTCGTCACCTTGGCGTCCACGGCGTCCTGCGCGGTGAGCACCAGCACGGGACGCTCGAACCCCCAGGCGCGCAGGTCACGCAGGATGTCCAGCCCCTGCTTGCCGGGGAGCCGCATGTCGAGCACCACGAGGTCGTAGGGCTGCGAGCGCGCCAGGCGCTCCCCCTCGAGCCCGTCCGCCACGAGGTCGACGCTCCAGCGCTGCTCCTCGAGCCCGCGCTTCACGAACTGCCCGACGGTCGGGTCGTCTTCGATGACGAGCACTTTCATTCAGGCACGCGCCCCCGGGCGCTGGAAGCCGTCTTCGCGAATCTTCCGGTACAGCGTCTTCACCGAAATGCCGAGCAGCGCCGCGGCGCGCCCCTGGTGCCATTCCGTGCGCTCCAACGTTGCCCCGATGTGCCGGCGCTCGAGTTCGGCCAGCGTCACCGGCGCCGGCGGGCCGCCGTCCCCCGCCACCGGCACGCGCAGCGCCAGGTGTCGCGCCTCGACCACCGCGCCCCGCGAGAGCAGCACGCCGCGCTCGAGGACATTCCGCAACTCCTGCAGGTTCCCCGGCCAATGATAACGCTGGAGCGCGTCGATGGCGTCGGCCGACAGCGCCGCCCCCGGGCCGCCGACTTCCCGCAGGAACCCCTCGGCGAGCATCGCGAGGTCCACCGCGCGGTCCCGCAGCGGTGGCAGCGCGATGACGACCGACGAGAAGACCGCCACGAGTTCGGGCCGCGTGCGACCCAGCTGCGCCTCGTGCGAGAGGTCGACAGAGGTGGTCGCCATGAGCCGCACGTCAAACTCGAGGCGGTGCGCCGCCCCCACGCGCTTGTAACGGCCGCGCGTCACCGCCCGGCTCAGGGCCAGTTGCGCCGCCGCGTCGAGTCGCTCCACGTCCTCCACGCACAGGGTGCCGCCGGCCGCCTGCTCGACCAGTCCCGGCGTGGCGGGACCGCGCGCGCTCCCTTCAATGCCGAAGAACTCGGCGACCTGCCGCGCCGCGGCCACCGTGCCGGCTGATACCTCCACGAAGGGACCGCCCCCTCGCGGGGACGCCCGGTGCAGCGCGCGGGCCAGCGCCGCCTTGCCCGTGCCGGGCTCCCCGTGGATCAACAGGGGCACGCCGGCCTGCGCGGCCCGGCCGGCGAGCGCCAGTACCGCCTGCAGCGGTGGGTGCACGGTCCGGATTTCCGGCACGGCGTCGAGTCGCGACAGGCGCGTGGCCTGCCGCCGGCTGTCCGACGCCTGGCGGCCTTTCTCCCAGGCGCGCCGCACCAGTGCTTCGATCTCCGGCAGGCGATACGGCCGCGCCAGCACGTCGTACGCGCCCAGACGCATGGCGGCGATGGCCATGTCGAGCGTGCCGCGCCCCGTGGTGAGGATGCACTCGGGCGGCACGGTCCCCTCGCGCGCCTGGCGCAAGACCTCCAGGCCATCGAGATCCGCGAGTGCGCTGCTGACCAGGGCCACGTCGAATGGCTGGCTGCGCAGCGCCCGCAGCGCTGAGCGGCCGTCGGCCACGCGCGTGACCCGATGCCCGCGCGACGCCAGGTATTGATCGAGCACCGCCCCCAGGTCCGGCTCCTCGCCTGCGAGCAGCACCCGCACCGGCGGCGCCGCGATCACCATTCGATCGTCGGCAGGAGCACGCGGAACGTGCTCCCCTTGCCCACCACGCTGTCCACCTCGATGCGCCCGCGATGGTCCTGCACGATGCCGTAGCAGATGGCGAGCCCGAGTCCGGTACCGCGCCCCGGCGCCTTCGTTGTATAGAAGGGCTCGAAGATCTTGTTCAGCTCGGCTCGCGCGATGCCGTGCCCCTCGTCGGCGACCTCGATGATGGCACCGTCCGTCGGCGTCGGCCCGCGCCGCGTGCGCACGGTGATCGTGCCCACGCCATCCGACGCGTCCACGGCGTTGATCATCAGGGCCATCAGCACCTGCACGAGCTGTTCGGCGTTGCCCAGCGGCACCACCGGGAGCGCGTCGTCGAGCTGCTTGACGAGGTTCATC
>JBBQZD010000145.1:0-7067 GCA_038208045.1 Gemmatimonadales bacterium | reverse complement strand
CCATGGCCGACGGCCCGGTGATCCAGGCCAGTTCGCAACGCGCGCTGGAGCAGGGAATGCACCTGGACGGCGCCCTGGAACTGGTGGCGCGTGCGCGGCTCGGCATTCCGGTCGTCCTGTTCACGTATCTCAACCCGCTGCTCGCGGCCGGCGAGCACGTGCTGCGGCGCGCCGCCGACGCTGGCGTGCACGGCGTGCTCGTCACCGACCTGCCGGTGGGCAGCGATCCGGCGCGCGAGGGCTGGCTCGGCGACGGGCCGCTCGACTTCGTGCGCCTGGTGGCCCCGACCACACCGCGCGAGCGCATGGGGTTGATTGCCCGGCACGGCCGGGGCTTCGTGTACCTCATCTCGCGCCTCGGCGTGACGGGCACGCACGGCGAGCTGCCGCCCGAACTGCCGGACACCATCGCGACGCTGCGCAGCGTGTGCGCGCTGCCCATCTGCGTCGGCTTCGGCATCTCGCGGCCCGAGCACGCGCGCGCGGTCGGTGCCCATGCCGACGGCATCGTGGTGGGCAGCGCCATCGTGCAGGCCGCCGACGTGTCCGTGGACGCGGCGGTTGCGCTTGCCGCGTCGCTGCGCGCGGCGCTCGACGAACCGCGGACATGAACCTCGTCCTGAAGGTGCATCAGCGGGTCGTCCCGTTCATCGGGACCCTCCTGCTCGTTGCGGCGTCCTGGTACGATCCCGGCTGGAGCCTGCATCTCGGCATCCTGGTGGCGCTCGCTGTCGCGTCCTTCCTGCTCCGCACGTATCAGTTGCCGCTGACCAAGTACACCGCGCTCAACCTGCTCGGAATGACCGCGGTGGGCGGGGCGTTGCTCGCCGGACCGGCTGGCGCCGCCTTCGCGCTCGCCGGCGGCTGCTTCTTCGCCGACTGGATCCCGCTGCGCAAGAGCATCGGCATTTCGTGGATCAACGCCGGGCGCGAGACGGTGGCCTTGATCGCGGCGTACGGGGTGTATGCGGCGGCGGCGATTGCGGTTGGAGCTCACTTCCGCGGCGGGCTCGTGTCGGAGAACCTGCCGGCGGTGGCGCTCTTCTTCCTGGCGCACTTCGTCTTCAGTCGCGGGCTGCTGTACTTCACGCTCTTTCTGCGGGACAAGCTGCTCCCCGAGGAGCGGTCGCTCATCCTGCGCTATGAGATCATCACGTTCGGGGCGGGCGTCATCGGCGCCTCGGTCGTGCTCGTGGCCGTGCAGGTGCTCGGGGAGCTCGGCAGCCTGATCGTCGTGGTCGTGCTCGTCTTCTCGGGGCTGCTCGTGCGGCGCATCATCGAGGAGTCGATCGCGGCCGAGGAGCTGAATATCATCCTCGCGATGGAACAGGTGGTCTCGTCCGCGATGTCGCTCGGCGAGAGCTTCCGCCGTATCGAGTCGCTGGCGCACCGGCTCGTCGACTGGACCGCGCTGAAGGTCTACCGTGTCGAGGCGGACGGCCTGCACGTGCTGTACGAGGGCGGTCGGGGCCTGCTCGCGGAGACGCGGCTGGAGAGCGAGGACGGCCGCCGGCTGCGGGCCCAGGCGCTGACTGCCGGGGAACCGCAGATCGTGCGCGACGCGGCCCGTGACATCCGCCTGGAGCGCGTCCGGCCGGACGTGCGCTCCATCGCGGTCGTGCCCCTGCGCTTCGGCGACCGCGATCTCGGCGTGCTGGAGCTGGAGCACCACAAGGTCAACATGTACGGGGCGAAGTCCGCGATGCTGACCAAGCGATTCGCCTCGCAGCTGGCCACCACGATGCAGATTCACGATCTGCGCCTGCCGCTGCTCGAGCTGCTCGACCGGCTCGGCAAGGAGATCGAGACGCTCACCGAGTCCGCGCGCACGTTGCGGGGGCGCGGCGACCTGATGGCGCGCACGGGCAGCGACATCACGCGCGCGCTCGCGGAAGAGGGCGAGCAAGTTGGCCGGAGCCTGCTGGCGACCGATGCCCTGTATCAGGCCACGGAGCACGTGGTACGCGACGGCGGAGAGGCCGAGGTGGCGAGCCGGCGCGCCACCGATATCGCGCGCGAGCACCGCGAGACGATTGGTACCACCATCAACCGGCTCGAGCGCGTGCAGGCCTTCGTCGCCGAGAGTTCCGGGCAGATCGACGGCTTGCGTCGGGCGACCCTCGAGATCACCGCCTTCATCCACACCATCGGCGAGCTCGCGGAGCAGACGAACCTGCTGGCGCTCAACGCCGCCATCGAGGCGGCGCGCGCCGGCGACCAGGGCAGCGGATTCGCCGTCGTGGCCGACGAGGTGCGCAAGCTCGCCGAAGAGAGCCGCGTGGCGGCCGACGACGCCGGCGTCCAGTTGCGGGGGTTCGAAGGGCAGATGCGGGTCGTGGCGGCGCAGATGGATGCGGGCCAGGAGATGGTGCGCGATGTCGAGGCGCTGTCGAGCCTCGCACGCGGCGCGCTCGAGTCCATCGTCGACGCGACGGCCACGGGCGCGGACCGGGCGCAGCGCATCGCGCGCACATCGCGCGACCAGGAGGTCGAGATCAAACTCCTGCGGGAGCGCGTGGCGCGTGTCGCGGAAATCAACGCCCGCAACTGCGCTGGCGCCGAGCACGTCGCGTCGGCGTCGGCCGACCAGGCCGCCGCGCTGCGCGAACTCGAGGGCGCGACGCATGCGCTGCGCGGCGTGGCCGCCAACCTCGGCGAACTGACGCGCAAGCTGGCCAACGTCCAGTGAGTGCGGCGGTGATCCTGCCCGACTGGGCCATCCTGACGGAGAAGCGCCGCTCACACATTGCGCGCGTCACCGCGCTGCTGGACGAATGGGCGGCGAAGATGCAGCTCGACGCCGCGGAAGCGCAGGCGTGGCACGACGCCGGCCGCTGGCACGACGCGTATCGCGACGCCAGCCCGGAGCTGCTGCGCCCCATGGTGGAGGGAGCCGACTTTCCCGACGCCGTCCTGCACGGGCCGGCGGCTGCGGCGAAGCTGGCGGCCGACGGTGAGACGCGGCGCGTCGTGCTCGACGCCGTGCGCTGGCACACCATGGGGTCGCCGACGTGGGAGCGCACGGGCCGTGCGCTCTTCATGGCGGACTTCCTCGAGCCGGGGCGCCGGTTCATGCTCGCCGACCGCGCCTTTCTCGCCGCGCAGCTGCCCCACAACTTCGATGGCGTCTTCCGGCAAGTCGTGCGCATGCGCCTCGAATGGACGCTGCGCGAGGGGAATCGGATTTTCCGCGAGACGGCTGCGCTGTGGAATTCGGTCCGGTAGGCGGCCGAGCCGGCGGCGCGCCAGGGGCGCCGCCCGCTGTCCGCCGCCGCCGTCGCCGCGTTGCGCTGGCCCTGGTGATCCTGGCCACGCTGTCGGCTGCGCTCCTCTACGTCCGCGCGCGGCGCGGCGGTGCGACCGGTGCGCCGGATGCGGCGCCGCTCATCACCGCGCGCCCTCCGCGCCTGGTCCCGGATTCCGTGCGCATCAAGGTGGAAGTCGTCAACGCCACCTCCACGCGGCGGCTGGCGACACTCGCCACCGCATGGCTACGCGACCAGGGCTTTGACGTGGTCGGCATCGGCACCGCGGCCGAACGTGAACGCCGTGACAGCACCCTCGTGCTGGACCGGTCGGGACACCCGGAGTGGGCAACGCTGGTGGCGAAGGCGCTCGGTGGGGCGCGCGTCGAGGCGCGCCCCGACTCGTCACGCTATCTCGACGTCACCGTGCTCGTCGGCCGGTCGTGGCGGCCGCCGCCGCAGGCGCTCTACCCGTAGCTGGCCGCACGCCGCGGCGATGTCGGTGCCGCGGCTCTTGCGGATGGCAACCTCCACGCGCTGCTGCTCGAGCGCGCGGGCGAAGCGCCGGATGCCGTCGGGCGACGTGGGCGTGAACGCGCCGGCGCCGCCGGGATGCAACGGAATGAGGTTCACGAAGGCGCCGCAGCGCTTGGCCAGCGCCGCCAACTCCTGCGCGTGCGCCGGCTGGTCGTTGACGCCGCCGAGCATCACGTACTCGAACGTGACGCGCCGCTCAAACGTGGCGGCCGCGTCGATGACCGTCGCCAGCGGGTACTTGACGTTGATCGGCATCAGCCGGCGGCGCAGCTCGTCGCTCGGCGCGTGCACCGAGATCGCCAGCCGGAACTGCTCCGGGCGCGCGCTCAGCGCCTCGATGCCGGGCAGCACACCGACCGTTGACACCGTGATGTGCCGGGCGCCGATGCCGAATCCCTTCGGATCGTTGAGGATGCAGAGTACCACCGACACGGCCTTCCAGTTCATGAGCGGCTCGCCCATGCCCATGAACACGATGTTCGTGGGGACGAGCGGTTCCGCGAGCAAGGCCAGTTCGCGCACCTGACCGGCGATCTCGCCCGGCGTGAGGTTGCGCGCGAATCCCATCAAACCGGTGGCGCAGAACGAGCACTGCAGTGCGCAGCCCACCTGCGACGAGATGCAGAAGGTCACGCGGGTGCCGTCCGGAATGCTCACGGTCTCTATGGTCTGCCCGTCGTGCAGGCGAAACAGGAACTTGCGCGTGCCGTCGCTGGACCGCTGCTCGTCGGCGAGCTCGAGGCGCGGCAGCGAGAAGTGCGCGTCGAGCTCGGCGCGAAACGCGACGGGCAGGTCGGTCATCGCCTGGAACCCGGCGACGGGCTTGGCCCAGAGGTGCCGCGCCACCTGGCTGCCGCGATACGCCCCGACGCCGCGCGACTCCGCGAACGCGCGCAGCGCCAACTCGGCGTCGTGCGGGTGCAGGTCGAGCAGGCTGATGCGGGCTGTCGGCTCGCTCATCGCAACACGGAACTGAGCGAGAACTGGTAGGTCGCCGACAGATTGCCGGCGCTCTCCTCGCGTGCCACCGCGATCACGTACCCCCGGTGGTGGAAGGCGACGCCGAGGCGGGCACGCCAGTTCGCGCGGCCGTACGCCTCGGTGCGCGCTGCGCCCACGCGGCCCTCCAGCCGGCCGACGCGTCCGCTGACGTAGCCGTATTCCTCCCGCGCGAGTCCGTCGGCGAGCATGGAGCTCACCCCGGCGCGCGCCGTCAGCAGCGTGTCGCGACCGGCCACGCGCGCGTCGATTGCCGTCAGCAGCGACGCCCGTTCGCGTCCGTTCTTGAACGGGCTGGCGAGGAACGTCGACGCGCCGAGGCGCACGTCACGGCTGCCGAAGCCGCGGGTCAGCACGCCGGCGTCGACCGACACGGCGCTGCGGTGCTCGCTGTCGAGGGTGCCGGTGCGCAGGCGCAGCGCGGTGCCCACGGTCGCTGGCCCGATGCGCCGGGCCGCGAGGAGCGAGACCACCGTGGTGGCGTACGGGATTTCGTCGCCGAGCGACTCCGGGTCGCTATCGGTGCGCAGCAGGTCCTTCACCGACGCCGCCGCCACGCTCAACCCGACCGTGATGCCGCGGCGCCAGGGCGCGGCGATGGCCGCGAACTGCGCGGACACGGCCACATCAACCGGCGCGCTCATCGAGCCGACCGACAGGCGCAAGCGCGCTCCCACGGGCACAAGGGTGGTGGCCGGATTCCACAGTCCGAGGCCCGAGGCCGTGCCCAGCGCCGGGGCCTCCGCGTTCAGTCCGAGCGGAAAGCCCAGCAGGTCACGACCGGGCACCAACTGCGCGCCGGCGGTCCGGGTGGAAAGCAGGAGCAGGGTGGAAAGAACCGCGACACGCCGCATCAACGCAGGATACCCGCCCCCAAGGGGCGGGTCAAGCCGCCGTTGGCTACCACCAAGTCCCGTCGCCCGTTAGATTTAGGTCGTTTCCACCCCTGCGGAGATCCGGTTGCTCACCGCGCTGCTTCCCCCGGAACGGATTCGCGTTCCGCTGGGCAGCCATTCCCGACACGCTGTGCTGCGAGAACTCGTGACGATCGCGCTGCCCGACGCCGATGAGGCGACGGTCGAGGCGGTCTTTCAGAGCGTGCTCGCGCGCGAGGCGCTGTCGAGCACGGCGCTGGGCGACGGACTTGCCGTGCCGCATGGCCGGACCGGCGCGCTCGATTCACTGCGCATGGCCGCCGGCCTGGTCGAATCGGTGGATGACTACGTCGCGCCCGACGGCATGCCCGTGCGCGCCTGCTTCCTGCTGGTGTCGCCACCGTCGGACGGCGGCGCGCACCTCAAGGCGCTGTCGCGTCTCGCGCGCCTCATGCGCACCAACGAACTCCGGGACGCGCTGTATGGCGCGGAGAGCGCCGATGCGTTCGTGGCCGTGCTCCGGCGAGCGGAGGCCCTGTAGTGCCGCTCCGCTGGAGGTGGACCCTCGCGTGGGCCCTGGTGATCGAAGGCCTCGTGCTCTGGCCGAAGCCGCCGGAGTTGCCGCAGGCGTGGGACGTGGTCGGGTTCGACAAGTTCGTGCACGCCGGGCTGTTCGCCGTGCTGGCGTTGCTCGCATCGCGTGCGCTCGATGAGCAGGCGCGGCCGGCATGGCCGGCGCTGGCGGCCTCGATGGCGTTCGGATTGTTCACGGAGCTGGAGCAGTATTTCATCCCCAGTCGCTCCATGGAGCTGGGGGACTTTCTGGCGGACGCCGCCGGGGCCGCGCTCGGCCTCGTCGTCTTCACCGTCTGGGCGCGCAGGCGCCGGGAGTTCAGCCGTTGACTGAAGGAAACGTCTTCACCACGTCCCAGCGCACCCATCTTTGTGGGTCGCTCCGTTCGTCGCACGTCGGGGTCAAGGTCATTCTTGGCGGCTGGGTGCATCGCTCGCGCAACCTCGGCGGGCTCGTCTTTCTCGACCTGCGCGACCGTGACGGCGTCGTGCAGGCGCACTTCGGCCCCGACTGGGCGAGCGCCGACGTGATGGCGGCGGCCGCAGCCGTGGGTGTCGAATCGGTCGTGATGGTCGAGGGGACGGTGGTGGCGCGGCCCGTGGAGATGCGCAACGCCGACCTGTCCACGGGCGAGGTGGAACTGCAGGCGACATCCCTTCGCGTGGTGGGACCGGCCGTCACGCCGGCGCTGCCGGTGGCGCGCGGCAAGAACGACAAGCTGCCGGCGGAGGAACTGCGCCTGCGGCATCGGTACCTCGACCTGCGCCGCCCGGAACTGCAGGCCAGCCTGGTGCTTCGGCACCGGCTGCTCCAGGTGACGCGCCGCTTCCTGAGCGA
>JBBQZD010000144.1:0-7118 GCA_038208045.1 Gemmatimonadales bacterium | reverse complement strand
GCCCGCGGTCGCCGACTTCGCCACGGCCTCGTCCGCCTTCGGGGGTGCCGCCCTCTCCGCCGAGGACGTCGTGCCCATCAGCGCGCTCTTCCCCGACGACGGCAGCGGCGGCGTCGTGAGCGCCGCGCCCTCGCCGAGCACCACCGCCGCGCGCCGGTTCCGCCTCGACGTCGTCAACCAGGCCGAGCATCTGCGCCGGCTCGTCGGCGACGCCAGTCGCGCCGTCGACGCCGCCACGCGCGAGCGCCTGGGCCGCGAACTCGGCGCCGCCGCCCACGCGGTGTCGCGCCTGGCCGCCGGTTTCGGCGAGGAGCCGCTCGCCCGATTCTTCGCCTCCCAGCGGGAGCAGGCGGCGCTGCTGGCCCGCGCCGCGCTCGACGCCCTCGATCGTGCCTGCGCGATGCTCGCCGCACCCGACGGTCAGCCCACCGCGGAACTCGCGCGCCTGCTGCTCGGCGCGTCGGGCGAACCGCTGGCCGACGCGGCGACGCCAGCGCTCGACGCCGGCATCGTGGACATCGCGTCGCTCGCCCCAGACGACGGCATCGTGGACATCGCGTCGCTCGCCCCCGGCGCCGACGTCGTGGACGTCGCGTCGCTCGCCCCCGACGCCGGCATCGTGGACATCGCGTCGCTTGCGCCGGCCGACGAGCCGTCACTCGTCAGCGGCGGCCCTGCCGCCTCCGGCGATGCGCTGCACGCCATGCTCTCGCAGGGCCTCTCGGGACTCAGCGGCCTCGACGAGACGCCGCTCGCCGAGCCCGCCGACTTCGCCAGCGATGTCGTGGTGCCCATTGACAGTCTCGTCTATCGCGGCCGGGACGCGCTCGATCGCGCCATCGAACTGCGCGACACGATGCGCACGGCCGGCGGCGCCCCCGATCCCGGCATGCTCGCCGAGCTGTTCGACCTGCTCGAACTCGCCGCCACCACGGACTGACCGATGAAGATGGGCTGGCAGGGGGCGCTCGGCATTGGCATCAGCGCACTCCTGCTCTGGTACGCCCTCAAGGGCATCGATTTCGGCCAGGTGGTCACCGCGCTCCGCGGCAGCGACCTGCTGCTCTGGGCCCTGGCCACAGTGGCGTCGCAGCTCATCTTCCCGCTGCGCGCGCGCCGCTGGCGCACCATTCTCGATCCCGTATCGCACCACCTGCCGCTCGGCGTGCTGTGGCGGGCCACGGCCATCGGCATGATGGTGAACAACGTCGTGCCCGCGCGCGCCGGCGAGCTCGCCCGCGTCTTCGTCCTGGTTCGCGAGCGCAAGGATGTGCCGTGGTCTGCGGCACTCGCCTCGCTGATGGTCGATCGCGTCTTCGACGCGCTGTGCGTCGTGATCCTGCTCGTCGTGGCCATTCTCGCGCCCGACTTTCCGGCGGATCTCACGCTCGCCGGCACCTCGGTGCGCACCACCGCCGCCGTCATGGGTGGCGGCGTGACGGCGCTGCTCGTCGGCATGTTCGCCGTGGCCACCTGGCCGCACGCCATGGAGTCGATCGCGGTGCGCGTCACCGGCGCGGTGCTCCCGAAGTTCAAGCACACCGTGGGTGCGCTGGTGCATTCGGCGGCCACCGGCCTCACCGTCATTCGCGAACCGTCGCGGTTCGCCGCGACCTTCGCCTGGGCCATGGCGCACTGGTTCATGAATGCGCTCGCTTTCTGGCTCGGCTTCCGCGCCGTCGGCATCACTGCGCCGTTCACGGCCGCGCTGTTCGTGCAGGGCATCATCGTCATTGGCGTCTCCGTGCCCTCGTCGCCGGGCTTCGTCGGCGTCTTCGAGGCGATGGCCAAGCTCGCGCTGCCCGTGTACGGCGTCAGCGAGGCGCAGGCGGTGACGTGGGCCATCGGCTTCCACGTGCTCTCCTTCATCCCCATCACGGTCATCGGCGCCTGGTACTTCCTGCGCATGGGCGTGCATCTCGGCGACGTCGAGGCGGCCAAGGCCAGCGACGGCAAGGCGATCACCGGCGAGCACGAGACCGCGCCGTGACCACCGGGCGCGTGGCCCGCGTCGTCGCGCAGGCCAAGGTCAACCTCCACCTGCGCGTGCTCGACCGGCAGCCCGACGGCTACCACTTCATCATCACGCAGTTCCAGCGACTCGCGCTCGGCGACACGGTCACCGTCCGCGAGGCCAGCGCCATGTCGCTCGATGTGCATTGGGCCGACGCGCGGGACACGCGCGACCTCGGCCCGGTCGAGCAGAACCTCGCGTGGCGGGCCGCCGCCGCCTATGGCGAGGCCGCCGGCCACGCGGCGCCCGTCGCCATTGAGATCGTGAAACGCATTCCGGTGGGCGGCGGGCTCGGCGGGGGATCTGCCGACGCCGCCGCCGTGCTGCGCGCACTCGACGCGCTCGCCCCCGCCCCGCTCGCTCCCGCGGCCTTGCACAATGTCGTCCGCGCGCTCGGCGCCGACGTCGCGTTTCTCGCGTCGCCCCACGAACGGGCCGCCGCGTGGGGCCGCGGCGACGAACTGCACGGTCTGCCGGCGCTCCCGCGCGCCGCGGTGCTGCTGGTGGTGCCGCCCTTCGGGGTGAACACCGCCGAGGCCTACCGCGCGCTGGCGCGCCCCGCGGGATCGTGGGCGGCCCTCGGCGTCGATGCCCGAACGGACGCCCCGGACGACTGGGACGCCACCGCCGCGCTCGCCGCCAACGACTTCGAGCCGGTGGTGTTCGCGCGGCACCCCGAGCTCGGCGAGGTGCGCCGTACGCTCGGCGCCCTGCCCGGGGCGCGGTTCGCGATGATGAGCGGGTCGGGGTCGACGCTGTTCGCAGTGCTGCGCGACGGGGCGGCGACGACGGTCGCGGTGCCGGAGGGGTGGCGGGTGGTCAGGACGGAGACGGCGGCGGTGGCGGGCGTGGAGCTGACGTAGCTGGGGAAAAGCTGCTTTACGCTCTACGCCGTACGCTGTACGCTGTACGCCGTACGACACGACGACCAGGCCGGACCCCGTACGGCGTATCACGTACGGCGTAGAGCGGAAAGCTTCTTCCCCCCGCCCACCGCTTCCACTCCCACCCCCGGAACCGCTACCTTTCCCCTTGCTGCCCTATCGTCCAATGGCAGGACGCCGGTCTTTGGATCCGGTAATGATGGTTCGAATCCATCTGGGGCAATCGCGGTCCGACGGAACGGCCGCCGTCCGCCAGCTTGACCCTAAGCCTCGTTCCCACTTATCCTTATAGGCTATGGACGGCTTGGCGGTACCTCTGAAGGGCTTTCGAGTCCTGACCGGCACGGCGAACAGGGCGCTCGCGGACAGCATTGTCCGGCACCTCGACACCGAGCTCACCAAGGTCACCACCTCGCGGTTCGCCGACGGCGAGGTCTTTGCGCGCATCGACGAGAACGTGCGCGGCGCCGACGTCTACATCGTCCAGCCGACCAACCCGCCCGCCGAAAACATCATGGAGCTGCTGCTCCTGATTGACGCGGCCCGGCGCGCCTCGGCGGCCCGCATCACCTGCGTGGTGCCCTACTTCGGCTATGCGCGGCAGGACCGCAAGGACCAGCCCCGCGTAGCCATCGGCGCCAAGCTCATGGCGAACATGCTCACCGGCGCCGGCGCCGACCGCATGCTCGGCATCGACTTCCACCAGCACGCGCTGCAGGGGTTCTTCGACATCCCCGTCGATCATCTCTACGCCGCCCCGGTGCTGACGGCGCACTATCGCAAGAAGAATCTGAAGGATCTCGTCGTCGTTGCCCCCGACGTCGGCTCGGCCAAGATGGCGCGCGGCTTCGCCAAGCGCCTCGATGCCTCGCTGGCGATCATCGACAAGCGGCGCCCGTCGGCCAACGTGGCCGAGGTGCTGAATGTCGTGGGCGAGGTCGAAGGGCGGGACTGCCTGCTGGCCGACGACATGATCGATACGGCGGGCACCGTGACGGAAGCGGCGCGCGCCCTGAAGAAGCTGGGGGCGCGGGACATCTACATCTGCGCCACGCACGCCCTGCTCAGTGGCCCCGCCGTGGAACGCCTCACCAACGCGCCGGTCACCGAGGTCACCGTGACCGACACGATCTGCATTCCGGAAGACCGCAAGTTTCCGACGCTCAACGTGCTCTCGATCGGCGAGCTGCTCGCCAAGGCGATTCGCAACACGCACGCGTACCAGTCAGTGTCGAGTTTGTTTGAGTAGCGTTGGGAAAGGAAGCTCTACGCTTTACGCGCTACGCAATAGGCCGTACGGCGTATCACGTACGGCGTATCACGTACGTCGTAGCGCGTAAAGCGGGAGTAGCTGTTGCATCAAACTCGGCCTCCGCCGAGCAATCCGTGCGACGCCGGGCCGGACCTACCGGGACCCCACGTAGCGCACCGTACTTCAGCAGGACCAGACCATGGCAACCGTTCAGTTTTCCGCGACCAAGCGTTCCGATACCGGCAAGGGCGTCGCCCGCAAGCTGCGCGCCGCCGGCCGCATTCCCGGCGTCATCTACGGGCACGCGCGCGAGCCGCAGGCGCTCTCGCTCGACACGCACACCTTCGTGCAGCTGCTGCAGAAGGTCTCGTACGCCACGACCGTCTTCGAGCTCGACCTCGACGGCACGGCGTCGAACGCGCTCATCCGCGAGATCCAGCGCCACCCGTTCAAGCGGGATATCCTCCACGTCGACTTCCAGGAACTGGTGGCCGGCGAGAAGGTGACCGTCCAGGTTCCGCTCGCGTTCGTCGGCGCCTCGATTGGCGTCAAGGAAGGCGGCATCATCGACCAGATCCTGCACGAACTCAGCATCCGCGTCGATCCGATGGCGATCCCGCACCACATTGACGTCGACGTCTCGCCGCTGGCCATTGGCCACTCGCTCCACGTCTCGGACATCGCGGTGCCCGAGGGCGTCGAGGTGATGACCGACGAGGATGCGACCGTCTGCACCTGCGCCGCGCCGAAGGAAGAGAAGGCGGCCGAGCCGGTGGAAGGCGCGGTGGTGGCGGAGCCCGAAGTGCTGGCGAAGGGCAAGAAGGACGAGGAGGGCGTCGAGGCCCCGAAGGCCTAATCGCCCGCGCGTCGTGAAGCTCGTCGTCGGCCTCGGCAACCCGGGGCGGGAATACGAGAACACGCGTCACAACGTCGGCTGGTGGGTCACTGACCACCTGGCCGGCGTTTGGCGTTTTCCCCCGTGGCGCGCCGTCCCCGACGGTCGCGCCACGGATGGCGTGGTGGACGGCCGGCGCGTGCGCCTGCTCGAGCCGCAGACGTACATGAACCTGAGTGGCGACGCCCTGGCGCCCTACCGGCACCGGCCGTTTTGGTCGGTGCGCAACGACCTGCTCGTCGTCGTGGACGATGTGGCCTTGCCCCTCGGCACGTGGCGGTATCGCGTGAAGGGATCCGCCGGCGGCCACAACGGCCTGAAGAGCATTGAGCAGGCGCTCGGCACGCAGGAGTACGGGCGGCTGCGCATCGGCGTGGGGGCGGGCGAGCCGGTGCCGGGCGCGGCGCTGCGCGACTTCGTGCTGGGGGAGTTCGGGGCCGACGAAGCCCGCGTCGTGCTCGAGTTGTATCCCGCAGTCGTCGCGGGCGTGGAGGAGTGGGTGCGGCGGGGGACGATGAATCCGGTGGGGCTCAGCGGGGAAATGAAGCTCTAGGCTTTACGCTGTACGTGGTACGCCGTCCGAGGAGGCGCGGCGCCTGGGTGCAGGAGGCTCCCTCAGGTCACCGCGGACCTTTCGCAGCAAGCCGCCGAGCATCTGCCGCACCTGCAGCGTCCGCGCGTCGAGCTTCGCGTAGGCGATATCGCCAATCGCGCCCAGGTCGTGTGCCAGCAGCAGATGGTACGAAAGCTCAAGCGCCGAGGCGCCGGCCATCTGCAGGAATCGGGCGAACTCCGATTGAGAGCGATGGCCGCAGCCCTCGACGATGTTCGTCGGAATCGAGGACGCCGCACGTCGCATCTGGGACATCAACCCGGGGTAGCTTCGGTCGGAGACGCGCGTGGTGGACCGATAAACCTCGACGACCAACTCGTGTGACTTCGTCCAGACCGCGAGGTTCTTGAAATCTTGCATGGCGCCTCCTGGGACCGGGAACATCCGTCGCCCGGTCGCGTGGATCGCCACCATTCCGTCCCCACCCGTTACCTTTCGTTTCGTCGCCGTGTTTCGTACGGCCCACCACGTACGGCGTAGAGCGTAGAGCCTCTTTTCCCCGAACGCGGCTCACCCCTCGCTCATTCCACTGCACTCATGCTCTCCCTAGGCATAGTCGGCCTTCCCAACGTCGGGAAGTCCTCGCTCTTCAATGCGCTCACCTCGGCCAAGGCCGAGGCCGCCAACTATCCGTTCTGCACCATTGACCCGAACATCGGCGTGGTGAACGTCCCCGATCCGCGGCTCGACGCGCTCGCCGCGATCGTGAAGCCAATCCGCACGCTGCCGGCGGCGGTGCAGTTCGTTGACATCGCCGGCCTCGTGAAGGGCGCGTCGAAGGGCGAAGGGCGCGGCAACGCTTTCCTGTCGAACATCCGCGAGACCGACGCCATCGTGCACGTCGTCCGATGCTTCGACGACCACGACGTCACGCACGTGGACGGCACCGTGGATCCGGTGCGCGACCGGGAGACCATCGAATTCGAGCTCGCGCTCGCCGACCTGGGCTCCGTGGAGAAGCGCCTCGACAAGGCCAAGCGGGCCGCCCGAACGGGCGACAAGGCGGCTGCCGCCGAGGCCGTGGTGCTCCAGAAGGCCAACGACCAGCTCGCCGAGGGACGCGCGCTCTGGCACGTGCCGCTGACGGCCGAGGAGCGGGCCCTGCTCCAGCCGCTCTCCCTGCTCACGCTCAAGCCCATTCTGTACGCCGCGAATGTCACCGACGCGGAACTCAGCGGCCCCGAGGGCCCGCACGTGACGGCGCTGCGCGCGGCCATCGAGACCGATCACGAGCCGGCCGAGGTCGTCACCTTCTCGGCGAAGATCGAAGCGGAGCTCGCCGAGCTGCCGCCTGAGGATCGCGCCGACTTTCTCTCGTCTCTTGGAATCGATTCGGCGGGACTCGATCGCCTGATCAGAGCCGGCTATCACCTCCTGGGACTCCAGACCTATTTCACGGCGGGTGAGCAGGAAGTGAGGGCGTGGACCATCCACCGCGGCGATCCCGCCCCGAAGGCCGC
>JBBQZD010000143.1:0-7206 GCA_038208045.1 Gemmatimonadales bacterium | reverse complement strand
ACGCCACGCCGCAGGCGGTCGCCGGCAACGGCACCGTCACGCTCGCCGTGGACACCGAGGCGCATCGCGAGGCGCTGACGCAGGGGCACGACCACGTCATCGCCGCGCTGCGCACGCGCTTCAGCGGCATCGAACGCCTGGCCATCAGGGCGCAGACCGCCGCGCCGATGGAACGTCTCACCGAAGAGAGCGTGCGCGAACGCCGGGTCGCGCAGCTCCGCAAGCGCGATCCGCTGCTCGACGCCGCCATCGAGGCGCTCGACCTGCGCTTGCTCGACTAGGAGCCGTCCGCATGGATCTCAAGAATCTCGTCGCGCAGGCGCAGGAAATGCAGCAGCGCGCGCAGCAGGTGGAGGAGTCGCTGCTCAAGCTCAGCGTCACGGGCTCGTCGGGCGGCGGCATGGTGACCGTCGAGGTGGACGGCAAGGGGCACGTGAAGAAGGTCCGCATCGAGCCGGCGGCCGTGAACCCGGCGGATGTCGAGATGCTCGAGGATCTCATTGCCGCCGCGGCGGTGGACGCGCAGAAGAAGGCCGCCGACGCCGCGCAGCGCGAGATGCGCACGCTGATGGGCGGCTTGTCGCTGCCGTTCCCCCTGCCGCTCTGATCGTGTCGGCCATCGATGATCTGGTCACTGAGCTGTCCCGCCTACCGACGATCGGGCGCAAGTCGGCCCTGCGGCTGACCTATCACCTGCTGAAGCAGCCGGCGGAACAGGCGCACCGCTTGGCGCGCGCCATCACGACGCTGGCCGAGCAGGTGAAGCCGTGCTCCCGCTGTTTCAATCTCACGGAGCAGTCGCTGTGCGCCCTCTGCGCCGACCCACGGCGCGATGCGTCCCTCGTGTGCGTCGTCGAGGAGGCGTCGGACATCGGCGCCATCGAGCGGTCGGCCGAATATCGCGGCATGTATCACGTGCTCGGCGGCCGCCTGGCGCCCATTGACGGCGTGGGGCCCGACGACCTGACCGTTGCGGCGCTCGTGACACGCGTCGCCGCCGGCGGCATTCGCGAGGTGATTCTCGCCACGAACGCCAAGCTCGAGGGCGAAGCGACGGCGCTGTACATCCAGCAGCAGCTCGCGCCGAGCGGGGTGGCGATGAGCCGGATTGCGCGCGGGCTGCCCGTGGGCGGCGACTTGGAGTACGCCGACGGCGTGACGATCGCGCAGAGCATCAGCGCGCGCCGCGCACTCTAAAGCGGCACGGCGCACGGCGCACGGCGCACGGCGCACGGCGCACGGCGCACGGCGCACCGCGCGCGCTAGTGCCCCGCGCGGTCCGTCAGCGCGCAAAACAGCGCCCACCCGATGGCGTCGCTCGAATACGGTTTCGGCACCACGGGTTGCAGGTCGAGCTCCCGCAGCGCGTTTGCGGGCACGTCCCCCGGATTGCCCGACGTCAGCAGAATCGGCACGTGCGGGGCGAGCCCGCGCAGTTCGCGCGCCAGTTCGAGGCCCGAGAGCTGCGGCATGTGCAGGTCCGTAATGACCGCGGCGTACCGCCGCGGTTCGGCGCGCACGGCGTCGAGGGCGGCCATCGGCCGGTTGTGCGTGTCGACCGCGTACCCCAGCCGCTCGAGCACGCGCTGCAGCAGCTTGCCCAGCGCGATCTCGTCGTCCACCACCAGCACGAGCTCGCCGCGACCGCGCGGCGTCGGCACTGGGTCGGAGGCCGCATCGGGCACAGCGTTCGCGACCGCCGGAAAATAGAGGTCGAACGTCGTGCCTTCGTCCGGCGTGCTCCGGACGGTGACGGCGCCGCCATGACTGCGCACGATGCCGTGCACGATAGACAGCCCGAGCCCGGTTCCCTCGCCCATCGCTTTCGTCGTGAAGAAGGGATCGAAGGCCCGCTCCAGCGTCTCGGCGCGCATGCCGCAGCCCGTGTCGGCGACCGAGAGCCGCACATACTGACCGGGCTGGAGCCCGTGTGGGAGATCGGGCTGGTCGGCGCCGAGGGTGCAGTTGGCCAGGGTGACGTGCAGTTGCCCGGTCCTGCCGCGCATCGCGTGCGCCGCATTGGTGCCGAGGTTCATCAGGATCTGGTGCACTTGCGCGGGATCGGCCATCACGGGCGCCGTGTCGGGCGCAATCGTCGTGACAAACGAGACGCTGGACGGCACGGCCGCGCGCAGCAGGTGGAGCGCCTCGTGGATCACCGGCGCCAGATAAATGACGCGCTGCTGCGCCTCCGACTGCCTGCCTACGGTGAGGATCTGCCGCACGAGGCTGGTGGCGCGCGCGCTGGCCCGGGCGACCTCGGCGAGCGAGTCGGCCAGCGACGCGTTGCCCTTCGCCTCCGCCAGCGCGAGTTCCGTGAAGCCGGCGATCGCGCCCAGAATGTTGTTGAAGTCGTGCGCGAAGCCACTGGCCAGCGTGCCCAGCGCCTGCATCTTCTGGCTGACGCGAAGCTGCGCCTCGAGGGTCGTGCGCGCGGCCTCGGCCGCGAAGCGCTCGGTGAGGTCCTGTTTGACGGCGATGATGTTGACGATCTCGCCGTGCGCATTGGTCAGCGGTGATATGGTCGTCGCCTCCCAGTACAGCTCGCCGCTCTTCCGCCGATTCTGCAGGTCCCCCCGCCAGACCTTGCCGGCGAGTACCGTGCGCCAGAGGTCCTCGTACGTGGCAAGCGGCGTGAGACCGGACTTGAGCATGGCCGGCGTCTGCCCGATCAGCTCCGCCGCCGAGTACCCGGTGACCTCCACGCATTTCGGGTTGACGTACTCGATGCGGCCGTCGATGTCGGTGATGATCGTCGCCGCCGGGCTCTGCTCCACGGCGAGCGAGAGCCGGCGAAGGTTGCGCTCGGCGCGCTTGCGGTCGGTGATGTCGTGCGCCATGCCACGCACGATCGGGCCCCTGTGCCCCTGGGCGCGCACCGTGTTCTGGTACGCCCAGACGCGCCGGTCCCCGGAGCGCGTCCGGACTGCCATCGCGCCCGTGGCGCCGCCATCACGACGGAGCACGGCGAGGTACTCCTCCAGCGCGTCCGGCGGCGCCGAGGGATCGAAGATGTCGCGCAGGTTCATCGTCACGAGTTCCGGCACGCTGTATCCGAGCATCGTCGCGGAGGCGGCGTTCGCCGAGAGGATGCGCCCCTCCAGGTCGTGCGTGCAGATGAGGTCGTGGCTGTGTTCCACGAGGTCGCGATACCGGTCCTCGCTCTCCAGCAGTTGGTCGACGGCCTGCATGCGCTCGGTGATGTCGGCCACGACGCCGTGCATGCGCAGTGCCTGGCCGTCACCGTCAAAGATGAATTCGCCGGCCGCCTGCACCCAATGCACGGACCCGTCGGGCCAGCGGACGCGAAAGTCGCAGGCAAACGGTCCCCGGTTCGCGATGCACAGCTCGACTTCCACGTTGACGCCGGGCAAGTCGTCGGGATGCACGCGAGCGGCGAACTCCGCAAACGTTCCGCCGAACTCGCCGGGCGCGAACCCCCAGAGTACCTCGTGGCGGCGTGACCAGGTGAGCTGCCCCCCGGGGATGTCCCAGTCGAACGTCCCCAGGTGTGCGGCCTCGACCGCCAGACGCAGTCGCTCCTCGGAATCGAGCTGCGCGGCCTCGGCTTCGACGCGCGCCGTGATGTCGGAGGCCACGATCAACTGGCCCTCCCGGCCCTCGAAGGCGATGGGATGCGACGTGATCTCCACCAGCACGATCCGCCCGTCCTTCGTCCGGTGCTTCCACGGGCCCGAGTCGCGCGGGCCGGCGTGCCGGCCCGCGATGGATTCGAGCAGGCGCGGCACTTCCTCGGCGGGTCTGATGTCGGTGATGGCCATGCGCAGGAACTCGTCGCGCGAGTACCCGTAGCGCACCACCGCGGCGTCGTTGATGGCGAGAATGCGCAGCGTCTCGGTGTCGTACACCCACATCGGCAGCGGATTCGCCTCGAAGAGCAGGCGGAATTGCCGTTCGCTGGCCAGCAGCGCCTCCTCCGTGCGCTTGCGCCCGCTGATGTCGTCGGCCAGGGCGATGATGACCTGCTGTCCGAAATACGTGCCGGGCGCGAGGCGGACGTCCTTGGGAAAGATCTCGCCGTTGGCGCGCCGGCCCCAGAACTCGAACCGCTGCGGCTCGCCGGCGAAGGCCCGCGCGACCATGCGCTGCACGGCGTCCATGTCGTTGCGCCCCGGTGCCGAGAGCATGGCCGGTGACTGGCCGATGAGGGCCTCGCGTGGGTAGCCATACATGCGCACGACGGCGTCGTTGACCTCGACGAAGCGACCGTCCCGGTCCTGCACATAGAGCGCCTCGCCGATGCTGTTCACCAGCGCCCGATAGCTCGACTCGCTGGCCACGAGCGTGTCGAGGAGCTGCTGGCGCTCGGAGACGTCGACCAGCACCAGCAGGCACTCGCCACCGGGTGCTTCGCAGGTCGCGTCAATCCGGACGGCGCGCGGCGGATGCCCCGGCCCGGCCAGTGCCAGACGGCAGGCGGACGGCGCCCCGGTGGACCACAGCGTCTCGAGAAAGCCGATGCACGCCGCCCGGTCGCGCTCGGCGATGAACTGCAAAAGCGGCGCCTCCTTCAGGTGCGAGGGGTCGCCCCCCATCAATTGCGCCGCCGCGGCGTTCGCGTAGAGAATCCGGCTCTCGCGATCGAGGGCGAGCAGACTCACCGGCGCGCGCTCCAGACGCTCTGCCGCGCCGGATGGCGAGACGACGTCTGGCGCCTCGGAGGGCGGCTTGCTGCGTGACGCGTGCCGGGCTGGCTTCTTCATCCGCGGTCGTCTGGCTCCCTGGCGCCGCCCCCGGCTCCCGTGCCGTGCGAACCGGGGGGTTGATCGCACGCCGGAATTGAGCACCACGCAGCGCCGGGCGCCACCCGATTCCGCCCCGCCACGAGGTCCGGCTGTCCGCCCCTGTCCCCAACGGCGTCCCCTTGCCATCTTTACCGGGTCCTAGCCCTCCGAGATCCATGACCGTCGGTTCTGCCAGCTGGTCCTTCACCGAAGACGATTTCGGGGCGATCACCCTGACGCTCCAGAAATTCCTCTTCGAGAGCAACTCTCGGTGCGCCCTCCTCGTGGATCGCACGGGGCAGCTGGTCGCGACCGTGGGGGAACAGCCGACCTTCGACCCGACCGCCTTCGCGACGCTGACGGCTGCCGACTTCGCGGCCAACGACCAGCTGGCCCGCCTGATGGGCGAGACCGACTTCAACTCCCTGTTCCATCAGGGCGAGAAGGAATCGATGTACCTGGCCGACGTGGCGCGGCGCGTCATCCTCGTCACGCTCTTCGACAACCGGACGACACTGGGCCTGGTGAGACTGAAGATGAAGGAAACCGTGGGTGAACTCACGCGGCTCTTCGAGGCCGTCTTTTCGCGCGGCAACGATGGCCAGCCGCAGCAACCGCACCTTCTCGCCGGCGCCGACGACGAGATCGACCAGCTGTTCAGCTAGGAGAGAACGGCCATGTCGATGATCAACTACGCGTCCCGCGAGATCAACTGCAAGATCGTCTATTACGGTTCGGGGCTCGGCGGCAAGACGACGAACCTCGAGCACGTCTATGGCAAGGTGAAGCCCGATACCCGCGGCAAGCTGATCTCGCTGGCCACGGAAACCGAGCGCACGCTCTTCTTCGATTTCCTGCCGGTGGATCTCGGCACCATCCGCGGCTTCAAGACGCGCTTCCACCTGTATACGGTGCCGGGCCAGGTGTACTACAACGCCTCGCGCAAGCTGATCCTCAAGGGCGTTGACGGCATCGTCTTCGTGGCCGACTCGCAGATGGAGCGCATGGAGGCGAACCAGGAGGCCATGCAGAACCTGTACGACAACATGGCCGAATACGGGTACGACCTCACGAAGATGCCGTTCGTGATCCAGTACAACAAGCGCGACCTCCCCAACGCCGCGCCGCTCGCCGACCTGCAGGCCTCGCTCAACCCGGGGTGGGAGGTCGTCGATCCGGCCCGGCAGCGCGTCACACCCGATCCGTTCCATCCGACGGAGAACCTCGTCGAGCAGCTGCCGACGGGCGAGTGGATCGAGCGCGCGACGTACTTCGAGGCCGTCGCCGTGACCGGGGATGGGGTCTTTGATACCCTCAAGGCCATCTCCAAGCTGGTCCTCAAGGCCCTCGCGTAAACGGGCGGGACGGTCCGTGAACCTCCCCACCTCGATCACCGTCGGGCGCATCGCACTCACGCCGCTGGTCGCGTGGCTGCCGTTCGTCCATTCGGCCACGTGGCGCGGCCTCGCCTTCGTGCTGTACCTCGTCGTCGCGATCTCCGACCACTACGACGGCAAGCTGGCCCGCGAGCGCAACGAGGAGAGCGACCTCGGCCGCATGCTCGATCCGCTGGCCGACAAGCTCCTGCTGCTCGCCACCTTCATTCCGATGTACCTGCTGCAGGCGCCGAGTGGCGAGTGGCTGGCGCGCACGCTGCCGCGCGTGGCCGAGTCGTCGAGCTATCCATTTCCCACGTGGTTCACGTCACCGGTCGCCCTGCCGTGGTGGGTGCTCGTGATCGTGCTTGGCCGCGAGGCGGCGATGACGTGGTTCCGCTTCGCGGCCAGCCGAAAGGGCCTGGTGATTGCCGCCATGGGCCCGGGCAAGTGGAAGGCGACCTTTCAGTACATCTGGGTGGGCGCAGCCTACTTCTGGTTCGCCTACCGCACGTGGCTCGACGAGCACGGCTTCGCCGGGCCGTCGTGGGACCAGGTCAAACGACTCGTGGGCACCATCGGGAC
Source organism: Gemmatimonadales bacterium (assembly GCA_038208045.1). GTDB lineage: Bacteria > Gemmatimonadota > Gemmatimonadetes > Gemmatimonadales > Gemmatimonadaceae > PNKL01. The sequence continues at coordinate 500 of JBBQZD010000143.1, read as the reverse complement.
GATCTCGATGGTCGTGGCCGTCGTGCTGACCTTGTACAGCTTCGCGCTGTACCTGAAGCGGTACGGCAAGGTGCTGCGGTAGACGGTAGACGTCCAGCCGCTTCCGCATGAATCTCGAACTCCTGACCATCGGCGACGAGCTCCTGCTCGGGTTCACCGTTGACACCAACGGTGCGCACTTGGCGCGCGAGCTGGCGCGGCACGGCATCACGGTGGCACGGCGCACGAGCGTTGGCGACAGCGCGGACGACATCGCCGCGGCCGTCCGCGAGGCGCTCGACCGAACCGGCGCGGTGATCACCACCGGCGGCCTGGGCCCCACCAGCGACGACCTCACCAAGCCGGCCATCGCCACGCTCTTCGGCCGGGCCATGCGCCTGGATGCGTCCATCGTCGAGCGCCTGCGGCAGCGTTGGAAATCGCGCGACTGGCCGGGCGACCTGCCCGAGAGCAACACACAGCAGGCGCTCATCCCTGAAGGCGCCACCCTGCTCGAGAAC
>JBBQZD010000142.1:0-7268 GCA_038208045.1 Gemmatimonadales bacterium | reverse complement strand
ACGGCGCCCTCCGCACATACGGAGAGCGCCAGCGGGGGTGGCCGTGCGCCGGAGCGCTGGGGACCGGCGGTCCCGTGCCGGCGCTCAGGCCGCGGCGCGGGGCGCGACGGAACGCTCGCGGCTCGCCCGCGCGAGGTACACCTTTTCGCGTCCCGGCCCCACGACGTCCTTCGACACCGGGTTCGGGATCCATCCGATGATGGTCCCGCGGTCGTCGACGAGGCAGTACAGCGATCCGGCCGTCGTTTGCATCCGTTTCAACTCCATGCTGGGTTCCTCCTGTTGTTTCGCCCGGCCGCTGCACCGGCGCCGGGGGGGTCACTCTCTCTGACACTCCACTCCCCGGAAAGGTTTGCGGCCTGCGTCACGGCGCCGTAACGTGCGGGTGTCCATCAGGTACCGCCTCGCGCCCATCGCATGTCCGACGCCAAAATCCGGTCCGTCAACACCCAGCTGACGCGGTTCTCCATCGCGGCCTTCACGGTGCTCGCCACCAGCCTGGCCGTCGGCGCGATGGCCATCTACTGGTCCGTGCGTCAGTTCGAGGAGGCCTCCGTGCCGCGGCGGGCAGCCGCCGTGGCGCGGCTCTTCGCGCGGCAGGCCGACGAGACGGCCCGGCGCGTGGCAGAGCACGCGTCCGGCCGCGACGCGGCGGCACTGGCCGCAGCGGGATCGGCCGGCGGCGAACGGCGCGTCTTCGCCGACGACATGGTCCAGTGGCTCTCGGCGTACGGCTACACGTTCATCGTGCTGACGGATGCGTCCGGTATTCCGCGTCACGTCTGGACACGAGCCGAGGGAACGGACGGTGCTCCGCCCGCACTGCCGGCGGCGCTCTATGCCGTGCTCGACGCGCGCGGCGCGACGGGCGGCTACCTGCGCGTCGCCGGGGAGATCATGCTGATTGGCGGCGCCCGGCGGCATCTGCCGCCGGGTACGCGGGGCCGCGCGACCGGCTACCTGGTCATCGGCATGCCCGTGGATGCGGCACACCTGCGCACGCTGGGCAACGAAGTCTCGGCACGCGTACGCGTGCTCGATGCGCCACCGTCGCCCGCTGACGCGGACGGCGTCTCGGCGGTGCGCAGCGCCGACGGCGACACGCTGCTCGTGCGCAACCCTCTGCACGACATCTCCGGCGCGCGGCTGGGCACCATCGAGGCCGGCTTCGACCGGCACGAGCTGCGGGAGCTCTTCACGTACGCCGTGGCGGGCCTGCTGCTCGCGCTGGTGGTCGGCGCGGTGACGCTCAGCATGGTCTGGAACTCCGGGCGTCGGCTGCTGGTGACGCCGGTGCGAGCGATGGCGCGTGAGGTCGAGGCCATGCGCCAGTCGCGCGCATTGCATGAGATCAGCGGCGACGCCCCCGCGGCGGAATGGGAGCTGCTGCGCACGACCTTCAACGAGACCGTGCGCACGCTGTACGACTGGCAGCGCCGTTACCGCGACGTGTTCGATCGCGCGGCCGACGCGCTGTTCATCATCGAGCCCGCCACCGGGCTGGTCGTCGATGCCAATCCCGCCACGTCCATGCTCACCGGCGTCGCGCCCGAGGCGCTCATCGGGCAGCCGCTGCCGACCGAGCTCCTGCCGGGCGGACCCGGCCAGAAGGTGGTGCGCTGGCGCCGCGCCGACGGCGTCACCCAGACCTGGGGCGTGGCGGTCAGCGAGATCGAGCTGGACGGCGGCCCGTGGCGGCTGGCGGCCTATCGCGACCTGACCGGCCGCGAGACCATGGCGCACGCGCAGAAGATGGATGCCGTGGGGTCGCTGGCCGGCGGCATCGCCCACGACTTCAACAACTTGCTCGGCGCGGTGCTCACCGGTGCGGCGGCGGCGCGCGCGCTCACGCCCGACGGTCATCCGGCCCGCGCCGCACTCGACGGCATCGAGCACGCCGGCACGCGTGCCGCCGAACTCACGCGGCAGCTGCTCAGCTTCAGTCGCCACGACCCGCTGCGCCTCGCCCCCGTGGACCTCGGGCAGGCCATCGAGACCGTCGGCCGCATCTGTGCACGCACGTTCGACCGGCGCATCGTGGTGGACGCCTGGGCGCCGGGCGACCTGCCCGCCGTGCTCGGGGACGCCGGCGAGATCGAACAGACGCTGCTCAACCTCTGCATCAACGCGCGGGACGCCATGGCGGAGGGCGGCTCGCTGCGCATTGAGGCGCGTCGCGAACAACTGGACGCCGAGCAGGCGGGCACCGTCGGCGTGCAGCCCGGGGCGTACGTCACGGTGACGGTCGCCGATACGGGCATCGGCATGACCGACGAGGTGAAGGCGCGGATGTTCGAGCCGTTCTTCACGACCAAGGAACGCGGCAAGGGGACCGGACTCGGCCTGTCCATGGCCTACGGGCACATGCGCCAGCTCGGCGGGGCAATCGCGGTGCGCAGCGCGACACTGCGCGGCACCCGCGTCACGCTGCACTTCCCCGCCCTCGCGGATCGCGCGGTGCGCCCGGCGCCCGCTCCGCCCGCGGAGACGCCCGCCCGACGCTCCTCGCCGGGCACCCGGCGCCCGGTCGTGCTCGTCATCGACGACGAGCACGCCCTGCGCGAGATGCTGCGCTTGGTGCTCGACCTGTCGGGCTTCGAGGTGCTCGAGGCGGCCGACGGCGAACGCGGCATCGCGCTGTTGCGCGAACGCCAGCAGGAGGTGAGCGCCATCTTGCTCGACGTCCAGCTTCCGGGTGCGCTGAGCGGCGCCGACACGCTCGTGCAGATTCGCGCCCTCGACGCCGACGTGCCCGTGCTGCTGTGCACGGGCTTCGTCCGCGAGGACGAGCTGGCCCGCATGCGCATGTTCACGGTGGACGACGTCCTGTTGAAACCCGTGGACGTCAACGCCCTGCTGGCGCGCCTCGACGAGCTCGCCCGGACGCCGCGCCTCGGCCGCGCGGCCACGACGGACTGACGCCATGTGCGGACGCTTCGCGCTCTCGAAGAGTGACCGGATCGACTGGGCGCAGTTCGGCGTGCGCCGCGGGCCGCAGCTTCCGCCGCACTGGAACCTCGGACCCGGCCGGCCGGTCGCGGTCGTGCGGTGGGGAGCGGATGAGGCTGAGGTCGTGATGCTGCGCTGGGGACTCGTGCCGTTCTGGTCCAAAGATCCAGCCATCGGGCACCGCCTGGCCAATGCGCGCGCCGAGACCGCGCACGAGAAGCCCGCATTCCGCGCGGCGTTCCAGAGGCGCCGCTGCCTGATTCCGGCCGACGGGTTCTACGAGTGGCAGGCCGTGGCCGGCGCGTCGAAGAAGCAGCCGTGGTTCATCGCGCGGCGCGACGGCGGCGTCTTCGCGTTGGCGGGCCTGTGGGAGCGGTGGCAGCCGCCGGAAGGCGACGCGCTGGAGACGTGCACGGTGCTGACGATGGACGCGAATGCGCTGATGCAACCAATCCACCATCGCATGCCGGTGGTGATTCCCGGGGAGCACTACGCCGAGTGGCTCGCCTCCGGGACGACGGCGAGCGCGCCGCAGGGGCTGCTACGCGCGTGGGACGGCGGCGAGTGGACGGCGTACGAGGTCGGCACGCGGGTGAACGCGCCGGGCAACGACGACGCGGCGTGCGTCGCGCCGCTCGGCGCGTAGACCGGGTCCCGCCGCCGACTGGCCGCGCGGCCTATTTCGCCGCGGCCTTCACCGGCGGGCTGGGCGGCATGGACGCGAGCCGACGCTTGAACGCCTGAAACGCGGGCGTGTCCTGCCGCAGCCCGCGGACGGCCGCGGCGGGATAGGTTGCGATGAGCGCCCGCGCGTTCGCGATCCGTTCGGCGTCGAGCGGATGCGAGGAGAAGAACGCGTCCACTGCCGTGGGCTGCGTCTTCTGTTCGGCCAGCAGGATCTGGAACATCTCGACGACGCCGCTGGGGTCGATCTTCGCCTTGATGGTGTTCCGGACTGCCTGCACGTCCGCCTCGCGCTCATCATCGCGGCTGAACTTCATGAAGAGCGCCGTCCCGCCGAGGTTGATTGCCGACTGCGCGGCGCCGCTGTCACAGACCTTGGTGAGCGTGCAGGTCAGCGCGAGACCGATGTTGGCTTTCTGCTGCTGCTGCATCTGCTGGGCTGTATGGTGCCGAGTGACGTGCCCGATCTCGTGCGCCAGGACGCCGGCCACCTGGTCCATCGACTGCGCTCGCGCGATCAGCCCGCGATTGATGTAGATCCAGCCGCCGGGCAGGGCGAAGGCGTTCACTTCCTTGCTGTCCACGATGTTGAAGTGGAACTGCATGCCCTGCGTGCCGGACACGAACGCGAGGGAGTCGCCGAGCACGGCGACGTAGCGCAGCAACTCGGCGTCCTTGATGAGCGGCAGCTGCTGGGCGACTTGCTGGGAGTACGCCGCGCCCATGTCGATTTCCTGCTGCCGCGAGACCGCGCAGGCCGAGACCAGGAGCGCCGCGCACGCGACGAAGAGCACCTGGAGGGGACGACGCGTTCCGCGAATGACGTGCTGCACCATGGTTCACCACGCTCGTGAAGAGAGACAAACGCGGTCGTCCGCGCCTCTTCAAACCGTAGTCCGTTGGGCGCGGGGCAACAATCGCGCAAAGGAGGTACGCCATTCGTGCGACGGCCCGACGGCCCGACGGCCCGACGGGCCGACGGGCCGCCTGGCGGCCGCGGCACGCGCCAGAGCGGCGCCCTACGGCTTCTTGAAGAGGCCCCGCAGCGCGTCGCCCGCCTTCGCCTTGGCCTTCTCCTTGGCGGCCTCCGCGGCGTGACGCTTCGCTTCCTGATAGGCGAGTTGCACCACGCGCGAGTCGGACGAGTGCATCATGAGCGGTTGCAGCTGCGTCGTGGCGGTCACGTAGTCGCCATTGTCCATGGACGCGAGCGCGCTCGAGAGGGCGTGGAACGCCTCGTAGCCAAGGCGGCGGTCGGCCTCGCGGCGCCGCTCCAGCAGCGCCGAGTCTTCGGGGGAGAGCGCGATGTCGAGGTCCTTCAACACCCGGTCGGCGAGTCGCTGCTCGATGGCGAAGAGCCGATCCTCGCGGCCGGTGGCGCGCGCAGTCTTCACGACTTCGCCGGTCTCGACCTTGATGATCCGCAGGTCGACCCGCAGGTCGGCGGCGGCGGCCGTCAGCGACCCGGTGACGATGAACTCCGCGCCGAGGAGCCGCCCCACCCGGGCGGCCGTGGTCGAGTCGAACAACGGCGAGCGCGACAGCTTCTGCTCGTCGAGAATGTCCTGCATCCGCTCCCGCTCGACGAGGCGAAGGTCCGGCGAGACCGCGAGGTCGGTGATCATCATCGCCGCGAGCCCGCGGCCGAGCGGGTCGTAGTCGGCGCGCCCGGTGTTGTTGTCGAAGTTCAGGACGGCGAGCGTCTTGGCGACCGGCGCGGGCGCGCGCGGCGCGCGCGGCGCGCCGCTGGACGGGCCCAGCAGCGCGAGAACCTGCAGGAAGAGGATCAGCATGACCCGTTGATGATGGCGCCAGGGCGCGCGCGCGGCAACGTCGCTACTCGCAGCGCGGCCGTCCGAACCCTGGTGGTCCACCAGCCGCCTGGGCCGCCGTCGCGGCCTGCCTGGGCCACGTGTTGTCGCTCACGTCGCGATCGGGAAAGCGGCAGGACGGATCGAGCGTGATCTTCTCGATGGTCCGCGGGCCGAAGTCGAGCACCGCGTCGAACGTGCGGCTCCCGGCGAACCAGACGTCCACCGGCCAGGTCACCACCGCCGTGGCGCTGTCGGTCATCACCCCGTTCTTCATCGGCCGAAGCGTTGCGCCGGTGGGCGCGAACTTCACGCGCAGCACCACCGGGGACGGCATCTGTCCATCCTGCTGCACGGTCACGGTGGTCTTGCCTGCGGCGCTCTTGACCGTCGCGATGGAGCCGTCCACCGATTCCGTGGTGAAGAGCCAGGAGTACCAGAACCAGCCCAGGTCGCGCTTGAGGGCGTTGCTCATGAAGAAGGCATAGTCCCATGGCGAGGGATGCTTGAACAGCCATGCCTTGGCGTACTCGCTGTGCGCGCGCCACACCGCCGTGTCGCCGACGATGCCGCCCAGCATCGAGAGCATCAGCGGCGCCTTGCTGTACGCCTGGAACGAGTACATCGGGCCGCCGTAGTTGGCGTTCCACATCAATGGCGCTTCCATCTCGTTGCCGCTCGTGCGCCCGTACGACTGCCCCAGCCCGTCGAGGTTCACCGCTTGCCTGTTGCGGTCGGCCGACGAGAGCTGGTTCATGTACTGATTGAATCCCTCGTCCATCCAGCCGTACCACGTCTCGTTGGTGCCGACAATCATCGGCCACCACTGGTGCCCGGTCTCGTGATCGGCGGCGCCGGAGGCGGACCCGATGAACATCGGGAACTCCATGCCGGTGTCGGGGCCGTCGGTGAGCGTGAGCTGGGGGAACTCGTACGGCATCCAGAGCTTCGAGTAGAACTCGAGCGCGTGGCGCGCCAGCGGCCCCGCCTGCACGTACTGCGCCACGTGACTGGGCTCGTACAGCAGGTGCACGGGAATCACTCCCTTGCCGGGAATGGTCGCCCGTGTGACATCCCACACGAAGCGGTCGGAACTCGACCAGGCGAAGTCGCCCACGAAGTCGGCCACGTAGTGCCAACTGAGCCGCGTGCCATCCAGCGTCGCCTTGCCCGGCCCGCGTTCGTCGGCCGTGACGATGGGGCGCACGTCGTCCGACTCGAGCGCGTGCGACAGGCGCTCGCGCGCGGTCGGCGTGAGCACTTCGGCGGGGTTCTGCAGCATGCCCGTGGCGCCCACCAGCCACCCGGCGGGCGCGTCGATGGTCACGTCGAAGCGGCCGAAATTGTTGTAGAACTCCGACGGGCCCAGGTACGGGTCCGTGTCCCACCCGCGCAGGTCATCGTACACCGCCACGCGCGGGTACCACTCGGCCACCTGCACCAGGCTGTCGCCCCACGCGCCCATGCGGATGCCGCGCCCGTTGTCCGAGGCCGGCGCCTTGAAGTTCCATTCGGCTTCGAGCGTCGCCGTGCTGTGCGCGGCGATGGGCGTGGGGAGCGTGATGCGCGCGGAGGTCGTCGCCATCCCGAACGCCGCGAGTTGCACGGCGGAAGTCGTGGCACCCGCGCCGAACTGGCGACGCTGCGGCGGCGGGTTCAGGTCCACCGGCTCGCCATTGAACGTCATGCGCGTGACGCGCATGCCGTCGGTGATCTCGGGCACCGATTCGGCGCGCGGCACATTCGCCGAGAAGAGGTTCTGGTCGAGGCGCACCTGAATGGAGCGCATCGCCGAGTCGCTGTTGTTGTGGATGACAACGGTCT
>JBBQZD010000141.1:0-7306 GCA_038208045.1 Gemmatimonadales bacterium | reverse complement strand
GCGCCGGGCAACTGGTCCGGCACCTTGGTGAACGCGCTGAAGGGGCGCGGCCAAGGGCTGGCGGCCGGTGGCGGCGACGAACGGGCGGGCCTGGTGCACCGCCTCGACAAGGATACGTCCGGGTTGATGGTCGTGGCCAAGACCGACCAGGCGCATCGCGTGCTGAGCAAGGCCATTGCCGACCGGCGGATCACGCGCCGCTATGCCGCGATGAGTTGGGGGCACCTGGCGGACGACCGGCTGACGGTTGAGCGGCCGATCGGCCGCGACCCGAACGACCGCCTGAAGATGGCCGTGGTGGAGGCCGGGCGCGCGGCGCGCACCGACTTCACGCGGCTGGCTCGCTTCCTGTCGACCGATCTCCTGCGCTGTCAGCTCCACAGTGGCCGCACGCACCAGATTCGCGTGCATCTGGCTGCAGTCGGGCACCCGGTGGTCGGTGATGACACGTACGGAGGGGGCGGCGCCCGGCGGCTGGTGGGGCTTCCGCCCGCGCGGCATTTCCTTCATGCGGCCTGGCTCGTCTTCAGTCATCCGGTGTCGGGTGAGCGGCTGGAGTTCCGGTCACCCCTGCCGGAGGCGCTGCGCCAGTCGCTGGTGACCGTGGCCGAATTGCCCGATTTGATTGCCTCTCCGAACCCGCTGGACTACTTTGACTTCTATAGAGCCGACCACTGAGTTGTCCGCCCAGCGTTACCTGGTCTTCCGGGCCGGGGGACGGCGGTGCGCCTGCGCGCTGGAGGCGGTGCGTGAAATCGTGCCGATGCGTCCGGCCACGCGGCTTCCGGGCGCGCCGGAGTGGGTGCGCGGGCTGGTGAACATGCGGGGGGCGCTGGTGACGGTCGCCGATTTGTCGGCACGCTTCGGGGTGCCTCGCCCGGGCGACACGGGGGACGTGCTGGTGGTGGAAGCCGAGGGCAAGGTGCTCGGCGTGCTGGTCGATGCAGTGAAGGACGTGGTGACGTTCGACGCGGAACGGCTGGAGGCAGTGGAGGCGGAGCACTCGGTGGGCGGCGTTGTGTCGCACGTCGCCTATGCGGGCGAGGACCAGGTGCTGGTGTGCGACGTGCGTGCATTGGCTCGACAGGTGCTGGTCATTCAATAATTCGACGAATCGGGGGACGCAGTGCCAACCGTGCTCATTTGCGATGACGCGATTTTCATGCGGACGATGGTCGGGGACATCCTGCAGCAGGCGGGGTTTGAGGTGGTCGGCGAGGCCGAGACCGGCGCGCAGGCGGTGGAGAAGTACAAGGCGCTGCGGCCGGATCTCGTGACGATGGACATCGTGATGCCGGACATGGGTGGCATCGAGGCGGTGCGGGAGATCACGAAGTTCGACCCGAAGGCCCGGGTGCTGATGTGCTCGGCGATGGGGCAGCAGGCCCTGGTGGTCGAGGCGATCCAGGCCGGTGCGAAGGACTTCGTCGTCAAGCCGTTCCAGCCCAGCCGCGTGCTCGAGGCCGTGCAGCGCGTGCTCGGGTGAGCGTGCCGGCGTCCTCGTGAGCCACGGCATGGACCCGTCCCGCTACGCGGAGCTGTTCCGGACCGAGAGCAGCGAACAGCTCTCGGAGATCAATCGTGCGCTGCTCGACCTCGAACACGCGCCGGGCGACACGCAGCCCGTGACCGTGCTGTTCCGGGCGGTGCACACGCTGAAGGGCATGTCGGCGACGATGGGGTACACGGCGGTGGCGGCCTTCGCGCACGAGTTGGAGAGCCTGCTCGACCGGGTGCGTGCCGGCGACCAAGGCGTGACGGCGGAACTCATGGACGTGCTGTTCAGCGCCGCGGACGTGCTGGAAACGGGCGTCGAGCGCGCCGTCGCCGGCCGCGACGACACGCCGGGCGGCGCCGACGTGCTGGAGCAGATGCGCCACGTGACGGGCGGCGGCGCGACGGCTGAATTCAGCACCTTCACCGGCGAGCACCGCGCGACGGGCGAGTTCCGTGTGTCGTCGGCCGACCTGCCGGCGCCGGTGCCCGCGCCGAGCCTCGATGACGGGCCCGGCGTGCTGGTGCGCGTGCGCCAGCGGGCCGACACGTTGCTGCCGGGAGTGCGCGCCTTCCTGGTAATCCAGAAGATCCGCGACGTCGGCGAGATCGTCGCGCTGTCGCCGCCGCTCGCCGAGCTGCAGGCCGCCGAATCGCCGCAGGCGTTCGCGTTCCGGCTGGTGACGGCGTTGTCGCCGGCCGACATCGAACGGACGATTGTCGCCCTGGGCGACGTGGAGCACGTGGAGGTATCGGCGGGGCGCGGCCGTCAGCGCGCGTCGGCGCAGCTGGCGGCGGCCGACGAGGTGGCCGCGGCAGGCGTCGGCGCCACGAAGGGCGCGCGTCACGTGCGCATCGAGCTGGCGCGGCTGGACACGCTGATGAACCTCATCGGCGAGCTGGTGATTGCGCGCGGGCGCCTGCTCCAGCTGACGGCCGGGCAGGGGGACGCGGCGCTCGACGAGGTGCTGACGCAGACCGCCCGCCTGGTGGGCGACCTGCAGGGCGAGATCATGGCGAGCCGCATGGTGCCCGTCGGGCAGGTCTTCGACCGGTTTCCGCGCCTGGTGCGCGACGCGGCGCGGCAGCTGCACAAGGAGATCGAGTTCATGGTGGAGGGGAAGGAGATCGAGCTCGACCGGTCGCTGCTGGACGAGATCGGCGAGCCGGTGGTGCATCTGCTCCGCAACGCGGTGGACCACGGCATCGAGGCGCCGGACGTGCGCGAGGCGCACGGCAAGCCCCGGCTGGGCCGGCTGACGCTGAGCGCATCGCGCGAGCGCTCCGCGGTGCTCGTGCGCGTGAGCGACGACGGGCGCGGCATCGATCGCGAGCGGGTGCTCGGGCGCGCGAAGGAACTCGGCATGGTGGGGGCGGATGTGGCGCAGCTCGACGACGACACGCTGTTTCGCGTGATCGCGGCGCCGGGGTTCTCGACCGCGGCCGTCGTCAGCGACCTGTCAGGGCGCGGCGTCGGCATTGACGCGGTGCAGGCGCGCGTGCGCCAGCTCGGCGGCACGGTGGAGCTCGAGAGCGAGCCGGGGCGGGGCACGACCGTGACGCTGCGCCTGCCGCAGACGCTCGCCATCGTGCGTGCCGTGCTCGCCACCGTGGGCGGCGAGCGCTACGCGCTGCCGATGACGCACGTGCGCGAGTCGCTGGCGTGGTCGCGCGAGGTGGTGCAGCAGGTGCAAGGGCGCGAGGTGCTGGTGCTGCGCGACGAGGTGATGCCGCTGCTGCACCTGCGCGAGGTGGTGCGGGCGCCGGGCGCGCACGCGCCGATGGCGGACATCGTGGTGCTCGAGCGCGGCGCCCGCCGGGCGGGGCTCGTTGTGGATGAGCTGACGGGGCAGCAGGATATCGTGGTGAAGCAATTCGACAGTGTACGTGACGGCCTGTCGCTCTTCAGCGGGGCGACCATCCTCTCGGACGGCCGTCCGGCACTCATCGTGGACGTTGGCAGCCTGTTCTGAGGACAGAACCCCCCTATGGACGCTCTCCGCAATCTTTCGTTCCGCCAGCTCGACGCGCTGCGCGAAGTCGCCAACATCGGCGCCGGCCATGCCGCGACGGCGCTGTCGGAAATGACGGGCGAGACCATCATGATCAGCGTGCCGCAGCTGGTCGTGTCGGCCGTGAACGAGATCCCGAATCACCTGTCGGACGGCGAGGAGCCGGTGGCCGCGGTGCTCCTGCGGATGATGGGCGACCTCACGGGGCTCACGCTGCTGGTGCTGCCGCGCGCCACGGCGTTGCGGGTGGCGGAGATGATGGCGCGCAAGCCCGAAGGCACGTTCGTCGAACTCGGCGAGTACGAGCAGTCGGCCATCAAGGAGGCGGGGAACATCCTGAGTTCGGCGTACCTCAACGCGCTCGCCGAGTTCATGGGCATGATCCTGCTGCCCTCGCCGCCGCAGCTCGAGGTGGACATGTCGGACGCGATCTTCACGTCCACGTACCTCGAGTCGAGCCGGGGCACCTACCTCGTCTTCGTGATCGAGAGCGAGTTCCACGTGAAGGAGACGAACGTGGCGCTGCGCGGCTTCTTCTTCCTCCTGCCGGACGAGGCGTCGCTCGAGCAGATCCTGAAGGCGGTGCGGCTGGGCTGATGGCGCAGGCGCTCACCTCCGACCGGGACCGCGACGTCCTGCGCGCCTTGGCGCGCCGCATCGACCCGTCGGATGCCGGTGCGCACAACAACCTTGGCGTCCTCTTCTACAACAAGGGGTTGTACGAAGAGGCGGTGCACGCGTTCACGAAGTCGCTCGAGCTCGACCCGAAGATGCAGGTGGCGCAGCGCAACCTCGAGGTCGCGTACTACAACACGGGCTTTTACGACCGGCGCGTCGCCGAGCTCAAGGAGCGCCTGCGCGTGCGTGCCGACGACCGCGAGGCGCGCTGGGAACTGGCGCGCGCGTACGCGCTGCTCGGGCAGACGGAGGACGCGATCCGCGAGTTCACCGAGCTGCTGCACTACAACGACCGTGATCTCGGCGCTATCGTGCAGCTCGGGCTGGCGCAGAAGGCCATTGGCCGCATGGACGAGGCGCGCCGCTGGTTTGCCCGCGCGCTCGAGCTGGACCCGGCCAGTTCGGTGGTCGCGTTCTACCTGGGCGAGACGCTGTACAACCAGGGGCTGGCCGACGACGCGCTCGAGGCGCTGCAACGCGCGATCCAGCTGAATCCCGACAACCCCGACGCCCACTACCTGCTCGGCTTCATCTACGGCGACATGGGCCGCCATGACGAGGCGCGCGCGGCCGCCAAACGCGCCATCCAGCTCAATCCGACGCTGTCGCGCGCGCAGGCGAACCTCGCCATCGGCAAGTACGATCCGCAGCAGCTCGAGTCGGGGATCGCCGCGCGGGGCGGCCGCGGCTCGATCTCGCGGATGGTCGTGGCCGAGGGGGAGAGCCTGGCGCACTACAACCTGGGCCTCGCGTTCCGGCAGAAGGGATACTTCGCGGAGGCACTGCGCGAGTACCGTCTGGCGCTCGACCGTGGCGAGGACCGGGCGCTCGTGTTGCAGGCCATGGCCGAGATGCACCTGCTGCGCAAGGACCCGGCGGCCGCGCTCGAGCTGTACGACCGCCTGCTGGCGGAGCGCACGGACAGCCCGAAGCTCTGGAACGAGCGCGGCGTCGCGCAGCACCAGCAGGGGAAGTATGCCGAGGCGGCCGAGGACTACCAGCGCGCGCTCGCCGTGGACGCGCGCTACGCGCTGGCCAGCAACAACCTGGGCGTCGCGCTGTACCACAGCGGCAACCGGGATGGCGCCATCGAGGCCTTCCGGGCCGCGCTGGCCGCCAAGCCGGGGTTCGCGAAGGCGCGGCTGAATCTCGCGCTGCTGCTGTCGAAGTCGCGCCGGCTGCAGCTCGCGCTCGAGGCGTACCGGCAGGTGCTGGTGACCGAACCCGAGCAGCCGGAGGCGTGGAACGGCATCGGCGTCGTACTGGCCGACCTGCGGAAGTTCGAGGATGCGCGCAACGCCTTCGCGCGGGCCATCCAGACGCGTCCGGACTTTGCCGAGGCGCACTACAACATGAGCTTCGCGCTGTCGAACCTCGGCGATTTCGACGGCGCGCTGCGCGAAACCAAGCGCGCGCTGGAACTCGACTCGTACTACGTGCCGCAGAAGTTCGCGCTGTCCATTGACCTCGAGTACGAGGATCCGGACCTGTCGGTGGTGCCGGATCTTGGCGGGGAGCAGCGGATGAGCGCAGAGGTCGGGCAGTTCTCGTTTGACCCGGCGCTGATGGATTCGCTCTTCTCGCAGCTCGCGCCCCCACCGGCGCCCACGCCGACCGTGGTGATGGAGGCCGATCCGTACGCGATGGCGGCGGACTACCTGACCAAGGGGTTGTACGACCGCGCGACGGCGGAAACGAGCCGGGCGATCGCGCGCGGCGCGGACCCCGCCACCGGCCACGCGCTGCTGGGCGACGTCCTCTACCGACAGGGCGCGTACGGGGATGCGCTCGAGCGGTTTCGTGCGGCGCGGGAGGCGCGGCCGGGTCACGTGCGGGCGCTGCGCGGCGAGGCGCAAGCGCTGATGATGCTTGGGCGCGGCGCCGAGTCGCGGCAGGTGGCGGAGCAGATTCTGCTGGCGGCGCCGGAGGACGTGGAGTCGCTGATGCTGGTGGCGTCGGCGCGGTTCGAGGCCGGCGACCCGGCGGCGGCGCTCGAGGCGCTCGACACGGCCCGCCGCCTCGCGCCTCAGCGCGCGGAGGTCCTGCGCTGGATCGGCAACATCACGCGCTCGATGGGCGACCTCGAGGGCGCCATCAGCGCCTACCGGCACGCGCTGAGCCTCGACAAGGACTTCGCCGCGGTGCGCTTCGAGCTGGCGCGGCTGCTGGTGCGCAAATCGGCGTGGGAAGACGCGGAGCGCGAGCTCACGCTCGCGCTCGACACGGTGCCGACGTACGCCGAGGCGACCATGGAACTGGCCGGGCTCAAGCGGCTCACCGGCCGGCCGCGGGACTCGGTGGGTCTGCTTGTGGACCTGCTGCAGCGCGATCCGTACAACTTCGAGGCGCTCATGGCGCTGGGCGAGACGCTGCTGACGATGGGGCGCATGGCCGATGCCAACACGGCGTTCACGCGCGTGCGCCGCTTCGACCCGACGCACACGGGCGCGATCTTCTATGACGGGGTGCTGGCCGCCGGCGAGAAGCGCTTCCGCGAGGCAATCGAGAGCTGGCAGCGTGTGATCGACATCGAGCCGGCGGGCGAGTTCGCGCACCGCGCGCGCCGCGAGATGCGCACCGCGCAGGATCTGCTGCTGGTGTTCGGCCGCCGGGCCGGCGGAGGCGCCTGATGGCCATCGAAGGCCCGCTCCGCGAGCTCGGGATCCACGACGTCTTCCAACTGCTCGACCTGAGCCGGAAGACGGGCGTGCTGCGCGTGGTCTCGGAGCTGCGGGACAACGAGGGCGTGGTGGCGTTCCACGCGGGCCGCATCGCGTACGCATCGATTCGCAGCAACCCGCATCCAATCGGCGAGATGCTGCTGAAGGCGGGCAAGATCACGGAGGCGGAGTTGACCGCCGCCTACGCGCGGCAGAAGGAGCACGGCGACCGGCGGCGCATCGGCGAGATCCTCATTGATTCAGGCGCGCTGACCGAGCGCGACATCGAGCAGTTCGTGCGCCGGCAGGCCGAGGCCGTCGTCTTCGAGTTGATGAGCTGGCGCGAGGGCCACTTCCGGTTCGAGGAGTCGAACCCGGCGGAGTTTCCGGACAATCCGTCGGTGGCGATTTCGACGGTGTCGGTGCTGATGGAGGCGGCGCGCCGCATCGACGAGTGGTCGC
>JBBQZD010000140.1:0-7307 GCA_038208045.1 Gemmatimonadales bacterium | reverse complement strand
CGCTGCGCCAGCTGCTGCTGGAGGAACTGCGCGAGTCGGAAGACCCCGAGATGGCGCCGCTGACCGGGCGCGAGGTGCACGAGCCCGGACCCCTGCTCGACCTCGGCGACCTGCACGCGCTGGCGGGGCTCGACCTGCCGGATCTGCGCGACCCGCCCTTCGTGCCCGTCACGCCCGTGGAACTGCGCGATGGACGCCTGGTTTTCGACGCCATTCGCGAGCGCGATCTCCTGGTGCACCATCCGTTCGACTCGTTTCCCGGCACCGTAGAGCGCTTTCTCGACGAGGCGGCGCACGACGAGCACGTGCTGGCCATCAAGATGACGCTGTACCGCACCTCGGGCGACACGGCGGTGGTGCGCGCGCTCACCGAGGCGGCGCAGGCGGGCAAGCAAGTGGCGGTGCTCGTGGAGCTGCAGGCGCGCTTCGACGAGGCCAACAACATCACCTGGGCGCGCACGCTCGAGTCGTTCGGAGTGCACGTCGTCTATGGCCTGCCCGGGCTGAAGACCCACGCCAAGGTGGCCCTCGTGGTCCGCCGCGAGCCCGACGGCATCCGGCGCTATGTGCACATCGGCACGGGCAACTACAACTCCAAGACGGCGCGCACCTACACCGACTTCGGCCTGCTCAGCTGCAACGAGGCGCTGGGTGCGGACGTGTCGGAGCTGTTCAACACGCTCACGGGCTTCTCGCGCCAGCGGCTGTACCGCCAGCTCCTCGTGGCGCCGGTGAACCTGCGCGAGCGCCTGCTCGGGCTCATCGCCCGCGAGGCGGCGCACGCGCGCGCCGGGCTGCCGTCGCGCATCGTGGCCAAGATGAACAGCCTGGTGGACCGGGAGGTCGTCGAGGCACTCTGCGACGCGTCGAACGCGGGCGTGGAGACCGACCTCGTCATACGCGGCATCTGCTGCCTGCGCCCCGGCGTGCGGGGCGAGTCGGAGCGTATCCGCGTCACGAGCATCATCGGGCGCTTTCTTGAGCATTCGCGCCTGTGGCGGTTCGAGAACGCGGGGGCGCCGGAGTACTACATCGGCTCCGCCGACTGGATGCCGCGCAACCTCGACCGCCGCGTCGAGGCGATCGTGCCGATCCTCGACCGGTCGCTGCACCCCCGCATCGAGGCGCTGCTCGCCGTGCTGCTGGCCGACAACCGGCAGGCCTGGGACCTGGACGCCGACGGCGAGTGGACGCAGCGGCACGCGGGAGACGCGGAGGAAATGGCGACGCACAAGCGACTGCTGCGCGACTCATGGGGCATGGCGCGCCCCCCCCGCACGAGCGCCGAGCCCGTGGGCGTGGTGGCCCCCGGCTAGGCCGCCACACGCCGCGCCGAGGCGCGCCACGGCGCGCCACGCGCCACGCCCGGCCCGCGCTACGCGTCGTCCTCGTGCACCACCGTGCCGTCGGGCGCGACGATCTCCACCGGCGCCCCCGCCATCTCCTCGAGCAGGCCCTTTTTCCGGTTCGCGCCCCAGAGCTCCAGCCGCAGCGACGCGGCGCGCGCGTCAGGATGCGCCGTGATGCGGAGCGCACGCGGCATCCAGCGCACGCGCACCCGCTCCACCGCCGCCGCGTGTCCGCGGTCGAAGCCGTCGGCCACGCGCAGGATCGCCGCCAGGCGCTGGATGCGCTCGCGCGTGGCCCGGTCGAGCGTGCCGAACTCCTCATGCTTGCCCCGGTCGGGCGCGGACCCGCGGTGATAGCGGGCCACGTGCGCCACCACGGTCTTCTCCGAGGGCGTCATGCCGAGGAAGTCGGCATGCTGGATGAGATGGTACGAGTGCTTGTGATGCTTCTGGTAGTTGATGTGGTAACCCACGTCGTGCAGGAGCGCGGCATCCGAGAGCAGCTGACGGTCGGCGGCGGCGCAGCCCAGCCGGGCGCCGATGGTATCGAACAGCTGCAGCGCCAGGCGCTGCACCTGGCGCGCGTGCGGTTCCTCGTAGTGGCAGCGTTCGGCAAACTCGCGCACCGAGCGTTCGCGCGCCTCGCCGGGGTCGCTGACGACGGGGATCACGTGCGCCACGTCGAGCAGCAGCCCCTCGCGGATGCCGTACGCCGAGGCGACGAAGCCGCGCGGCTCGACGCGGCTGCACAGCTCGGCGGCGACGGCGAGTCCCGCCACGATGATGTCGGCCCGGCCCGGATTGAGGCCGGGCACGGCGAGCCGCGCCTCCGGCGGCAGCTCGAGCAGCATCTCGAGGATGTGTTCGATCTCGTGCCAGGGCATCCGCGTGCCGTGCACGGAGTGGGCCACGCGCACGCCCTGCCGCGCCAGGAACATGCCGGCGAGGTTCGTGAAGGTGCCCCCCGAGCCAATGACCTCGGCGCCGCGCCAGTCGCGCACCGGCAGCGCGCGGCGCAGTTCCTCGCGCACCGCCTTGCGCAGCTTCTTCATGCCCTTGGCCGCGGGCCGGTCGCGCAGGAACTCCTCGGTCAGGCGCACGGCGCCGAACGGCAGCGAGACGTAGCGCTCGACGATGCCTTCCGCGGCCAGCGCGAACTCCATGGAACCGCCGCCGATGTCCATGACGATGGCACGGCCGCGCCCGAGGTCGAAGTGCGCGAGCGCGCTGCGGAAGGCGAGCCGCGCCTCCTCCTCGCCACCCAGGACCCGCACCCGCAGGCCCGTCTCCTCCTTGATGCGGCGCAGGAAGGCCGCCCCGTTCGTGGCGCCGCGCACGGCGGACGTGGCCACCGCCTCGGTGCGCTTGCAGCCCAGCTGCTTCGCGAGCGTCGCCATGCGGCCCAGCGCTTCGACGGCCAGGCGCATCGGCTCGTCGCCCAGGCGGCCGGTCTCGAGCAGCCCGGTCTGCAGGCGGGGCGCCGCCTTCATTTCGTCGATCACGCGGATGGCGCCGTTCGGCGAAACGTCGGCGACGATCTGGCGGATGGAGTTCGACCCGATGTCGATGGCCGCAATGCGCTGCTCGCCCTCGTCGCGCGAAGGGCGGGCCGCGTTCGAGTGCAGGTGCAGCGGCGGTGTCGACATGCGGGGCGGCTCCGCGTCCGGGGATGCCCCTACACTAACGCCCGGACCGCGGCGCGCAACGCGTCCCTACGACTCCCGTTCCGCGTGGTGCTTGATCTGCTTGCCCTCGGCGAGGAAGACGGCGTCCTCACTGATGTTGGTGGCCAGGTCGGCCACCCGTTCGAGGTTGCGGCTCACCAGGAGAAGCTCGAGGGATGGGTTGATGGTGCGCGGGTCGCCCATCATGTGCGTGAGCATCACGCGGAAGAGTGAGTCGTGCAGCGCGTCCACCTCGTCGTCGCGCGTGCAGACGTCGCGGCCGAGGGTGCCGTCGCTGCGCACGAACGCGTCGAGCGCGTCGGCGAGCATGGCGCGGGCCCGGCGCGCCATCTCGGCGATCGACGGCGCCGGCGTGACGTGATTCGGGAGCGCGTGCAGCCGCAACACGCTCTGCGCGATGTTCACCGCATGGTCGCCCACGCGCTCGAGGTCGCTCGTCACCTTGATGGCGCTGACGAGGAACCGCAGGTCGCGCGCCATCGGCTGCTGGAGCGCCAGGAGCTGCACGGCCAGTTCCTCCAGCTCGAGCTCCTGCTGGTCGAGCTCGCGGTCGGCCTCGATGACGGCCTCCGCCTTGCCGGTGTCGCGCGTGAGCAGCGCGTCGACGGACAGCTCCACCAGCTCCTCGGCGCGCGCCGACATCGCCAGCAGGCGCTGCTTGAGCGTGGCGAGCTGGTCGTGGAAGTGGCGAAAGCCGGGTGTGGGCTCCGTGGTCATCCGAATCTCCCGGTGATGTATGCTTCGGTGCGCGCCTCGCGGGGCGCCGTGAACAGCTGCTTGGTGGCGCCGAACTCCACGAGCTGGCCCAGATAGAAGAACGCGGTCTGGTCCGACAGGCGCGCGGTCTGCTGCAGGTTGTGCGTGACAATGACGATCGTGAGTTCTTTCTTCAACTCCCAGAGGAGCTCCTCGATCTTCTGCGTCGCGATCGGGTCGAGCGCGGAGCAGGGTTCGTCGAGCAGCAGCACTTCCGGCTCGTTGGCCAGGGCGCGGGCAATGCAGAGCCGCTGCTGCTGGCCGCCCGACAGGCCCATGGCGCTGGTGCGCAGGCGGTCCTTCACCTCGTCCCACAGGGCGGCGCGCCGGAGGGCCGTCTCCACGATGTCGTCGAGCTGGCTGCGGGTGGCGCGGCGGTTCAGGCGCGGCCCATACGCGACGTTGTCGTAGATCGACTTCGGGAACGGATTGGAGCGCTGGAAGACCATGCCGACGCGCTGACGCAGCCGCACCACGTCGAGGGCGCGGTCGAGCACGTCCTCGCCGTCGAGCGTGATGGTTCCCGTGGCCCGCGCCCCGGGCATCAGGTCGTGCATGCGGTTGATGCTGCGCAGGAAGGTGCTCTTGCCGCAGCCCGAGGGGCCGATGAGTGCGGTGATGGCGTTCGGCGCGATGTCGAGGGAAATGTCAAACAGCGCCTGCTTCTCGCCGTACCAGAACGAGTAGTCGGCGGTGCGGACGGCGCCCGTGGCCGTGGCCGTGGCCGCGGCCGTTGCCGTTGCGGTCATCCGAACCTCCCCGTGATGTACGCTTCGGTCCGGTCGTCGCGCGGGGTGGTGAACAGGCCCTTGGTCGGCCCCACCTCCACCAGTTCGCCGTGCAGCATGAACGCGGTGCGGTCGGAGACTCTGGCGGCCTGCTGCATGTTGTGCGTGACGATCACCACGGTCACGTCGCCGCGCAGCTCGTACACCAGCTCCTCGACCTTCTGCGTGCTCAGCGGGTCGAGCGACGCCGTCGGTTCGTCGAGCAGGATCACGCGCGGCTTCGTCGCCAGCGCGCGGGCGATGCACAGGCGCTGCTGCTGGCCCCCCGACAGCGCCATGGCGCTGTCGCGCAGGCGGTCCTTCACCTCGTCCCAGAGCGCGGCGCGGCGCAGCGCCCACTCGGCCGTCTCGTGCTGCTCGGCGCGCGACGGCGCCGCGCGGCCGGCGGCGCGGAAACCGGCGAGCACGTTGTCGTGAATCGACATCGTCGGGAAGGGCGTGGGACGCTGGAAGACCATCCCGATGCGGCGCCGCACCGCGATGGGGTTCACGCCGCGCGCATAGATGTTCTTGCCGTCCAGCAACACCTCACCTTCCACCCGGGCGGTCGGCACCGTCTCGTGCATCCGATTGAGGCAGCGCAGCAGCGTGCTCTTGCCGCAGCCGGACGGCCCGATGATCGCCGTCACTTGTCCCTCGAAGAAGTCCACGCTCGCGTCGCGCACCGCGCGCACCACGCCGAAATACGCGTCGAGCGCACGCACCGACACGCGCGCCTCGGCCGGCGCGGCGTGCGCCGCTGCCTCCGGCGCCGCATTCGGGTGGGCCGGCGTCACCGGCATCAGGGGCTCAGTCGTGGCCACCGCCAAACCTCGAACGGGTGGCAAACTTGGCGACCAGGCTGATGACCAGGACGAGTCCGAGGAGCACGAGCGATCCGGCCCAGGCCAGCGAGTGCCATTCATCGTAGGGGCTGATGGCATACGTGAAGATCTGCAGGGGGAGGGCGCTGATCGGCTGGGTGAGGTCCGTGGACCAGAACTGGTTGCCGAAGGCAGTGAAGAGCAGGGGGGCCGTCTCGCCGGCAATGCGTGCCACGGCCACCAGCGCCGCCGTGACGATGCCGGGCAGGGCCGTGCGCAGCACGACGGTGAGCGACGTGCGCCAGCGCGGGTAGCCAAGCGCCAGCGCCGCCTCGCGCAGCGACGACGGCACCAGATGGATCATTTCCTCCGTGGCGCGGGTCACCAGCGGAATCATCATCGCCGCCAGCGCAATGCCGCCGGCCAACGCCGAGAAGTGCTTGACCGGGCGGACGAGAAACTGCCAGGCGAAGATGCCGACCACGATGGACGGCAGGCCGTTGAGCACGTCCGACAGGAAGCGCACCATGAATGCGAAGCGCGTGCCGCGGTGCTCGGCGAGATACAGCCCCGCGCCGATGCCAATGGGGAGCCCGATGGCCGAGGCGATGGCGATGAGCATCACGGTGCCGGCCATCGCGTTGGCCATGCCGCCACCGGTCTCGCCCACCGGCTTGGGCATGGCCGTGAAGAAGTCCCACGTCAGCGAGCTCGCGCCCTGCTTGAGCAACAGGGCCAGGATGAAGAGCAAGGGCAGCGTGGCGATGAGCGCCGACAGCACCGTCAGCACGATCATGACGGCGCTGCGGACGCGCCGGACGCGGACGGAGCGCCGCGCCGGACGGTTCGCTCGACCGCTTATTGGGCCGCTCATTGGGCCGCTCATGCCTGGGCCCGGCGCTGCACGCGCCAGACAAGCCAGCGCGCCACGATGTTCACGAGCATGGTCACCAGCAGCAGCACGGCGCCGACGGCCATCAGCGCCGACAGGTGCAGGTCGTTGGTCGCCTCGGAGAACTCGTTGGCGATCAGCGAGGCCATGGTGTAGCCCGGCGCGAACAGCGACGACGAGATCTCGTGGCGGTTGCCGATCACCATGGTCACGGCCATCGTCTCGCCGAGCGCGCGGCCGAGTCCGAGGATGACGCCGCCCACGATGCCGGAACTCGCGTACGGCAGCACCGCGCCCCAGATCATCTCCCAGCGGGTGGCGCCCAGCGCCAGCGCCGCCTCGCGCTGGGAGCGCGGCACCGCCATCAGCACCTCGCGCGTCACCGAGCTGATGTACGGCAGCACCATGATGGCGAGGATGAGGCTGGCGGCGAGCATGGACGGCCCGTACGCCGGCCCGGAAAACAAGGGGGTATCGCCCAGGTGCATGCGGTCCGCGAGGAACGGCATCACCTGCTCGCGCAGGAACGGAACGAGCACGAAGATGCCCCACAGGCCGTAGACGACGCTCGGAATCGCCGCGAGCAGGTCCACGAGGAAGGCCACCGGCTGGCGCAGCCAGGGCGGGGCGAACTCGGACAGGAAGATCGCGACACCGACGGCGAGCGGCGTGGCGATGGCGAGTGCGAGCAGCGACGACACCAGCGTGCCGTAGATCGCCGGCGCGGCGCCGAACTCGCCTGCCACCGCGTCCCAGCGGCTCGACGTCAGAAACGAGAACTGAAACGCCTTCAGTGCCGGCCACGCGGCCACTGCCACCTCGACACCGAGGAGGACCAGGAGCAGCGGGATGGTCAGGGCAAACAGGGTCGTCGTCACGCGATAGACGCGATCGCCGACCGAGGCGCCATGCAGTTGTGTCGGGGACAATCAGGCTCCCACCAAGGAGTCGAGGGCGGCGGAACCGTCCGCCGCCCTCATAAACATCCCCTGTTCGTGTCACCCGCGCGTGCTGCCCTTGTAACGGATGTGTCA
>JBBQZD010000139.1:0-7320 GCA_038208045.1 Gemmatimonadales bacterium | reverse complement strand
ACGACAGAGTACCACAGAGGGGCACCGGCGGCGCGCCGGGGCCCCTCTTTTGCATGGCGCCGGACGGCGGTTCAGTCTGCGGTTTTGGGGGCGGGTTCCGGTTTCGGGAAGAGCGGGGCTCCCTTGGTCACGTGCCACCCGCCGACGTCGATGGGCTGGTCGAGGCGCACGGTGGTGACGTCGCCGGGACCGCCGAGCTGCTCCCAGAGCACCTGCATCTTGCGTGGCATGACGGGCGCCATCCAGGCCGCGAAGTGCGCGAGCGAGGCCGCCAGCGTGCGCAGCACCTCATCCAGTCGATCCGCGTTGGCCTCGTCCTTGGCCAGCACCCAGGGCTGCGTGCGCTGGATGAACTCATTGGTGCGGCGCGCCGCGTCGAGCAGGGCGGCCAGTGTTTCGTGCGGCCGGAAGCGCCGCGCGCCGTCGGCCGCGGCCCGGGCGCGGGCGAAATCCGCGGAGTGCGCCGTCCACAGCTCGGCCTCGGGCGCACCCGGCGGCACGATGCCGGCGCGGTACTTCTCGATCATGGCGATGGCCCGGCTGCCGAGGTTGCCGAGCGTGTTCGCGAGGTCGGAGTTGTACACCTCCTCGAACCGCTCCCACGAGAAGTTGCCGTCGCCGTCGTACGGCACCTCGCTGAGCAGGAAGTACCGGAACGCATCGACGCCATAGCGGTCGATGGCCTCGCCGAGTTCGAGCTTGACGCCCGCCGACTTGGAGAACCGTTCGCCGCCCAGCGAGATGAAGCCGTGCGCCCAGACGCGGTCGGGCAGCGCCTCGCCGGCGGCGATGAGCATGGCTGGCCAGATGACGCAGTGGAAGCGCGTGATGTCCTTGCCGATGATGTGCAGCTGCGCGGGCCAGGCGGCGCGCTGCGCGAAGCCGGGGAAGAAGCGGGCCGTCCAGTAGTTCGGCAGGGCGTCGAACCAGACGTAGGTGGTCTGCACGTCGCCGTTGGAGAGCGGCCTGGGGAACGGCACGCCCCAGTCGAAGCGCGCGCGGCTGGCCGAGATGTCGTCGAGTCCCTGCTCGAGGAGCTGGAGGATCTCGTTGCGCCGGAACTCGGGCTCGAGGTACTCCGGGCGCGCGGCGTACAGGTCCTTGAGCGCCTGCGTGTAGGCCGAGAGGCGGAAGAACCAGTTGTGCTCGGTGACCTCCTCGAGCGTGCGCGTCACGTGCAGGGCGCACTTGCCGTCGGAGATGTCGGAGGGCTGCTTGAAGCTCTCGCAGCCCACGCAGTACATGCCGGTGTACGAACGTTCGTAAAAGTTGCGCTCTCCCTCGGGGCGCGCGGCGTCAGCGGCGAAGATCTGCTCGATGAGCCGCGTGACCCCGGCCTTGTGCTCCGGGGCCGTGGTGCGGATGAACTGGTCGTGGGAGAGATCGAGGCGCTTCCACATGGCCTGGAAGTGGCGCGCGATGTCGTCGACGAATTGCTGCGGCGGCACACCCTGCTGCTCGGCGGTCTGCGCCACCTTCTGGCCGTGTTCGTCCATGCCGATGAGAAAATGGACGTCGTAGCCGAGTTGGCGGTGATAGCGGGCAATGGCGTCGGCGCCGATCTTCTCGAGCGCGTGCCCGAGGTGCGGGTCGCCGTTCGCGTAGTCGATGGCGGTGGTCAGGAAGAATCGGGGCACGGATCAGTCGTTCGGGTTGCGGGGAGCGGAGTCGCCGCCGCCGTTGGTGCTGCTGGTGCCGCTGGTGCCGCTGGTGCCGCCATCGCCACGGTGCCGCTTGCCGCCACGGCGGCCGCGCCGCCGTCTGCCGCGCCGCTGATCGCCGTCGGCGGCGGGTGCTGCGGCGTCGGTGCCCGCCGTATCGCCATCGGCGTTTCCGGCCAGGGGCTGGGCAGTGTGCGGGTCCCCGCGGTCGGGGTGATCCGCCGGGGTGGGCTCGTGCGGCGCCGGCACGATGCGCTCCGGGACCGTCAGCGCTGCCGACGGCACCGGTGCCGGCGCGTCCGGCTGGCCTGCGGCGCCGGTTCGCGTCGCATCGCCGTGCGCGTCGCGCCTGGCACCGCGACGGCCGTCGCGCGGACCGTCGCGCGGACCGTCGCGCTCCGGGCGCTCCGGGCGCTCCGGGCGCTCCGGGCGCTCCGGGCGCTCCGGGCGCTCTGGGCGCTCGGGGCGCTCTGGGCGCTCACGACGCTGGTCCCGCGGTGCCGCACCGCGCGGTGCCTCTTGGGGGCGCTGCAACTGTGCGAGCGGGGGACGCGCCCCGCGCGCGGGGGAGCGCGCGGGGGAGCGCGCGGGGGAGCGCGCCGGGGAGCGCGTCGGGGCCGAAGCAGTCACGGGTCGGCCGTCCGTCTCGTCGCCGGCGTCGGCGTGCGCATCGTCGTCCACCGGGATCGCTTCGCCCGCGAGTTCCTTCTTGAACTGCGCGAGCGGAATGATGCGCGTCTCGCCCGCCGGGTTCCGCAGCGTCACGGTGTCCCGGAAGATGTCGGCGTTGTCGACCTTTTCCTCTCCCTGCAAGGTGGTCACGATCTTGCCGTGCTTGGGGAAGCGCTTGCGGGCCTGCACGTAGAAGTCGTGCTCGTAGCGCAGGCAGCACATGAGGCGCCCGCAGGCGCCGCTGATCTGCGTGGGCGTGATCGTGGAGAGACGCTGGTCCTTGGCGAGCGAGGTCTTGACGGGCAGCAGCTCGGGCAGCCAGGAGGCCGAGCAGAGCTGGCGGCCACAGTGGCCGACGCCGTCGAGCCGCTTGGCCTCGTCGCGCGGACCGATGTGCCACATCTGCACGCGCACCGCGAACTCCGTCTCGAGCTGGCGCACGAGCGAACGGAAATCGACGCGTTCCTCCGCCGTGAAGTAGAAGGTCAGCCGGCGGCGGTCGAACTGCCACTCGGCGTCGGACACCTTCATCTGCAGCTTGAGCTCGCGCGCCTTCCTGACGGCGGTGCGGCGCGCCAGCTCCTCGTCGGCGCGGTTGGCGTTGGCCTTCGCGATGTCATCCGTGGAGGCGAGGCGCAGCGCGGGGCGCAGGGGATCGCGCTGTTCCTTGCCATGCGTGGTGCCGGCCCGGCGCCGCTCGGCGAGCTCGCCGGTGGCATGCACGCGACCGAGGTCCTCGCCGCGATCCGTCTCGACGACGATGGCGGCGCTGGCGGGCGGCGGCGCCTCGAAGTTCCAGTGGAAGAACTCGCGGCGATTGCCCTTGAATGCGACTTCGATCAGGTGCTCCACGCTACTCCTCGAACTGTCCCATGCGCATGAACTTCTCCCGGCGACGGCGCACGAGCTTCTCCGGCTTGTACTTGCGCAGTTCCTCGAGGTGATGGGACAGGCGCTCGTGCAGCGTGGCGGCCGCCGCGGCATGGTCGGCGTGCGCGCCGCCCGGCGGTTCCGGCAGGATCTCGTCGATGACGCCGAGTTCCAGCAGATCGGGGGCGGTGATCTTGAGCGCACTGGCGGCTTTTTCGCGCATCTCCGGGCTCTTGCCGTCCTTCCAGAGGATGGCCGCGCAGCCCTCGACGGTGATGACCGAGTAGACCGAGTGCTCGAACATGAGGACGCGGTCGGCGACGCCGAGGGCGAGTGCGCCGCCCGAGCCGCCCTCGCCGATGACGGTGGCGATGAGCGGCACCTTCAGTTCGCTCATGACGAACAGGTTGCGGGCGATGGCCTCCGACTGGCCGCGCTCCTCGGCGCCGAGGCCGGCCCAGGCGCCGGGCGTGTCGATGAACGTGAGCACGGGGACGTGAAACTTCTCGGCCAGTCGCATGAGGCGCAGCGCCTTGCGGTACCCCTCGGGGTGGGGCATGCCGAAGTTGCGGTGGATGTTCTCCTTGGTATCGCGGCCGCGCTGGTGCCCGATGATCATCACGGTCTCGCCCTCGAGCCGCGCCCAGCCGCCGACGATGGCGGGATCGTCGCGGAAGGCGCGATCGCCGTGCAGCTCGATGAAGTCGGTGAAGACGCTCTTGACGTAGTCGAGCGTGAACGGGCGGCGCGAATTGCGTGCCACCTGCACTTTCTGCACGGGGGTCAGGTTCTTGTAGATCACGTCGCGCAGGTCCCCGAGCTTCTTCTCCAGCGGGAGCAGCTCGGTGTCCACGTCAATGCTCTTGTTCTCCGCGCTGCGGCGCAGCTCGTCGATCTGTTTTTCCAGCTCGGCGATCGGCTTCTCGAATTCCAGGGCAGATGTGCCCATGTCAGCTCCCGCGCACGAGGCGCACGCGTTCCTCTCCGAGGATCGCACGTAGTTCGAGCAACGACGCTCCGGCCGTGCTGACGGCCAGGGAAGAGGAGCGGAAGCGCGACGTCGCGCCGTCCGTCCCACGCCAGTGCAACTCCAGCGGCGCCGAGCCGGGGTGCGACTCGGCGACCGCCTTGACGTCCTGCATCACACCGCCCGGGAGCCCGCTGTTGGCCATCAGCTCGATGGCGACGGCGATCTGTCCGGTGGTGCGCATCTCGGTCAGGCGGGTGATGGTGTCGACGATGAACGTCGGGTTCTCCACCCCCTGGTCGCGCTTGGAGTACCCGCCCTTGATCAGGACGGGCACGTCGGTCTGCACGCGGTCGCCGATGGCGGCCCATGCCTCGGGGAAGACGAGCAGTTCACCGGCCCCCGAGAAGTCCTCGACGGCGAGGCGTGCGAACTCGGCCCCCGACTTCTTGGAAATCTGGCGCTTGATGGCGGTCACCACCACGCCGACGGTGACCGCCGATTCGGTCCACGTGCCGAGCTGTGCCACGGTGTGCGACGCGAGCAGCTCGCACTCGGCGCGGAAGGGCTCGAGCGGGTGGCCCGAGATGTAGAAGCCGAGGATCTCCTTCTCCTTCTGCAGCCGCTGGCTCTCCGACATCGGGGAGATGAGGGGAAGGGTGGGGACGAGCTGCTGGCGGCTTTCGGTGGCGGCGCCGAAATCGCCGAAGAGCGAGCCCTGGCCCGAGGACCGTTCCTGCTGGAGCAGTGACGCCGACTGGATGGCGCCGTCGAGCGCGGCGGCGAGCTGGGCGCGGTGACCGAGGCCGTCGAGGGCGCCGGCGAAAATGAGCGCCTCGAAGACGCGCTTGTTGCAGGTGCGCAGGTCAATGCGCTCGCACATGTCGTAGAGCGTCGCGAGGGGCGTTGCGGTGCGCGCCTCGATGATCGAGTCGATGGCGGAGCGGCCGACGTTGCGGACGGCGCCGAGGCCGAAGCGGATGCGGACGTCGCCGACCACGGTGAACTTGTAGCCCGACTCGTTGACGTCGGGGGGGAGGATCTCGAGGCCCAGGTCGCGCGCCTCGTTGATGTACTTCACCACCGAGTCGGTGTCGCCGATGCAGGCACTCAACAGGGCGGCCATGAACTCGGCGGGGAAGTGCGCCTTGAGGTACGCGGTCTGGTAGGAGAGGACCGAGTACGCCACCGAGTGCGACTTGTTGAACCCGTAGCGGCCGAAGGTCTCGATCTGGCCGGCGATGTCCTCGATGACGCGCCGGTCGAAGCCGAGCGCGATGGCCTTTTCGGTGAACTTGCCGAGTTCCTTCTTGATGAGCGCGGCGTCCTTCTTGCCGACCGCCTTGCGCAGCACGTCGGCCTCGGCGAGCGAGATGCCCGCCAGCCGCTGCGCGATGCGCATCACCTGTTCCTGATACGTAATGACGCCGTACGTCGGCTTGAGGATCTCCTCGAGCTCGGGGAGCTGGTACGACACCGGCTCCTCGCCCTTCTTGCGCCGGCAGTACGTCTTGTGCATGCCCGCGTCGAGCGGGCCCGGGCGCATGAGGGCGTTCGAGGCGACGAGGTCGTCGAAGCTGTCGGCGCGCATGGAGCGCAGCATGTCGGTGGCGAGCGGTGACTCGAACTGGAAGACGCCGGCCGTGCGTCCGGCGCGCAGCATGCGGAATGTCGCGTCGTCGTCGTACGGAATCGCATCGAGGTCGACGGTGACGCCGCGGCGCACCTTGATGGAGACCAGCGCGTCGTGGATGACGGTGAGCGTGGTGAGGCCGAGGAAGTCCATCTTGAGCATCCCGGCCTTCTCGAGCTGGTTCATGTCGTACTGCGTGACGACCACCCGCTCATCGGCGCCGGCGCCGGACCCCCTCGACTCCTGCGTGCAGACCGGCACGTAGTCCTCGAGCGGGCCCGGGGCGATGACGATGCCTGCGGCGTGGATGCCGGCGTGGCGCGAGAGCCCCTCGAGCGCGATGGCGAAATCGAAGAGCTGCTGGTGCCGCTCGTCCTGCTCGTAGAGCTTGCGGACCTCCGGCACCTTGCCGATGGCTTCCTTGACGGTGAGCGAGTAGTTGGGCGCGTTGGGCACCAGCTTGGCGATGGCGTCGGTCTCGCCCGGCGTGAAGCCAAGCACGCGGCCGACGTCCTTGAGCGCGGCGCGCGACTTGAGGGTGCCGAAGGTGATGATCTGCCCCACCGAGTCGCGCCCGTACTTCTCGCGGACGTAGTCGATGACCTCGCCGCGCCGCTCCTCGCAGAAGTCGACGTCGATGTCGGGCATCGAGATGCGTTCCGGATTCAGGAAGCGCTCGAAGAGCAGGTCGTACTTGAGCGGGCAGACGTCGGTGATGCGCAGGGCGTAGGCCACGAGCGAGCCGGCCGCCGAACCGCGGCCCGGGCCGACGGGGATGCCGCGGTCGCGCGCGGCCTTGATGAAATCGGCGACGATGAGGAAGTAGCCCGCGTAGCCCGTCGTGGTGATGACGTCGAGCTCGTAGTCGAAGCGCTCCTGCGCATGCGCCGGCAGGGGATCGCCGTAGCGCGCCTTGGCGCCCTCGGTGGCCAGCCGGATGAGCAGGGCGTTTTCGGTCTTGACGCCCTTGGGCAGGGGGAAGCTCGGCAGGTGGTACTTCTTGCCGAACTTCACCTCGACCATGTCGGCGATCTTCAGCGTGTTCTCGAGCACGTCGGGACGGCCCTCGAAGTGCGCCGCGATCTCGGGGGCGCTCTTGAAGTACAATCCGTTGTCGTATCGCATGCGGTCGGCATCGGAGCGGTCCTTCTTGAGGCCGATGCAGAGCAGGATGTCGTGGGCGTCGTGGTCCTCGGCGCGCAGGAAGTGCGCGTCGTTGGTGGCGATGACGGGGAGACTCAGCTCGCTGGCGAGCTTGAAGATGCGCTCGTTGAGCACCCGCTGTTCGCCGGCCTCGTGCGCCTGCACCTCGAGGAAGTAACGGTCCTTGAAGACGTTCGCGTACCATTCGGCGGCCTTGCGCGCGTCGTCGGCGCGGTCCGCCAGCAGGTGCGTGGCGATTTCGCCGGCCATGCACGCGGACGAGACGACGAGTCCCTCGCTGTACTTGGCAAGCAGCTCGCGATCCATGCGCGGCTTGCCGTAGAAACCCTCGGTGTACGCGAGGGACGACAGCT
>JBBQZD010000138.1:0-7390 GCA_038208045.1 Gemmatimonadales bacterium | reverse complement strand
AGACATCGCGCCATCATCAACCGTCGCCATCCGCCATCCGCCCTCCGCCATCCGCCCTCCGCCACCCGCCCTCCGCCATCCGCTGTCCGCTGTCCGTTACCTGCCCTCCCACCATTCGTCTCAATTGCGTGACGCCCCAGTACGGCGCCTTTTGGCGTCGGTGTGGGGGAGGGTCTGTCCACGGCGCGCGTGTCGGGTTATCGTAGCCTCGTGAAACTGACCTCCTCCACACCGCTTCCTGAAGAGCCGGACGCGGATCAGGCCGTAATCGACCGCGTGCTCGCCGGGGACCGGGATTCGTTCGGCATTCTCATCCAGCGCTACAGCGATCCGCTGTATCGCCACGCGGTGGGGATGACGGGCAGTCCCGACGTCGCCGAGGATATCCTGCAGGTCTCGTTCATCAAGGCGTACAACCACCTCGGCGAGGTGCGCGGGCGCTTCGATGCGTGGGTGTTCCGAATCGTCGCCAACGGGTGCAAGGACTGGCTGAAGAACATTCGGCGGACCCACCTGAGTTACGAAGAGGACGACCAACCGTCTGGATACGAGAGCCCGGAGGAAGAACTCGACCGGGGTGAGTTGCGGGCGAAACTGGACCGCGCGCTGGACGTGCTGCCCGCGTCGTTGCGGGAGGCATTCGTGATGAAGCACGTCGAGGGACGGTCGTACGAAGAGATGGCCGTTCTGCTCGACACGACAGTGGGAGCCCTGAAAATGCGCGTGCACCGTGCCCGCGAGGCCCTTCAGGCGCTGCTTGAGGAGTAGACCCGTGATGATGCACGACAATCTTGACCCGCGTGACGGCCTCGAGCCGATCGCGCCACGCCCGCCGCAGGAGTCGCCGTTGGCCGACTCCGAGCTCGACCTGAATGCTGCGCGCGTTCCCGACGCCGTGCACGCTTGGCTGGACGGCGAGCCGGTGGCTGAGACGGCGCTGAACGCGGCGCCGAAGGAAGTGGAATTCTGGAAGAAGGTCGAGGCCGAGACGTCGACGCGCCGCCGCATGGTGACGCCCGCGTACGTGCAGGCCCAGATTCTCTCCAAGCTTCCCGAGAAGCGCTAAGCCGCGCGCTGCGCGCGATGCACGCGCTCGGGTGACGCGGGGCCGTCCGGTTCGCCGGGCGGCCCCGCGTGCGTTGGTGGGGGCACGCGATGCGACCTGGTCATTGGAGCGGAACGGCCCTCCCTCGGGTGCCTGTCGTCGTTGGGGCAGTTGCCGCTCGAGTCGCGCGTCCCCGGCGCGGTGGGCGTTTTCGCGCTCATGCGCAACGAGCTCGTGGCAGTCGCCCTGAGTTGCAGCGCTGGTTGTCGCGGCGGTGCGAGCGCGCTGAGGGTGCGGTGCTGGCCCCGGAGGCGACAGGTGACTGCGCGCGAGGTCGCGACCCTCCCCGAAGGCTTCTCGGAGGCGTAACTTCGAACCAGTCTCACGCCGGAGTCTTCATGCGGATGGATCGTGATATTGGCCGTGCCCTGATTCTTGGCACGGCGATCATCGTCGCCGGCGCGCTGGTGGGGTACGGTCTCACGCGCGTGCGGTCCACCGAGCGCTATGTGACGGTGAAGGGTGTGGCCGAGCGCGACGTGCGTGCCGATCTCGCCATCTGGCCGCTGCACCTGGTCGCGGCGTCCAACGACCTCGCCGGCGCCAATGCCGATATCCAGCGCAGCGTCATCAAGGTGCGCGAGTTTCTCGCGCGGCACGGTATCGATACCGCGCATGTGAGCGTGCAACAGTTCTCGGTGGCCGACGCGGCCACCAACCAGTTCGGATCGGGGTCGAGCGCTGGATCGAGGTTCGTCATCCACCAGACGCTTATCGTGCGTTCCACCAATCCGGAGCGGGTGCAGGCGGCCAGTCAGCGGGTCGCCGAATTGGTGAGCAACGGCGTCGTGCTCTCCTCCGGTGCCGAGTACGGCGCGGGGGGCCCCACGTTCGTGTTCTCGGGGCTGGACAAGCTCAAGCCGGCGATGATCGGCGAGGCGACGGGCCGTGCGCGCGAAGGCGCGGAACAGTTCGCGCGCGATTCCCACGCCACCGTGGGCGGCATCCTGCGGGCCAATCAGGGCGTGTTCGAGATCCTGCCGCGTGACAAAGTCGAAGGGATCACCGAGGCCAGCCAGATCGACAAGACGGTGCGGGTCGTGTCGACGATCGATTTCGTGCTCGCCAACTGAGGCGAGAACGCGGCCGACTGTCTGACTGGCCTCTTTTGGATGGTCGCTCCCGTCAGCTCCGCCTCCGCCCCCTGGTCCTCGTCAACGCGCCTGCGACGCACGCACTGGCGCCGCACTGGCGCCGCACGGCGCGCCGGAAGTCCTCGGTCAGTTCGGCAGTGTCGTGGCCGGGCCACCGCACGAACGTCGAGCTCATGAAGGCGCTGTAGCGAACGCGCCACGCGCTCCTTGCACGTGCTCAGCACCCTGTTGAGCTCGGGAGCAGCGCATTAGGAGTCGCGCGAGCGGAGTGACGCCGGCATATTCGCGCCCATGCGCAGATCTCTCGTGGCCATCGCCCTCGCCGCCGCGCTTCCCGCCGCCGCGCCCGCCCAGTCCATCGCTCCGTTCGACCTCGGCACGTCCCCGATTGCCCTGCGCGGTGACGCGCGCGCCGGACAGTACCTGAGCGCGGTGGGCCGGCGTGCCATCGCCATGGGCACCGAGGACGGCGCCTTCGAGCTCTGGAGCTGGCCCTACAAGTGGATGCATGACTTCCGGCTCAGCTTTCGCGTGCCGAAGTACACGCAGCCGATTGCGGGCCGGGAAGTCGCGCGCCACGTGACCGTGCGCCCCGAGGGCGTCACCATCACGTACGCGTACGAGACGTTCACGGTGAAGCAGACCGTCTTCGTCCCGCTCGAGCTGCCGGCCGTGGTGATGCTCCTCGAAGTGGACGCGATCCGCCCGATGGAGATCATCGCCTCGTTCACGCCGGACGTTCACCTCGCCTGGCCCGCGGCGCTTGGCGGGCAGTACATCGCCTGGAGCCCCGGCGCCAAGGCCTTCGTCTTCAGCGAGAGCCGACGCAAGGTCAATGCCTTTCTCGGCTCGCCCGCCGTCACGCAGGCCAGCGACGTGCCCGCGCACCAGCTCACCGCGTCGCCGCCGCAGTTCACCATCGGCGTCGGCAGCACCGCCGAGCGCTACACCGAACCGAAGCTCGGCGAGCCGCCGGGCGGCAACGTCAACATCCACACCGCGTTCATCCCGATCGTCATGGCTGGCGGCGAAATGCCGCGCGACTCGGCGCTCGCGCTTTACCGGCGACTGCTCGAGCCGGGACGTATCGAGCAGGAATGGAAGAAGCGCGTGGCGCACGCCGACTCCATCCGCACGACGCAGGTGAGCGTGCGCACGGGCGACGCCACGGTGGACCGCGCCGTCGAGTGGGCCAAGGTGAACCTCGACGAATCGATGGTCTGCAATCCCGACCTTGGCTGCGGCCTGGTGGCCGGCTATGGCCTGTCGGGCGGGGCCAGCGACCGCCCCGGGTTCGGCTGGTTCTTCGGCGGCGACGCATCCATCAACTCGTTCGCCATGAGCGCCGCGGGCCAGCACGCGCTCGTCCGTGACGGCGTGCTGAAATTCTTCGCGAAGTACCAGCGGGCCGACGGCAAGATCACGCACGAGATCTCGCAGGGCGCCGGCAAGGTGGACTGGTTTGGCGCCTATCCGTATGCGTTCTACCACGGCGACACGACGCCGTTCTGGATACTCGCGTTCGGCGAGTACTTCACGCAGACGGCGGACACCACGACGGTGAAGTCGCTCTGGGCGAACGTGAAGAAGGCCTACGACTGGTCGAAGAAGTGCGACACCGACGGCGACGGCCTGATGGAGAACACCTGTGCCGGAGCGGGCGCGCTCGAGGTGGGCGACCTGCAGGCGGGCATCGTCAGCGACGTCTACCTGGGCGGCGTCTGGATCGCGTCGCTCGATCGCTTCGCGCGCATGGCCGAGGCCATGCGGGAGCCCGCGCTCGCCGCCGAGGCGCGGGCCATTCGGGCGAAGGCGCTGGCCACGATCGAGGCGACGCTCTGGATCCCGTCCCGAGGCCAGTATGCGTTTGCTGTGCTGGAAAAGGGCGCGATCAACGAGACGATGACCGCGTGGCCGGCGACCGCGATGGCCTTCGACGTGTTCGACAAAGCGCGAGGCCGCCTGATGGCCGAGCGGATGGCACGCAGCGACCTGACGACCGACTGGGGAGCGCGCCCGCTCTCGACGACGAGTCCGCTGTTCGACCCGTTGCACTACAACAACGGGGCCGTCTGGCCGTTCGTCACCGGCTGGGTGGCCACGGCGCAGTTCCGCTACGGCAACCCGCAGGCCGGGTGGCAGGCGCTGCGCGCCATTGCCGGCACGACGTTTGATGAGGCGCGCGGCCGGAACCCCGAGGTCATCAGCGGCCGCCTGTACAAGCCGCTCGACACCGCTGTGCCTCAGCAGTTCTTCGCCACGTCCATGATTCTCACGCCGCTGCTGCGCGGACTGATGGGGCTGGAGGTGGATGCGCCGGCGGGGACGCTCACCTTTGCGCCCTGGCTGCCGCCGGGCCAGGACGAACTGTGGGTGGACAACCTGACGGTCGGCGCCGACCGGCTGGCTGCGCACGTCGTTGCGTACCCGGAGCGTGACCAGATCGTGCTACTGCTCAGCGCCGTCCGGCGCGGCGGGTCCGCGCGCCCCCTGCACGTGCGCTTCGCGCCCACGGGCGGCACCGTGGTGGATGGGGTGCTGTCTGCAACCGGCACGCACGCACTCCGCCTGGTCTCAGCGGCGCCGCGTCGCTGGCGCATCAACGTCGCGCAGCCGCTGGCGCGCATTGGTGACCGCTCACGGGCACCGCGCATCGTCGCCGAGCGCGTGGAGGGCGACGCCTACCGGGTGACCGTCGAAGCGCTCGCAGGCACGGTGCTCGACGCCTACGTGCAAGCGCCGGGCTGGGGCGGCGTCGCGAGTGACGACCCGGGCGTGACCGTCAGCGGCATGACGTCCGATTTTGCCTCCCTCGATACCCCCTGGGCGCGTTTTGGCTTCCACGCCAACCTGGTGCACATCATCATGCCGGCGAAGGATGCAGATGCGGATGGGTACGCGCGGCGAGAGGTCGTGTTGAGGCGCTGATGGGGAAGGCAGAGAACGACGGAAGACGACAGAATGCGACAGAGTACCACGGAGGTTGACTTCCCTCTGTGGTACTCTGTGCATTCTGTCGTTCTCTGCCCCAAAAACGGAGTCGCGGTAGGTCAGCGGTGAACGAGCCAGTGACGGCCCCCCGGCGCACTGAACGCGCCCCACGCTGTGCCTACCGCGACACGCCGGGCCGCACTAGGCGACCCTGCGTTCCCCGTATGTTTGTCTCCGGTGCGGCGCCCGATAAACCAGCGCGCTTCCGGTCGCAGAGGGAATGTCAACCTTGGGGAAGCCTCGCGGAATACGGCGTAATTATGGAACTTTTGTGCGGCATTCCCCCACGAAACCCTTACAAGACCGGGCCACGCCGCCCCGGCGGCGACCCCCTCCAGGAGCGATCCAGATGTCCCACGCGTCCGCCCTACGCCCCTCAGCAGATGAGTTCGCTCCCTTCTACGCGGCGTACGTGGCGGGCGTACCCGACGGCGACGTGACGCGGACCCTGGCAGCCCAGGGAGAGGGCTTCCTGGGCCTCCTCAAGGACCTGGCCGAGGACAAGGCCGACTTTGCCTACGCGGAGGGCAAGTGGACCGTCAAGGACGTGATCCTCCACGTCACCGACGGCGAACGGATCTTCGCCTACCGCATGCTGCGGATCGCGCGGGGTGATCAGGCGCCCCTCGCGTCGTTTGACGAGAACGCCTACGTGCCGATGGCCGAAGCCGGCACGCGGCCACTCGACACGTTGCTGGGTGAGTTCGCCGCCGTGCGGGGCGCGACGCTGGCGCTCCTGCGGTGGCTGCCGGAGGCCGCGTGGACTCGGCGCGGCACGGCCAGCGGCAAGGAAATTAGCGTGCGGGCGCTCGCGTGGATCGCCGCCGGACATGCCCTGCACCACGAACGCATCCTGCGCGAGCGATATGGGGTCTGACGACTCCGCTACATGTGCACTGCCCGCCCCAGCGCCGCGAGGGCGGCTTCCTTCACGACCTCGCTGAGCGTTGGGTGCGAATGCACCGTCGCGCCGATGTCCTCGGCGGTGCCGCGGTACTCCATGGCCAGCACGACTTCGCTCAGCAGATCGCTGACGTTGGCGCCGATCATGTGGCAGCCGAGAATCTCGTCGGTGGCGGCGTCCACGATGAACTTCACGAAGCCGGTCGTCTCACCCATGGACCGCGCGCGCCCGTTGGCCGAGAAGGGGAACTTGCCCACGCGGTAGGCCCGCCCGCTCGCCTTCACTTCGCCCTCGGTCTGCCCGCACGTCGCCACTTCGGGCCAGGTGTAGACCACCCCCGGCATGTTGTGGTAGTGCATGTGCGCCGGCTTGCCGGCGATCACCTCGGCGGCAATCACGCCCTCTTCCTCGGCCTTGTGCGCCAGCAGCTTGCCGCCGACCGCGTCGCCGATGGCGAAGACGTTCGGCAGGTTGGTGCGCATCCGGTCGTCCACGGCAATCTCGCCGCGCGCGCCGAGGGCGAGCCCCAGCGCCGCCGCGTCAATGCCATACAGGGCCGGCTTGCGGCCAATGGAGACGAGCACGTGATCGGCCTCGAACGTCGCCGGCGCGCCATTCTCCTCGACCTCGACGATCACGCGCTCGCCGTCGCGCCGCCCGCCCGTAACCCGCGTGCCCGTGTGAAGCTCCATGCCCTGCTTCCGGAAGACGCGCGTCGCTTCCTTGATGACGTCATCGTCGTTGCCCGGCAGGATCGTCGGCATGAACTCGATGACCGTGACCTTGGCGCCGAGCCGGCGCCAGACCGAGCCGAGTTCGAGGCCGATGACGCCGCCGCCGATCACGATGAGGTGCCGCGGCACTTCCGAGATCTTGAGGGCGCCCACGTTGGAGTGGATGCGCTCCTCGTCGAAGGGCAGGAAGGGCAGCGCTACGGGCACCGAGCCCGTGGCGAGGATCACGTGCCTCGGCTGGAAGGTCGTAACGACGTCGTCATGCCCCTTCACCTCGACGACGTTGCCGGCCTTCAGCGTGCCGAAGCCCTTGGCCCAGGTCACCTTGTTCTTCTTGAAGAGGAACTCCACGCCCTTGGTGTTCTGCGCGACGACGTCGTCCTTGCGGGCCATCATGCGCGCCAAGTCGAACGAGACGCCCTGGTAGTCGATGCCGTGCGCGGCCGCGTGCAGGCGCGCGAACTCGAAGTGCTCCGACGAGGCGAGCAGCGCCTTCGACGGAATGCAGCCAACGTTGACGCAGGTGCCGCCCAGCGTCTTGTCCATCTCGACGCAGACCACG
>JBBQZD010000137.1:0-7431 GCA_038208045.1 Gemmatimonadales bacterium | reverse complement strand
ACCAAGCCGTTCCTCTTCGAAGGGCGCAAGCGGATGCGCCAGGCCGAAGAGGGCATCGAGGAGCTGCTCGAAGGGGTCGAGTTCATCTCGGTGAACACCGACGCGCAGGCCCTGCTCAACTCGAAGTCCGACGTCAAGATCCAGATCGGCAAGAAGCTCACGCGCGGGCTTGGCGCCGGCGCGCGCCCGGAAATCGGGCGGCAGGCCATCGAGGAGAATCGCGATGAGGTGGCGCGCGTGATGCAGCACAGCGACCTCGTCTTCGTCACCTGCGGCATGGGCGGCGGCACCGGCACCGGCGCGGCCCCCGTGGTCGCGGAACTGGCGCGCGAGGCGGGCTCGCTCGTGGTGGGCATCGTCACCAAGCCGTTCCTCTTCGAAGGCCGCAAGCGGATGCGCCAGGCCGAAGAGGGCATTGAGGAGCTGCGCAAGTTCGTCGACACCATGATCGTCGTCCCTAACGAGCGTCTGCTGGCGGTCGTCGGCAAGAACATCCCGTTCCAGGACGCGCTCAAGAAGGCCGACGAAGTGCTGCTGCGCGCCACGGAGGGCATTTCGGGCCTCGTGACCAAGTGCGGCATCATCAACGTCGACTTCGCCGACGTACGCACCGTCATGAAGGACGGCGGCGCCGCCATCATGGGCACCGGCGTCGGCTCGGGCGAGAACCGCGCGGTCGAGGCGGCGCAAATCGCCCTCTCCAGCCCGCTGCTCGACAACGTTTCCATTGCCGGCGCTACCGGCGTGCTCGTGAACATCACTGGCGGCGACGGCGAGCTGAGCTTCACCGACTTCACCACGGTCGGCCAGATCGTGCAGGAAGCGGTGGGCGAGGAAGCCAACATCATCATCGGCGCCGGCGTCGAGCCGGCCATGGTCGGCCAGGTGCGCGTGACGGTCGTCGCGACGGGCTTCGACAAGGCCAAGCCCGCGGCCACGCATGGCCGCCACTCGGCGGGGCACTCGTCGGTCATCCCGATCACCGAGGCGGGCTCGCGTCCGCGACCGGTCGTCGGCGGGGCGTACAACCCGACGGGGTCGGCCATGCCGGCGGCGCGCGCCCGTCCGGCGGCCGAACCGCGCCGCATCGAAGATCTCAGCGACATGGAGATCCCGACCTTCATTCGGAGACAGATGGATTGAAGCTGACGACGCGCCGCGCCGCCATGCTCGTGGTGGCGGCAGGGCTTGCCGCCGTCGCACTGCGGCTGCCTCGCCCCACCTTCTTTTCTGACCGGTCCCCGGCGCAGCGGCTCGGCCTCGATCACTGGAATGCGAGCGACACCCTCGGGCGAGGGGAGTCGCTCGTTGCCGTGCTGGGGCGCCGCGGTCTCAGCGATGCCGACGCCGCGGCGGCCGTGAACTCCATCGGCGGGCTCGTGGACGACCGCCGCATCCCGGCCGGCATGGAGGTCGTGGTGCGTGGCGATACGGCCGACCCGCGGGCCGATGAGATCCTGTTCAACCTCTCGCCGGAGCGCGTGCTGCACGTCGAGCGACTGGGCGATGCCTGGACGGCTCGCGAAGAGATAGTGCCGTGGACCATGGATACGTTGGTGGTTCGCGGCGTGGTGCACGCCAACTTGTATGACGCGCTCGACGAGGGCGGCACGCCGTTCCTCACCAGGACGGCCCGGGCGGAGCTGGCCTGGGGCCTCGCGGACATCTACGAGTACCGCGTGGACATGTCGCGTGAGCTGCAGGTTGGCGACAGCGTCCGCGTCGTCTTCGAGCGCAGCACGAATCCGGCGGGGCTCACCCGCATCGGCAACATCCTGGCGGCCGGGCTCGAGCGCGCGGGGCGGGAACTCCAGGCCTACCGGTTCGTGAACACCGACGGGAAGGCCGAATTCTTCGACGAGAACGCCAAGTCGCTGCGCGCGAGCTTCCTGCGCGCGCCGCTCTCGTTTCGGCGCATCTCCTCGGTCTTCGGACTCCGCAAGCACCCGATCCTCGGCATCTGGCGTGCCCACAAGGGCACCGACTACTCGGCAGTGGCGGGCACGCCGGTGCGCTCCATCGGCGACGGCGTCGTGATCTTTGCCGGCCGAAAGGGCGGCTATGGCAACGCGATTGACGTGCGCCATCGCAACGGCTTCGTGTCGCGCTACGGGCACCTGCGGGCCTTCGCGGCCGGCGTGCGCGCGGGACGCGCCGTTTCGCAGGGCGAGACCATCGGGTACGTGGGCGCCACGGGACTCGCGACCGCGCCGCACCTGCACTTCGAGGTGCTGGTGCACGGCGTGCAGCGCGATCCGCGGTCGGCCCTCCGCCAATCGGCGGCGGTGGCGCTCAGCGGTGCGGAAAAGGCGCGGTTTGCCGGGGTGCAGCGCGTCGGGCTGACGGCGCTGGACCAGATGCCCGGCGTGCTGCGCCCGCTCAGCCCCGTCGCCAGCGCAACGCGCGTGCTACCGGCTGCCGCACGGCGCTGAGCGGCCAGCCTCCTTGCCGCGTTAGTCAACAATGATCCCCTGGGTCGTTGCCCTCGCCGCCGCCGCCGGCGCCGCCGCGTGGCACTACGGGTGGCCGCTTCCGGCCGATCGGTATCGCCGTGTGCTCGTCGGGCTGCGCGCATTGGCCGTGTGCCTGCTCGTGGCGCTGCTGCTCGATGCGCCGGTGCGGGGCGGCACCCGTGCGCGGCCACTGGTGGCGCTCGATGTCTCCAGCAGCTGGGAGCGGGGCGGCAGCGCCGACCGATACGCCGTCGCCCGCGTGCGCGCGCAGGCCGCCGCGGGCGACGTGCTGCTGTTCGGCGACTCGTTGCGCGCCGGCCCCGCGCCGGAACGACCGGCGGACGGGGCGTCGCTGGTCGGGCCCGCGGTCGAGCGCGCGGCAGTCCTCGGCCGGCCGCTCGCGGTGATCACCGACGGGGCGCTGGCCGACGCCGAGGCGCTGGACCGCCTGCCGGCCGGCTCGACCGTGGAGGTGTTCGCCGCGCCCGCGGCCGTCGATGCCGCCGTGCGATCGCTCGAACTGCCGCTGGCAGCGGCCCCCGGTGACTCGATCGAGCTGCGCGCGATCATTGTCACGGCAGGTGTCGCGGTGCCGGGGGTGACGGCCAGTCTTCGTCTCGCCGACGCCTCGCTGCTCGCCAGCGCTGCACTCGGGCCGATGCCGGCGTGGAGCGAGCGCGAGTGGCGCGTGCGATTCAAGGTGCCCGATCGGCGGGATGCGCTCGTGCTGCGCGTGGTGGCGCAGGCCGCGGGCGACGTGGAACCCCGCAACGACACGCTGTCCACCGTGCTCGACGTGCGTGGCGGTCCGACCGCCGTCTTCGTCTCAACCTCGCCGGACGAAGATGGGCGGTTCGCGCTCGAGCTGATGCGCGGCGCGATGGCGCTGGCCGTGCGCGGGTTCGTGCGCGTCGCGCCCGGACAGTGGCGGCAGGAGGGCACGCTTGAGGGCGTGGCCGAATCTACCGTGCGGGAGGCGCTGGCCCGCGCGCCCGTGGCGGTGCTGCATGGCGACACCGCCGTGTTCGGCGCGCCGCGAGCGCTGGGACGCGGATCGCTGTTGCTCGTCGTCCCGCCGCGCGACGAGGATGGCGAGTATTTCACGGAGCGTGCGGGGTCCTCGCCGCTCGCGCCCGCCCTCTCGGGCGTGGCCTGGGATTCGCTGCCCCCCATCGTCGTCGGCCCCGCGCCGGCGG
Organism: Gemmatimonadales bacterium; assembly: GCA_038208045.1. Lineage (GTDB taxonomy): Bacteria > Gemmatimonadota > Gemmatimonadetes > Gemmatimonadales > Gemmatimonadaceae > PNKL01. Next base: position 3,782 of record JBBQZD010000137.1, on the reverse strand, counting down.
GTGCCGCGTGGATCGCGCTGACCGCGCGTCGCGGCCGGCGCTTCGACGAGCGGGTGGTGGTGGCCGGCTTCGACGCCCCGCGTCGCGTGGCCGTGCTGCCCGCGCGCGGCATGTGGCGCTGGAAGTTCCGCGGCGGACGTTCGGCCGATGCCTTCGCGGCCCTCTGGGGCGGCCTGTTCGACTGGCTGGCGCAGGGCGACACCGACGAACGCGCGGCCCGCGTCGCGGCGCCGTACCTGCGAGAGGGCGAGCCGGTGACCTGGCGCCACGGCACGGGGCGCGATTCGGTGGTGCTGGTGCGCCTGCGTCGCGAGGGCGCCGCCGCCGAGACGACCGTGACGCTGCGCTTTCCAGCATCGGGCGGCAGCGCCACCACGCCGCCGCTCCCCGCGGGGACTTGGCGCGCGACCATCGGCGGCGGCACCTCGAGCTTCGTGGTGAACGCGGGCGCCGAGTGGCTGCCGGTGAAGCCCGTGACGTCGCGAGCGGCGGTCGCGGGCGTGCCGGCACCCGGCACGCCGACGGGCCTGCGGGCGGGCTGGTGGTGGTGGGCGCTGCTGCTCTCGGCGTTGTGCGCCGAGTGGGTAATGCGGCGGCGTGTGGGGTTGCGGTAGTCGGCCATCGGTCGACGGCCGTCGGGAGACGGCCGAACGGGCGCAGAAACTGCTCACAGCACGTGAGGCGCCTCCCGATGGCGGCGAGCGAGTCCCGCACCTACCATGACGTAGTCGCCGTCCCGGACGGAGCACGGACGGCATTGCCGGAGGAGAAGCGCATGGCGCCCACCGAGGCGGCATTCCGCGACGACCGCGTGCGTTCGATTTTGCAGGCGCACGAGCCTGATCCGCGTGCGTTGCTGCAGGTGCTGATCGACGTACAGCACGCGTTGCACTGGATTCCGGAGGAGGCCGTCAGCCTGATCGCGGCGCACCTCCGCGTGACGCGCGCGCAGGTGCGCGGCATGGTGGGCTTCTACTCGTTCCTGAGCGATACCTTCCTCGGCGACTACGTCATTTACGTCAGCGACAACATCACCGACCGGATGCAGGGGAGCGTGCAGTTTGCGGGGTACCTGTGCCGGCGGCTTGGCGTGACCCTGGGGCAGACGCGGCGCGATGGACGCGTGAGCGTGCACTTCACCTCATGCACGGGCATGTGCGACCAGGGCCCCGCGCTGCTGGTGAACGGATTGCCCGTGACGCGCGTCACGCGCGACCGGCTGGACCGCATCGTGGAACTCGTGCTCTCGCAGCGTCCGCTGCGCGAGTGGCCTGCCGAGTTCTTCGAGGTAACGGACAATTTCCGTCGGTCGGACGTCGTCTTCCGGCGCACATTCAAGCCGGCAGAGGCGCTGGCCGCGGCCATGCGGCGCGGTGGCGAGGACGCGCTGCCGGAGATCCACGTGGAGGAGGCGCTCGATCCCGCGTCGGGCAGTTCGTGGCGGCGTGGCGCCGACGAGACGCTCAAGGAGCTGTATCGCTCCGACCTGCGCGGTCGCGGGGGCGCCGGGTTCAAGACCGCCATCAAGTGGGAGACGTGTCGCGACATCCCGGCCGCCGAACGCTACGTGGTCTGCAACGCCGACGAGGGCGAACCCGGCACCTTCAAGGACCGCGTGCTCCTCTCGAGCCACGCGGACATGGTCTTCGAGGGGATGGCCATCTGCGCCTACGTGGTCGGGTCGTCACGCGGCATCCTCTACATTCGGCAGGAGTACTGGTATCTCAAGGCCCACCTCGAGGCGGTGCTCGCCCGGCGTCGGGCGACGCACCTGCTCGGGCCGAACATCCTTGGCACGAACTTCAACTTCGACATCACCATCCACTGGGGCGCCGGCGCGTACATCTGCGGCATGGAGACGGCGCTCATCGAGTCGGTCGAGGGCCGCCGGGGCAAGCCGCGCAAGCGCTGGCCGCTGCCTGTCGTGGCCGGCGTCGACCGGCGGCCGACGGTGGTGAACAACGTCGAGACCTTCGCCGCCGCGGCGATGATTGCCCTCAAGGGGGGCGCCTGGTTCACCGGACACGGCACCCAGCACTCGGCCGGGACGAAGCTCTTCTGCGTCTCGGGGGACTGCGACCGCCCGGGGATCTACGAGTATCCCTTTGGCGTGAGCGTGCGCGAGGTGCTGCGCGACTGCGGCGGCCTCGACGCGCAGGCCGTGCAGGTCAGCGGACCGTCGGGCACCACCATCACGCGGCCCGAGTTCGACCGCGTGTTCGCGTACGAGGACCTGTCCACCGTCGGCACCGTCATGGTGTTTGGCCCGCAGCGCGACATGTTCGACATGGTGCGCTGCTTCACGCACTTCTTCCGGCACGAGAGCTGCGGCCTGTGCACGCCGTGCCGCGTCGGCACCAGCCTGCTGGTTGGCCTGGTGGACAAGTTCGCCGAGGGGAAGGGAAGCCCCATGGACCTCGCCGACGTGCAGCAGATCAGCCAAGTGATGAAGACCACCTCGCACTGCGGGCTCGGGCAGACGGCATCCAACCACCTGATCGACAGTCTCGTGAAGTTCCGCGGCGACTGGGACCGGCGGATGATGGTCACCGACTTCGTGCCGGCCTTCGATCTCGACGCGTCACTGGCCGAAGCCCGGCAGCTGACCGGCCGCGACGACGCGGCCGCGCACTTCTGACCGGGACGCACGATGCCAGATACCGCCAGATGCTTCCAGCTCGACGGCCGGGCGATCCCCTTCCGCGAGGGGCAGACGATCTTCGACGCCGCCATGGCCGCCGGCGTCTTCATTCCGCACCTCTGCCACAATCCCGACTTCGAGCCGCACAGCAGCTGCCGGCTCTGCACCGTCCTCGTCAACGGGCGGCCGTTCGCGTCGTGCACGCAACCGGCGGTGGTGGGCCAGGTCGTGCAGAGTGACACGGACGACCTGCGCCACCTGCGGCGGATGCTCACCCAGATGCTCTTCGTCGAAGGCAACCACAACTGTCCCGCGTGCATCAAGAGCGGCCACTGCCGCCTGCAGGCGATGGCATACGAGCTGGGCATTCCCGACAACCACTTCCAGCAGTTCTTCCCGCGGCGCGAGGTGGACGCCTCGCATCCGCAGATCATCCTCGACCGCGACCGTTGCATCCTGTGCGGCCTGTGCGTGCGCGTGAGCCGCGACGTGGACAAGAAGAGCGTCTTCGCCATGACGGGACGCGGCATCCACACGACCATCGTGGTCGACTCGCCCACCGGCCTGCTGCGCGACAGTGCCGTCTCGGTGTACGATGAGGCCGTCCACCATTGTCCGGTGGGGGCGCTGATGCTCAAACGGATGGCGTTTGACGTGCCGATCGGCGAGCGCACGTACGATCAGACGACCTTCGCCGAGGACAGCGTCGCGCGATTCCAGGCGGCGGAGGCGCAGCGCCATGGCTGACAAGGTGCTGGTGGCCACCTGTTCGCTGGCCGGCTGCTTCGGGTGCCACATGTCGCTGCTCGACCTCGACGAGCGGCTGCTCGACCTGCTGACGCTCGTCGACTTCGACCGGTCGCCCATCAACGATCGCAAGGAGCTCTCGTCCTCGGTCGACATCGGGCTCATCGAGGGCGGCCTCTGCAACGCCGAGAACGTGCACGTGCTCCGGCAGTTCCGCGCCAGTTGCCGCGTGCTCGTCGCCGTCGGGGAGTGCGCGGCGACGGGCGGCGTGCCGGCCATGCGCAATCACTATGCGCTGCGCGACTGCCTGCAGGAGGCGTACGTCCGCGGCATCGGCGTGGCGGGCGCCGAGATTCCCAGTGACGCCGAGCTGCCGCTGCTGCTCGACAAGGTG
>JBBQZD010000136.1:0-7459 GCA_038208045.1 Gemmatimonadales bacterium | reverse complement strand
CGTCAGCGCGCTGGTGAGCGGGCAGGGGCACGTGGCGGTGTCGCCGAAGCGGGCACCCGGGACCGCCGCGCGGTGAACGTCGCACCCCGGGAGAAGCTCGGCTTCAATGCCACGTGGTCCATGGCCGTCGGCGGCATGGTGGGCGGGGGCATCTTCTCGACGCTCGGCGTGGTCGTCGCGATCGCCGGAGCGTGGACGTGGCTCAGCTTCGTCGTCGCGGGCCTGATCGCGCTGGCCGCCGGCTACAGCTACGTGAAGCTGGCCGCGGCGTACGGAGAGGGCGGCGGCGCCTTCACGTTCCTGCGCAAGATTCATGCGGACGGGTGTGCCGGCAGTCTCTCGTGGGTGCTGATCGTCGGCTACGTGCTCACCAATGCGGTGTACGCCTTCACGTTCGGGCAGTACCTCGGATTTGTCGTGGGCCTCGGGCCGTGGTTCCCGCGCGTGGCGGGCATCGCCATCGTGGTGCTGTTCATCGGGCTGAACCTGCGCGGGGTCGCCGAGGCGGGGGGCGTGGAGATCGTGCTCGTCTGGTTCAAGCTGGCCGTGCTCGTCGGGCTTTCCGGATATGGACTGGCGCACTGGAACCCGCCGATGCTTTCGCGGGGCGTGCCGAGCGCCGGCGTCGGCGCGGCCCTGTTCGGCGCGGCGTCGGTGTTCATGGCGTATGAGGGATTCCAGCTGTTGGTGTACGACTACGACGACATCGCGCGTCCGGGGCGCACGCTGCCCCGGGCCGTGTTGTCCGCGATCGTCGTCGTGATCGTCGTGTACGTCGCCGTCGCCCTCGGCACGGCCACGCTCATGGGCGCCGACGTACTGGTGCAGCACAAGGAAGTCGCGCTGGCCATCGCGGGACGGCAGGCGTTTGGCACGCTGGGCCTCGTCGTCGTCACGGTCGCGGCGGCCTTCTCGACGGGGTCGGCCATCAACGCGACACTCTTCGCCACGGCGCGCTTGGCGAGCACGGTGGCCCGCGACGGCGAGTTGCCCGCCGCGCTGTCGCACGAGAATGGCGCGGGCATTCCCGATCGGGCCGTGATCGGGCTCGGCGGGACGGCTGCGGTGCTCGCGGCGGTGGGCACACTCACCACGCTCGTGGAGGCCGCCAGTCTCGCGTTCCTGTTCACCTTCGCCGTGGTGTGCGGGCTGGCGTTTCACAAGAACGCCGGCGTGCGGGTCCTGACGGGCGGCGGCGCGCTGGCCGCGACCGCGGCATGCATCGCTCTCGTTGTTCGCCTGTTCCAGACCGACCCGCGGGCGCTCGTCTTCCTCGGAGTGCTGGTGATTGTCGCGCTGTTCGGCCGTCCGCTGCTGCTCCGCCACGTCCGCACCACGCATCATCGCGCCTGAGCGCGGGTACGGCCGCGCGCGGTCCCGACCGGCGGGTTCTCCGACGCGATCGGTCGTCCATCACCAGCCGGCGCCCTTGCCGGCCCTCACCGAGAGACACGGCATGAGCAACACCTCCTGGTACTCGCGGTTCGCCAAGGCCACCGCACACTTCAGCGGCCGGCCGCGCGTCTTCACGATGGCCGTCGCCGTCATCGTGGTCTGGATCATCACGGGGCCGATGTTCGCGTTCAGCGACACCTGGCAGTTGGTCATCAACACCGGCACCACGATCGTCACCTTCCTGATGGTCTTCCTGATCCAGAACACGCAGAACCGGGACACCGAGGCCATCCAGGTGAAGCTGGACGAGCTCATCCGCGCGACGAAGGGCGCGCACAATGCGCTGCTGGACCTCGAGGAGCTCGAGGAGGAGAGCCTCGACGGCTTCAAAGGGAAGTACCAGGCCCTCGCCGCGGCGGCACGCGCCGACCTGAGCAAGGGGAGCGACGACACGGGCACGCCGGAGCCGTAACCAAGACCGGCGTCCCGGTCGCCTGCCGCATGTGCGGCGCGTCTGGCCTCGAGGGAGTACGTCTTCTGGGCGATGGTCGGGCGGGAGTCCGGACCGTACATATCGACGTCAGACGGGTCGACTTCTTTTGGAGGCACCACCAATGCGTCACAAGATTCCCGCACTGCTCATTGCCCTGTCGCTCGGCGTCAGCGCTCCCGCGCGCGCTCAGCTCCCCGACTGGGTGAACCAGATCCTGTCGGCGGCGCTGCTGCCGGTGGCGACGACCCAGGCGCGACTGGACGGCGTGAACAACAACGACATCCGGACCGCGATCGACGCGATGAACCGCGCCGGTGTACCGGCGGGCGAGGCGCGCGCGTTCTTCGACGATGAGCGGGCGGCTCGGCGCGATCATGGCCCGGTGGACAACTTTGGCGCGTTTGTGCAGTCGCAGTTGGAGGCGGGCAAGCGCGGGCCGGAGCTGGCGGCGGCCATCCGGGCGGAGCATGCCCGGCAGGGCAAGGGGAACGCGGCGCGCGGCGGCAAGAAGATCGACCGCGACAACGACGATGCCGACGAGAATGGCAAGAAGGACAAGAAGGACAAGAAGGACAAGAACGAGAAGCCCGGGAAGCGGGACGATCACGGGCAGGGACGCAGCGCTTCCTCGTCCTTCAACGGCTAATCGGGGACGACCATGAAGATCCTGACAGTTGGTGCAGCGCTCGTGCTTGCCCTGACCGCATGCGGGCGGACCGACGCAAACGTGGACAAGGCGACGCCGGAGCAGACCGCCGAGGCGAAGGCCGCGTCAAACCTCGACCACGCGCGTGATGCGGCACGGGTCGCGAACCTGATGGCTGAGCAGCCGGCGGCCGCGGATTCGTTGCTCACGGCGAACGGCTATACGCGCTACAGTTTCGAGAAGGCGATGTACGAGATTGCCGCCGATTCGGCGATGGCTGCCGCGTACGCCGCGGCGAAGAAGCCGTAACGGTGCCCTGACGCACGCCCCTCCAGGCTCGACGCCGGGAGGGGCGTGACGCGTCGTCCTCACAGTTCCTTGCACAGCAGGAGGCTGCTCCATGTCGTTTGCCCTCTTCATCCTCGGGTTCCTGGTCGTCATCGGCGGCGTCGCGTGGGGCCTCGTCGTGGCGGGAGCACCCACGACATGGGTCCTCATCGTGTCGGTCATCCTGTTCGGCATCGGGATCTTGACCGGCGTGTCGCGTACGCGCTCGCGAGACCGGCCCGGCAACCCGTAGGTCGTTGACGGCGCGACGCCGCGCCGTGCCGCGTTGCATCTGGTGGCGTTCGCCTCGTGTCGCTCCGCACCGGGTGGCGTCCGCCCCGAGTGACGCCCGCCCTCCTTGCCTTGTGGTCCAAAGAAGCGTAAGCTCGCCGTCTACAATGCGGAGGGTCCGATCCGGACCTCCGCGTGCTGGCGGCCCCTCACGCTTCGGGAGTGCTCATGACCCGTTACGTCGCCCTGCTCGGCGGCACCATGCTCATTGGCCTGGGTTCCCTCGGCCTCAGCGCCTCGTCCTTGCCCCGCCTGGACCAGGGGCAGGTGATGGTGCACTGCAGGACCGGAGGCACGGACGCGTTCGTTACACCGAAGAAGATCAGGATCTCGGTGGGTGACACCGTCGTGTGGCGCACGGCCGGCAACGTCGTCGCCGACTCGCTCATGATCTCGCTGAAGCATCCGGAGCAGCAGACCTGGCCCTTCGAGGGCCCGCCGCCCGTCGGCGGCACCGTGGTGCGCACAGGCCCGGCGACGCAGAAGGACTCGGTCCAGTACAACGTGACCGTGGTCTGCCGCAAGGCCGGCGGCGGCACCCAGCACGAGCTGATCGACCCGGACATCATCATCGACTAGCCGGCCTGACGGAGGCGGCGCGTGTCCTCGCCGGAGCTTTCCGGCACACCGGCCGCGTCGGACCCGTCAGGGTTCGGCGCGGACGAGCGTTCGGCCCGCATCGGCCCGTATCGCATCCTGCAGGTGCTCGGGCAGGGTGGCATGGGTCTCGTCTACATCGCGGAACAGACCGAGCCCGTCCGGCGCCGCGTCGCGCTCAAGATCATCAAGGTCGGGATGGACACGCGCGAAGTGGTGGCCCGCTTTGCCGCGGAGCGCCAGGCGCTTGCCGTCATGGAGCATCCGAACATCGCGAAGGTGCTCGACGCGGGCGCCACCGACGACGGGCGCCCGTACTTCGTGATGGAGCTGGTGAAGGGGCTGCCGATTACGGAGTACTGCGACACCCACACGCTCGGCACGCGCCAGCGACTGGAGCTCTTCCTGCACGTCTGCCACGCGGTGCAGCACGCGCACCACAAGGGCGTCATCCATCGCGACCTCAAACCGTCGAACGTGCTGGTGATGCAGCAGGACGGCCTGCCCGTGCCGAAGGTCATCGACTTCGGCATCGCGAAGGCGCTGGCGCAGCCGCTCACGGAGCAGACGCTGGTGACGCAGGTGGGGCAGGCCATCGGCACGGCCGCGTACATGAGTCCCGAGCAGGCGGCGCCGACCGGCCTCGACGTGGACACGCGCACCGACATCTACTCGCTGGGTGTAATGCTGTACGAGCTGCTCGTGGGGCGCCTGCCGCTCGATCCGGCCGAAATGGGCCTCTCGATCTTCATGCTGCGCATGTCGCAGCGGGAATCGTTGACGACGACGCCGAGCGCGAAGCTCGTCAGCCTGGGGAACACGGCCAGCGTCGTGGCGGCGCATCGCGGCACCGATGCGGGCGGCCTGCGGCGCGAGTTGAAGGGCGACGTGGACTGGATCGTGATGAAGGCGCTCGACGCCGACCGGTCGCGGCGCTACGAGACGGCCAACGGCCTGGCGATGGACATCCAACGGTTCCTGAGCAACGAGCCGATCGTCGCGCGGCCGCCGTCGGCGACGTACCGGATGTCGCGATTTGCGAGGCGCCATCGCACCGCCGCGGCCGCGAGCGTCCTGGTGCTGGCGTCGCTCGTGACGGGCCTCGCCGTCGCGGGCGTGCAACTCGTGCGCGCGCGGCGCGCCGAGGCGGTGGCGCGGCAGGAGGCCGAGACGGCGCGCCAGGTCGCCGGCTTCCTGACGCGGCTCTTTCGCGTCTCCGACCCGAGCGAGGCGCGCGGCAACACGGTGACGGCGCGGGAGATCCTCGACCGCGGCGCGCAGCGTATCCACGTGGAGCTGGCCGACCAACCGGCCGTGCAGGCGCAGCTCATGCAGACGATGGGCAACGTGTACCGGGAACTCGGACTGTTCGCGCAGGCGCAGCCGCTGCTCGAAGAGGCAGTGGCCAATCGCCGCCGCCTGCTGGGTGCCGACGACCCGGAACTGCTGGACGGAGAACTCGCACTGGGACGGCTGGCGCAGCAGCAGGGGCGCTTTGCCGTGGCGGAGTCGCTGTATCGGTCGTCGCTCGCCGCCACCGAACGCACGCCGGCGCACAATGCGCTGCGACAGGCGGTCAGCCTGAACGGACTGGGCGGGATGTACGTGACGCGGGGCCGCTTCGCCGAGGCGGAGTCGCTGCTCAAGCGGGCGGTGCAGCTGCGCGTGACGAGCCGTGCGCCGGACGACGCCGACTACGCCCGCCTGCTCCGCAACCTGGGGTCGGCCTACCTCGCGCAGGGCCGCTTTGCCGAGGCGGCGCCGCTCTTCGAGCGTGCGCTCGACATGTACGTGCGCGTGGTCGGCGAGGACTCGCCGGACGTCGGACGCACGCTCAGCAACCTGGGCGTCGTGCACTACGGGCTCAAGCACTACGACGACGCCGAGCGGTATTACCGGCGCGCCGAGGAGAGTCTCAGCCGGTCGCTCGGACCCGATCATCCGAATCTCGCCTCGATCAACATCAACCTCGGCGAGATTGCCTGGCGGCGCGAGCGGTATCCGGAGGCGCAACAGCGGCTTGAGCGCGCGCTGGAGATCCTGCACAAGGGCGTGGTGCCCGGTCACCCGAGCATCGCGACGGCGGAATTCGACCTGGCCAACGTGCTCCGCGACGCGGGGCGGCCCGCCGCGGCCGAGCCGCACTATGCACGCGCGCTGTCCATTCGCGAGACCGCGCTGGGCGGCACGTCGGCGGGGGCGGACGAAGTCCGTCGCGAGTATGCCCGACTGCTGCGTCAGCTGCGGCGACCGGGCGAGGCCGCGCGACTTGAGGCGAAGATCGGCACAAGTGGAACCGCCGCGACGAAGTAGCTGACGCGACAGTCGGGCCGCGCGCGTGCCCCGCGCGCGATCACCCGGCAGGCAGTAACTTTTCCGAATGACAATTCTGCCGTTCTTCCGCCCCCGGGCGATTGCCCTTGGCGCCCTGCTGGGCGCTCCGCTGCTCCTCGCTGCCTGGTCCTCACCGGCGCGACATCCGTCGCCAGTCGGCGCCGCGCCGAGCGCCATGGTCGTCTCGGCGAGCGCCATCGCCAGCACGGTCGGCGCCGACGTGCTGGCCGCCGGCGGCAACGCGGTGGACGCGGCCATCGCCACGGGACTCGCGCTCGCGGTGACGTACCCGGTGGCGGGCAACATCGGCGGCGGCGGCTTCATGGTGATTCGCATGGCCGACGGGCGCGCAACGACGATCGATTTTCGCGAAATGGCGCCGAAGGCGGCGCGCCCCGGGATGTTCACCGACTCCACGGGCGCGTACTCGTCCACCATGCATCACGACAGCCACGTCTCCGTCGGCGTGCCGGGCACGGTGGCCGGCTTCGCGCTGGCCCACCGCAAGTACGGCACGCTCAAGTGGGCGGCCCTCGTCAACCCGGCCGTGCACCTGGCGGGCGACGGGTTCGCCGTGCCCACGGGTCTCGCGACGTCGCTTTCCTCGGCGCTCGGCAACGAACTCAAGGCATATCCCGCGAGCATCGCCGCCTACAGCAAGCACGGCACGCCCTACGCGGCGGGCGAACTCATCCGGCAGCCCGACCTGGCCCGCACGCTCACGCGCATTCGCGACGAAGGCCGCAACGGCTTCTACACCGGCGAGACGGCGCGCCTGATTGCCGCCGAGATGAAGCGCGGCGGCGGCCTGATCACGGAGCGCGACCTGGCCCGCTACCAGGCCGCGGAACGCAAGCCGGTGCGCGGCACGTACCGCGGTTACGACATCATCGCGATGCCGCCGCCGAGTTCCGGGGGAGTGGCGCTCACCGAGATGCTGAACATTCTCGAGGGCTACGACCTCAGGGCGGCGGGGCACAACACGCCGCAGTACGTGCACCTCGTGGCCGAGGCGATGCGCCGCGCCTTCCTGGACCGCGCGCGGTTCCTCGGCGATCCCGATTACGTGAAGCCGCCGGTCGCGCGCCTGACGAGCAAGGCGTACGCCGCCGAGCTCCGCAAGACAATTCTGGCGGACCGCGCGTCGCCGTCAGCGCCGTCGCAGGTGACGCAGGCGCACGAGAGCGACCAAACCACGCATTACTCGGTGGTCGACGCGTCGGGCATGGCGGTGAGCGTGACGTTCACGCTCGAGAACGGCTACGGGTTGGGTGCGGTGGTGCCGGGCGCCGGCTTCCTGCTCAACAACGAGATGGGCGACTTCAACGACGCGCCGGAGATGACCAACGACCAGGGCTCGATCGGCACCAAACCGA
>JBBQZD010000135.1:0-7528 GCA_038208045.1 Gemmatimonadales bacterium | reverse complement strand
CGATGGCTTCGTTGCAGGCCCTCGTGCCTATGTTGTTGCGCGCGCAGGCGCGTGATGGCGGAACGGGTCGTCCACGCCCGCCAGAAGTGCGCGAGCTGAAGATCAGGGGCATGAAGAAACTCAGCGTGTCGGAGCTGCGCTCCGCCCTCACCACGCAACCGTCGTCGTGCGTGAGCATCCTCCTCAAGCCATTCTGCCTCGTCGCAAAACCGGCGGCAATTTACGAGCATCGCTTTCTCGACGAAGATGAGTTCAAGCGCGATGTCGTGCGCGTGCTGGTGTTCTACTTCCGTCGCGGCTACCGCGAGGCGCGCCTGGACACGACACTCGTGCGCGACCGCAACAACGGTGTGCACATCACACTCGCCATCACCGAGGGACCGCCAACGCTGGTCGAACGGCTCACCATTCGTGCAGTGGGCCGCGCCATTGCGCGTGGTGACACCGCCCGCGCCGTGCGTCCGCGTGTTGGGCAGCCATTCAGCCTCCTCGCGCTCGATTCGAGCGTCGCACGTGTGCGCGCACGCCTGTGGGAGCGTGGCTACGCCGACGCAACGCTCACCGCCACCAGTATTGTCGACGACAGCACCCGGAAGGCGACCATTGAAGTACGCGTTGATCGCAGGAAGCCTGTCACCATTGGCGACCTCACGGTCACGGGCAACGAACGCATCAGCGAAGCAACGATCCGGAACTCGTTGACGCTCGAGAAGGGCAAGCTGTTCCGGCTGTCGGATCTCGCCACAAGCCAGCGTCACCTGTACGAATCCGCGCTGTTTCGCCGTGCGGTGATTGATACGGCGCGGCGTGAGGCGGGCACGGGCCCTGACAGCGTGAAGTCCCTCGTCGTGCGCGTGAAGGAAGGCCCGCCGCGCGAGGCCCGCACCAGCATTGGCTTCACCACCGCCGACTTTGTGCAGGCCGAGGCAACCTTTTCGCACGCCTACCTCATGGGGCGGCCACTGCAACTGCGGACCGGCATCACCGTCGGGAACCTCTTGGCGCAACAGCTCACCAAGAACAAGCTGTTTGCAGACATTGCCGACATGGTGCGCGACGATGACCGGGGTCGCTATTACGCCCCAACGTACCAGGCGAATCTCGACTTGCAGCAGCGCTGGTTCGGGTCGCCGCGCAACACGATTGGCGCCGGGCTGTTTCTGCACCGGCGAAGCTCGCCCGGTGTGCTCGTGGACCGGGGATATGGCGCCAGCGGCACCTTCACACGCGAACTGGCGACGCGCGTGCCGCTCAGTGTGCGCTACCAGTTCGAAGTGGCGCGCGTCGATGCGGGCGACGTGTACTTCTGTGTCAACTACGGGGTGTGCGACAACGCGACCATTGGTGCATTGCGCGGCCAGCAGCGGCTCTCACCGCTGTCGTTCACGATCTCGCTCGACCACACGGACATTCCGTTCTCGCCCACACGCGGCGTACTCGCGCGCGCGGAGATTGAACACGCCAGCGCGTACACGGGCTCGGATTTTCACTACAACCGGGCGTACATTGACGTAGCGGCGTACCGGAAGGTCGGCGTCGGAGACAACGTGCTCGGCAATACGATTGTCGCAGCACACCTGCGCGCTGGCTGGGTTGACCCGCTCTCGAGTACCGCGAACGCCGTTGGCGACGGCGTGTTGAACGCCAACCAGCAGATCCTGCATCCGCGCAAGCGGTTCTACGCCGGCGGATCCCAGAGCGTGCGCGGATTCGGCGAAAACCAGCTGGGGCCACGCGTCCTCACCGTCTCGTCGGCGGCACTGGCACGGGGCGCCATGCTCGGTACGGACACGGTGGCCACTCCCTGCTCGCTGACGGCGCCATCGGCGGCGTGCCTCGCGGGACTCAAGAACGAGAGTTTTCAGGCACGCCCACTCGGGGGCACGACCTTGCTGGAGGGAGGGGTCGAGCTGCGCATTCCGGTGATGCGCACACTGGTGGCGGCGGTGTTCGTCGATGGCGCAATTCTCGGCAACGGCACGGCGACGGCAATTACGAAGAGCACGGGTGCAGTCACGCCAGGATTCGGGATACGCTATCAGTCACCCGTTGGTCCCATTCGCGTCGACCTGGGCATTCGTCCCACGTTGCAGCGGGCGCTGCCGGTCATCACCGAAGTGCGCGACTCGACCACAGGGCGCTTCAGGCTCGTTGATCTCACCGGAGGCGCAGGCTGCCGCTCGGCCACCTCCGTTGGGTGCCGCGTCTACCCGAGTCCGCTGGAGAAACAGAGTGTCATCAATCGGCTGACGAGTCGCCTGACGCTCCACCTCTCCATTGGTGAGGCGTACTGATGCGACGCGCGCTCCGGGTTGCTGGCGGGCTCGTGGCGTCGCTGGTGGTGCTCGCAATGGCGGCCGCCTTCGTTGTCACGAACACGCACTGGGGCCATGAACGGCTGCGAACGCGGGTGGTGCGCATGCTGAACGGGTCGGCGCACGGGGTCGTCCGCGTTGAGGCGATTGAGGGAAACCTGTTGCACGGCGTGACGTTGCGCGGCGTGTCCATCACCGACAGCGCGGGGGCGCCCTTCGTGAAGGTCGAGGAGGTACACACGGAGTACAGCATGCTTCCGTTCCTGTCGCGCAAGATCGACCTGTCGCACGTGCGATTGGTTCGTCCTGAGGTGGTCATCGACCAGGCGCCGGGCGGCGTGTGGAACTACGAGCGCATCTTCCCGGTCGACCGCACAGCGACCGCGTCGGACACCGCAGGCATCCAGTTCGGCGAGTGGGTGGTGTTTCACGACGTGGAGCTCGTCGACGGACACCTCACGGTGCGCAGGCCGTGGCATGCGGCCGACTCGCTGTCGGGAGCGGCGCGCGACAGCGCGGTCAAGGCAGCACTGGGCACCGGCGGCCGACTGGTGGTCGTTCGAGCCCCCGGCGGTGTCCAGCAAGTACAGGAGTTCCGTTCGATGTACGCAAGGCTGCCACTGGCGCGCATTGCACACCCCGATGTCAGGACGCGCCTGTTCACGGTCGACCGCGCGCGCCTGATCGCGCGTGCGTTCGCGCCACCGGCCGCCGATGTGCGGCAACTGGCGGGCACGTTTGAGCTGAACGCCGACTCGGTGTGGTTCAACGTTCCCGAACTGACGCTGCCGTCGTCGCGCGCAACCGTGACGGGCCGGTACAACCTGAAGACCGGCGATCTCGCGCTCGCCACGCGCGCGAACCCCGTCGCGTTGGCCGATGTGCGGTTCCTGTATCCGGCGCTTCCGGGTGATGGACACGGTTCGCTGGAACTCTCGCTCAACTGGGTCGGGAAGCGGCAGGAATATGTGGTGCACAATCTCGACCTGACAATCGGCACGGCGACAGCGACTGGCGAAGTTGGCATTTCGCTTGGTGACACGCTCACGCTGCACCAGACCGACGTGCGGTTTGCGGGCGTCAGCACGCATCTCATCGAACAGCTGGTGCCGGCGCTGGACATCCCCCGGCAGGGTGTGTTGAGCGGGCGCGCGAAAGTCGATGGTGCACTCACTGCCATGCAGGTCGACGGCGATGTGACCTTCACCGACAGCCGGACCGGCACGAGCCGAATGCTCGCGGTAGGCGAGATTGGAGCCGCCAAGGGCGTGGTCCGCGCACGCAACCTGCGCGTGACGCTGTCGCCAGTGCAGGTGCGACTCGCCGAGATGGCGCTGAAGGAGTTTCCGTTGCGCGGCACCGTGACCGGCAGCGCCGTGCTGAATGGTGCAAGCGACACGCGGCTCGTGGCGAGCAACATGAGCCTCACGCATGTCGATCGCGGAGAGCGGTCGCGCATCACCGGTACTGGTGCTGTGCGTCTGGGCGGTGATAAACCGTATCTCTTTCTCGATGCCGTGGCCGACCCGCTGTCTCTGGTGACCGTTGGCCGATTCATGCCCGCGGCGGGATTGCGCGGAAGTGTGGCGGGCCCAATCCGGATTGACGGCACCACGCGCGATCTTGCGGTCAACGCCACGCTGCGCAGCTCGGATGGCGGCACCATTGCTGCGACGGGACGGCTGGACGTGGCGAGCAAGGACATCGGCTATGACCTGGACGTTGCGACACGGCTGTTCAATGCCAACCTGCTGGCCGAGAAGGCGCCACGCACCGCATTGAGTGCGTCGCTTGCGGCGCGCGGCCGAGGATTCGACCCGGAGACGATGCAAGGCGACTTCGATGCGTCGCTCAGCACGTCGACCATTGACACCCTGGCGGTTGATTCGTCGCGCGCGCATATCCGAATGGCTTCCGGCGTGGCGATCGTGGACACCTTCGTGGTACATGTGCCGGGAGCGTCGGCCCATGTAGCGGGCGCGTTTGGCATGGCGAAGACGGCGAGCGCGACGCTCACCTATCGTGTGCAGGTTGACTCGATCGGGAAGCTCGCGCGGTACCTGCCGTCTGACACGTCGAGTGTCGTGCCGCGTCCAGGCCCCGTGGCCGAACGGTTGGCGGCCATGCGTGCGGATTCGGTGCGCGCCGCCCAGCGCCTCGCCGTGGCGCGTGCCGCGGGCGTCGCCCCGCTCGCAGTGCCGATTGCCATTGACACGTCACCGACGTTCCGGCGCGATTCGCTGGCCGGCGCTGCGCTGCTCGAAGGCACGCTGCACGGCGGACTTGGCGGCTTCGATCTGCAGGGTACACTCATCGCGTCCGGCATCGTCGCCCGTGGCAACACCGTCAAGCGCGCGCGGGCGCACTACCTGTGGACTGGTGCGCTGACGCCCGGGGCACATGTCGAGGTGACGGCGAACGCCGAGTCCGTGAGCGCGGTGGGCTTCGCGCTGGACAGTGTCGCGTTGCGCGGGACCTACCTCAACCCGGGCGGAGATGCGCGCCTGCGGATCTTCCAGAGCAGCCGGCGCGATTACGCGATGGACGCGGCGTACGCCGTGTATCCCGATCGCAAGGAGCTGCGCTTCGAAACGCTGCGCTTGCGTTTTGACAGCACCCAATGGGCCAGTGTGACTCCCGGGTCGGTGCTCTGGGGGCAGCCGGGCATCGAGATTGCGAACATCGACCTGCAGAACGGGGCGGGCGGACGCATTGTGGCCGATGGTAAGGTGCCGAGTGAGGGCGTGGCGAACCTTGCCGTTGAGGTGAAGGATTTCGAAGTCGGCGACCTCATGGGCGTGTTGCAGAGTGATCTCGCAATTCGCGGCCTGTTCTCCACGAAGATGCGCGTGACCGGTTCGAGCGTGTCGCCGCTCATTGCAGGCAGCGCACGCGTGGCAAACGCGTCGTATGGCGGCACTGATGTCCCGGAGGTTGCGACGACGTTCCACTACGCGAATGAACGTCTGACGGCAACGGCTGAGGCAACGTTTCTCGGACGGCGTGTTGCCACCGCGACGGGAATGGTGCCGGTCAATCTTGCGACGTCGGGCGTGACGGGCGCTCGTCTGCTGGATGGGACATCGGCGATTGATGTGCAGACCGACAGTCTGCCGCTCGATCTGGCCTCGACGTTCACGGACGCGGTGAGCGAGGTGCGCGGCTTCGCGACCGGTACGGGCTCACTGCGTGGGACGATGCGCAAGCCGGAGATTGCGGGCGATCTTGTCGTGGGTGATGGCGCCATGCGCATCACGGCGCTTGGCGTCAAGCTGCTCGCGCTCAATGGTGCGGTGCACGTGCACAATGACAGCGTCGTGGTCGACTCCATGAGCGCGACCAGTGGTGGACGGATCAGCATGTCCGGCGGCATTGGCATTGCGAATCCCGCGGCGCCGAGCTTTGACCTCAAGCTGCTGGCTGACGGCGCGCGTGTTCTCGACAACGAGCGGGGAAGGATTCGCGCAGATGCGCAGATTGCGGTGAAGGGGCCGTATGACGCGGTCGAGGTGAGCGGGCAGGCGCGCGTGCGAGAGGGCGTGCTGTACATCCCCAGGCCGGACACGCGGGAACTGATCAACACGAATGACGGCGCGGTGTTGGCAGTGGCCGACACGAGCGAGGCCGCGATTGCCGCCGTGTTGCCCAGGCAGTCGCCGCTCATCAACAACCTCCGGATGAACCTGACGCTCGCGGTCGATCGGGATACCTGGGTGCGCAACACCGAAGCGAACGTCGAGATCTTCAGCGACGGCGACCTGCGCATCGAGATTGACCGAACGCGTGGCGCGCTGACGCTTGATGGCGTCGTGAACAGTGATCGCGGCGAGTACGAATTCCTGAGCAAGCGATTCCATATCAAGCGTGGTTCGGCAACGTTTGTGGGCACGCAGCAGATCGACCCGATTCTGCAGCTCATGGGCGAATACGACGTGAAGCAGTCCGCGCAGCAGGCGTTGCGCATTCGTGTGCTGATCGGCGGCACGCTGCGTTCGCCAAAGCTGACGCTGGAAAGCGACGCGCAGCCCCCAATGTCACAGAGCGATCTACTGAGCTACCTCGCGTTCGGCAGCGAGAGCGGCTCGTTGCTGCAGTTTGGTGGATCGAGCGTGTCGGGTGGTACGGCGGGTGGCGGATTGGTGGGTACGAGTGCAGCGCTGGCCACCAAGCAGCTGACAGCGGTTGCGCTTGGCGTGCTTGTGAATGAGTTGGAGGGGCGCGCGGCGCGTTCGCTTGGCGCTGATGTCTTCAACATCACCCCCTCCAACATTCCGCCTGAGCTGGCGAGCGGAAACTTCGGTGGCTTCACGACGTTCCTGAAGGGCACGCAATTCGAGTTCGGCAAATATTTCACGACACAAACGTTTGTCGGTTTGCAACTGCAGGCAACGACTTCCCCCGGCTTCCGCGTTGAGCATCGCTTTGGGCGAGGTGGCTTGAGTCTCGAGTCGACGCTGCAGCCGCGTTTCTTCCTGCCTGAGCCAAGTCTGGAGCCACAGGAACTGAGGAAGGCCAACGCCTTTGGTCTCTTTCTGATTCGGCAGTGGAAGTTCTAGCTGTTGTTGCCAGCGTTGCTGCTCTTGTTGCTCAGGGCTCGCAGACCCTCGCAGGGCTCGCTGACGGCGTCATTGCGACAATGCGGCTCACTGGTGGGCAAGCGTGCGGCCCGAGCTGGGCGCGAGAAGTAGGCCACAAAAGAGAAACGCAACCCCTTGCCATGCAAGAGGTTGCGTTTCTGTCGTAAACAGTCGGGGCGAGAGGATTTGAACCTCCGACCTCTTGCTCCCGAAGCAGGCAGCAGAACGTTAACCAGCGGCAATGACAGCGGTTGCGCGACATTCGCGAAATGTCGGACCCAGCGTTTACGGGCCGCACTGACGCCATCGCGCCAAAATGTGGGCAAGATGTGGCACCGTCATTTCACCGGAAAACCACGCAAGCTCCTCACGGATCACCAAAGACGTCCTGTCGCGATCGTCCGCAACGGTCACGGCGATCGGCCACCGCAATGCTTGCCGGTGGCCTGAGCGGCGGCGATCTGGACCCCAGGGTGTGTCCCGAAGTCAGTTGACATTCAGGTGATGACCTCGGGGAATCGACTCACGCGGCTGCGCGCGTCGACGACAGAATCTTCGGAGCCAGGGCGCGTTCCAGCAAGGGCAGATGCGCGAAGCCCTTCACGCGCCGGAAGTGCGGCTCGACCGCCAGCAGCG
>JBBQZD010000134.1:0-7625 GCA_038208045.1 Gemmatimonadales bacterium | reverse complement strand
ATATTGTCTGTGGATGGGCTGGGGGGCTGGCCCTCCCGGCGGGCGCCCCCGGGGGGGGCCCCGGGTGCGGCTCCGGTTGCGGCGCCGGGGGGGCCGCGCGACGGCGCGCTCTGGAAGGTCGAGGCCGACCGCACGGGACGGCGCTGGGGATACAACTTTTTGTGGACCGACATCGGCCGTGACTTCGAGAGCCAGGCGGGCTTCGTGCCGCGCACGGGCATCACGAGCATGCACTGGTACAACCGCTTCTCGTGGTACGGTGCCCCCGGCCAGTTTGTCGAGAGCGTCACGACGTTCTTCGGTCCCACGCGGATCTGGCGCTCGGCGGGTGCCGCCACCTCGGCCGCCCTCGAGGGCAAGGACGGCGTGACGCTCATGAGCCGGCTGCGGGGCGGCTGGAACATCACGGCCGAGGGCGCGCAGCAGTTCTTCGACGTGGATCCGGCGGCCTACGCCGACTACGCACTGCTGGTCGGCTCGACGGCGCTGGTGAACTACTATCCCGCCGCGCGGCAGACGGGCCTGGCCGACGTGCGACTGCAGGTGGCGACGCCCGTACTGCAGCGACTGAATGCCACCGTGCAGGTGCAGCGCACGACGGCGCCGATCTTCGCCGAGGGATCCCGCGGCAACGACCTCCGCTTCACGGGGACGCTGACGTTGCGGCCGACGGCGGCGGCGCGCGTCGAGGGGACGCTGGCCTCGTCGCGCATCACCCGCGCGCGCGACGGCTCGCTGTACGCGCGGACGATCATCCCGCGCGTGAAGCTGGAGTACCAGCTGAATCGTGCCACCTTCGTGCGCGTGGTCAGCGAGTACCGGTCGGAGCAGCGCGACGTGCTGCGAACCACCGAGGGCGCCCCCCTGTACGTTGGCGGCCTCCGCTCGACCTCCAGCGCCGCGAGCCGCCTGCGTGTCGACTGGCTCGGCTCGTACCAGCCGACGCCGGGCACCGTGGCGTTTCTGGGCTACGGCTCCGGCCTTGACGCGCCGCGCGCCGACGAGTTCTCGGCGCTGCGTCGGCACGACGACGCGTTCTTCGTGAAGCTGGCGTATCAGTTTAGACGGTAGACGGTAGACGGTAGACGGTAGACGGTAGACGGTAGACGGCAGAGGGCGTGACGTGGAACCGGGGGGTGTCGTCAAGGGTGAAACCATCGTGTCTTCGTCACTGGGAACTTCCATGAATCGACTTCTCCTCGCCGTCGCTGTCGCTGTCGCCGTCGCGCCGTCTATGGCGCTGGCGCAAGCGTACACGTATCCCGCGTTCCAGCAGCCGACGCTCGTGGAACGCGAGTACAATTTCGCCGCCGCCGACGCGGGACGGGCGGGCACCTCGCTGATGTTCCAGTGGCGCGAGGGCGTTGCGCCGCGCTGGCAGGTGGGCGTTGACGCGGGTCTGGCCGACCCCGATGGCAACGCGTCGACGCGGCTCGTCCTCGGCGGGCACGTGGCGCGCGAACTGACGCGGGCCTCGGCCGACTTCCCGTTCGACGTCGTGCTGACGGCGGGCCTCGGATTCTCGAGCGCCGACGGCCACAGCGTCATGCGCATGCCGGTGGGCGCGTCGGTGGGGCACAGCTTTGCGCTCGACGGCGGCATGCAGATTACGCCGTACGTGCACCCGCGGCTCTCGGTGGACCGCTGCAGCAACTGCCGGCTGGGTGGCGCAGACTCCAAGCTGAACGTCGACGTCGACATTGGCGCCGGCCTCCAGCTCACCGAACAGGTGGCCCTGCGCATCGCGGCCATAGCCGGTGGCAGTGACTACCTCGGCTCCGGTAACGGCATTGGACTCAGCGTGGCGTGGACGCCCAAGGGGCTGCGCAAGTAGGGCGTCGCCCTCGCCCTCGCCCGCACCAAGTCCCGCATCAGCGCCGCGGGCCGTCGTCGAGGTGAAGCCGACCGGCCCTAGCTGAGCAGCGAGGCGACGAGCGCCGACGAGCGTTCCGCCGCGCCAAGTCCCGCCTGCACCATCGCCCGCGCGTTCGCGCCGGCCTCGGTGCGCGCACCGTCGTCGTCCAGCCATCCGCGCAGCGCGACTTCGAGCGTGCGCGCATTCTCCACGGCGCGCCCTCCGCGTGCCTCGATGAGCTTCTCGGCGTCGCGACTGCCCGCGAAGCGCGAACCGAAGATCACAGGCGCGCCGAAGGCCGCTGGCTCGAGCACGGAGTGCAATCCCGCGGCGTGAAAGCCACCGCCGACGTACGCGATGTCCGCCACAGCGTAGAGATCGCCCAGCACGCCGACGCGATCCACCACCACCACGTCCGCCGTGGCGGCCGCTGCGCTGCCGAGACGTGCCCCGCTCCATCCGGCGCGGCGGATCCACTCCTCGATCGACGTGAGGTGCTCGGGCGTGGGCTCGTGCGGCGCGATGATCAGCCGCGCGCCGGGGCGCGCCTGCCGCACCGCACCCCAGGCCAGCTCGAGGAGCCGCTCGTCGGAAGGCCACGTGGAGCCCGCCACCACGGTGGGGCGCCCGTTTGCGAACGGTGCCAGCAGCGGCGACTGCCGGTCCGCCGCCGACGCGCGCGCCCAGACCTGGTCGTACCGCGTGTCGCCCGTGACCTCGATCCGATCGGCCTGCACGCCGAGCGCGACGAGCCGCCGTGCGTTGTCGGCATCGATGGCACCCACGCGGTGCAGCGCGGCGTAGGCATCGCCCAGGAGCGCTCGGCCCAGCGCGCCGCTGCGCCCCGACATGCCGGCGAGCGTGGCGGCGATGAGCCCCACGCGCACACCGCGGCCGACGGCCTCGTCGACGAGCACGGGCCAGACGTCGAGCTTGCTGAAGACGATGGCCGTGGGCCGCACCGCGTCGAGCAGCGCGCGTGCGGCGCCACGCGTGTCGAATGGCAGGAAGTCGGCGTAGTCGGCGCCCACGCCCATGGCGAAGCGGTGCGCGCTCGGGGAGTAGTGCGTGTAGACCACCTGCGCCTCAGGATGCCGCTGCCGAAGCAGCTCGATGACCGGGCGGGCCTGCAGGCCCTCGCCCACCGACGGGGCATGCAGCCAGATGAGGGGACGCGACCGGTCGCGATGCTCGGCGCCCCACCGCGCAAATCGTGCGAGTACGTCGCGCCGCCCGGCCAGCGATTCCGTTCGCTTTCCCCGGCCGGCGGGCGCCAGCGCCGTCGCCCACTCGGCCAGAGCGCCGAAGGCCGCGTAGGGGGCGCGCAGCGCGGGATGCACTGCCGGGCTGGCTACTTGCCCGCGGGCTTGGCCGCGGACTTGGCCGCGGAGGCCGCCGCGAGCGCCGCGTCGATGGCCTCGCGGAACGCCGACAGCGGCTGCGCCCCAACCAGCGCGCGGCCGCCGACGAAAAAGGTCGGCGTCGAGCTCGCACCGGCGTTGGTCGCGCGGTCGATGTCGGCCTGGATGAGCGGTCGCGTGGCGCTCTCCTTCACGCAGGCGCGCAAAGCCGGCAGGTCGGCGCCCACCGTGACGGCAAGCGCCTCGAACTTCTCGGTCGGGTTGCCCAGCTTCTCCCACTCTTTCTGCGTGGTGAAGAGCGCGTCCTGCATGGGCCAGAACTTGCCCTGCACCGCGGCGCACATCGCCGCCTGCGCTGCTGGCCACGCGTTGCGGTGCATCTCGAGCGGCAGGTTGATGTAGGCCACGCGCAGCTTGCCCGTGTCGACGTACTCCTGCTTGATGCCGGCCCACGAGTCGTCGTGCCAGTGCTTGCAATACGGGCACTGGAAGTCGCTGATGATGATCATCCAGACCGTCGCCTTGTCGCTGCCGATGATGCGTCCGGCGTCGGCCTTGGCCAGTAGTGAATCGGCGCCGCCCAGGGGAGCCGCGAGCGGCGCGCCGACGGCGGTGACGGGCCGCAGCGACGCCGCGTCGGCGGCCCGCGTGGCGCCCGCCCCCTCTCGGCCGGAACAGGCGAGCAGGCAGGCGGTCAGCAGCGATCCAGCAACGAGGCGGGGCATCAGCGCAGGGGGAAGTCGGAGCGAAGGCGATGCACGGCGGGCGCCGTGCGGTCGAGTACATAAGTGTAGTCGCCCCGTACGCCCAGCGCGACGGCGTAGCCGACCTGTCGGGCAAGCCCGAGCACGACGCTCCGCGGCGCCTTGGCGTCGAGCACGAAGAGGCCGTCGCCCCCGGCGGCGACGTAGAGCCGCTCGCGGGCGATGATGGCATCATAGGCGAAGCGGGCGCCGGTCCAGACAAACCGTTGTCGCGCGACGTCGCCATCAATATCGAAGACCCACACGCCCCGGTCGCCGGCGGCGACCACGACGCGGGTGCCGTCGCTGCGGACACTGCGGGCGCCGCCCCGCAGGCGGACCGACGATCGCCGCACGAGCGTGTCGTCGCGCACGGCGAGCGCGACGAGCGCGCTGTCGGTGGCTGCCCAGATGAGGGCGCCGCCCGGGTCGGCGCCGAGTGCGCGCACGGGCGCGCCAAGCGCCAGCGCGAGCCACGTGGTGTCCTGGCTGCCGGGGGCGCGTTCGATCTCCACGCGCTCGCCCGTCGCGATCACGCGCCGGCCGCGCCAGGTCGCGACCGCGGCGATGTCGCCGTCCCGCCGCCGCGCACCCGTGGCCGAGTCGGTCGCGTACTCGTACAGGCCCGTGGCCGTGGCGATGGCGAGCGTGCCGGCGACGAGGTCGATGCCATGCAGTCCGCGCAGTCCCACGGCGCGTCGGCCGGTCGTCCGTGGCAACCCGTCGCTGCTGAACAACTGCACGCCGCCCACGCCCCCGGCGGCGCCACGCGCGGCTCCGATGGCGAGCCATTGCGGCTCGCCGTCGAGCGACAGGCGGTCCGCGGCGGCCGACACGGGCGCGCCCTGCCGGTAATGGATGGCGTAGGCCTGGTCCATCTCGCGTCCCATCAGGTAGCCGACAAACAGCCCCGCGGCGATGGTGAACGGCAGGACGCACCCGGGGCTGGAGCACGATCCGACGGCCTCGTCGGCCCTGGGGACGAGGTACACCCCCGCGGCGGCAGTTGCCGCCGCAGCCATCACGAGCGACATGACAATGCGCCGTGGAATGCGGTGCTGCGCGGACGCGTTTGCCGAGGCGTTCGCCGGTCCGTGTGCCGACGTCGAGTCGGCCGGGCGCTGCGCGCCCAGCTGCTGCACGCCAAGGACGTTCGCGAATGCCGCGGCGGCAACAGCGGTGCGAAGCCCGCGGCGGAGCGCGTGCATCATGGCGACGCGCGCTCTATCACGAACGTCCGCTCGGTACGGGCGCGGCGCCCCGACGCCAGGTCGGTGACGTCGATGGCCAGGGAGTAGCGTCCGGCAGGAGCGTCGCCCATGGAGAGTGCCAGTTGGTGCGGGACCATGGCCGCGCCAGGGGGCGCGGCACGTTCGTACGTCAGGGACACCTGCTCATCGCCCACCGCGCTCAACCCGATCGCGTCCGCGATGCCGCCGAGGATGCGCGCGGTAATCGCCGGGCCGCGGTCGAGTGAAAGCACCTTCACTGTAACTTGCACGCGCAGGCGCGCAGCGCCATCGGGTCGCCGCGTGCCGTTGTACGTCTCCCAGTAGAGAGCCAGCGTGTCGTGGCGCGCGTAGAGCATCGCGGGGTTTGCGTCGATGCGGAACTCGGCACGCGAGGACGCACCGGCAGGGGCGGTGACGACATCGGCGAGCACGAGGTCGGAGATGTCGAAGACGCTGCCGAAGCCGATCGGCACGATGCCAATTGTGCCCAGCGCGCGCGCGCCGCGCCCCGTGTCGGGCTGGCGCGCCTCAATCCGGTACGCGTACTCGCCGTCCGGCGCCACGGTGCGCACCCACTGGCGCCGTCGCGCCGCGGCGGAGGGACCGGCGACGACGCGCGTCGAGTCGCGCGTCATGTGCTGCACGCGGCGCCCGGCATCGCCGTCGAAGGCGAATCCCGCCACGATGAGCGCCGGCGACAGGTCCACGTCAGCGAGCATCCGGTCGGTGGGGAGTGACGCGAAGAGTTCCACGCGCACGCCGGAGTCGCCGCGAAAGCGCGCCACCTGAACCGCCACGGTGTCGAGCCGCAGCGCCGCGTGAATGTCGTCGAGGCGCATCGGGATGATCCGGCGCGCGTTGTCGGCGTAGGCGCGGAAGTTCCCCGCGAAGCCCGCGGCGTTGATGGCCGGCGGTCCGCGAAAGACGAACCGCATGGAGGTGAGCGGATACCACCAGATGGTGATCACGCGCGCCGTGCTCTCGGCCG
The DNA here is from genome assembly GCA_038208045.1 of Gemmatimonadales bacterium. Taxonomy (GTDB): domain Bacteria; phylum Gemmatimonadota; class Gemmatimonadetes; order Gemmatimonadales; family Gemmatimonadaceae; genus PNKL01. The sequence goes on along the minus strand of JBBQZD010000134.1, from coordinate 1,446 downwards.
CGTCGACCTCCTGCGTCTCCGGGGCGAGCGACGCGATGGTCCCCGGGGCGCCGTAGCGGATCCAGACCTGGCCGCGGTCGGTCTGCCAACCGGGGATGTGGGCCTCGTCGGCGGTGAAGCGCAGGTCGGCGTAGGCGATGCGCGCCAGCAACCCGACACGGGCCTCGTTCACCGGCGTGAGGGCGAGCGGGTCGGCCGACCGCCACCACGCGAGTTCCACGTCGCGCTGCACGACCGTGTCCATGGTGGCGAGGTGCGCGGCGTCGTCGGGCCGCAGCCATTGGGCGACGTCGACCAGGGCGCGACGGGTCGAGTCCGGAAACAGGGCGAGCGCCGTGTCGAAAACTCCGGCGGCCTCGTCGAGCCGATCGAGGCGTTCCAGGGCAAGGCCGAGCGCCATCCAGGTGCGCGGCTCGCCGGCCTGCGGACCGGTGAGCGTGCGCGCGAGCTGCGCCATCTCCTCGACGCGGCCCGCCTCGACGAGCAGGCCCAGCAGGTCCGCGGCGGCACGCGCGTGCGACGAGTCCGCCTCGAGCGCGGCGTGCAAGCGCGACTCGGCCTTCAACCGGTCGATCTCGCCCGCGTCCTCCACCACGGCGGTGCGCTGTTCGAGAAAGTCACGCACGTAGTGCCAGTCGTTGGCGGCGGCGTCGATGTCGAACGACGTCGTGCTGCCGGTGAGGAACCGCCGGTTGCGCATGGCATTGAAGCGCCGTTCGGAAATGAGTCCCAGCTCGAACTCCACGTCCGACAGGACCTGCGGATCGCCGCGGTCCCGCGCCGCGCGTTCGGCGCGTGCGAAGAGCCGTTCCGCTTCGATGCGCAGAAAAGGCGTCTTCAGGCGCAGGCGGCCCAGCTCCATGAGGTAGAGCGGGTTGTTCCGGTCGAGGTTGAGCGCCTCGTCGAGCTTCTGGCTGGCGAGGCGCCGGCGGAAGACGTCATCCGGGGCCAGTCCCATGTCGGACCGACGCGACAGGATGACGCCGTGGTCGAAGTAGGCGGGCGCGAAGCGCGGCGCGCGGCGCTGCACCTCCTTTAGCCGTTCGATGGCGGCGCTGGTGTCACCGGCCTCGAGGAGCCGGTGCGCGTCGCGGTACAGCGAATCGACGGCGGGCGGCGCGGTGTCGGCCCTCGAGGCGCGTGGCGCGCGCTGGGCGAGCGCCGGGCAGGAGAGCGTGAGGGCAAGGAGGCCGGCGGCGGCGCGGGCAGCGGCGTGCATGGCGCTGATAATACGCGGCGCGCGCGCGGCGTGTCACCGGTGGGGCGGACCACAGACTGTCGGTCCCCCTCGCCTGGGCTCCGCAGCGTCAGACGGCTCATTTGCAGGCGGACCGATACTATAGGGCGCTGTACTGGAATCCCTGACCTATCCGGCTTGCAATACGCCTACCCACTGGGTAGCATTTCCCCGCTATCGAAACCAAGGCCACGTTGTGACAAAGGTCA
>JBBQZD010000133.1:0-7672 GCA_038208045.1 Gemmatimonadales bacterium | reverse complement strand
GTCTTCATGCCTTCCACGCGATAGGGCTCGCGCACCGTGGCCACGTTGAAGAAGCCGGACTCCTTCGCAAACGCTCCCGTCGCCTTGCCGGCGTCGCCGATGTGCCCGTCCACCAGTTCGAGTTCGACGCCATACGCACGGATGCTGCCGAGTATCGGCGGCGGCGTGGTGCGGGGCGCGTAGATGCGTGCGGGAAGTCCGGCCGCCGCCGCGTACGCCGCCAGCGCAATGCCGGCATTGCCCGCCGTGGGCACGCACACGCCGGGCAGCCCCAGCGCCTTCGCGCGCGTGACGGCCATCATCAGGCCCCGTGCCTTGAAGCTGCCGGTGGGGTTCTGCCCCTCGTCCTTCACCCAGAGCCGGCGCACGCCGATCTCCGCCGCCAGCGTCGGCAGTTCGATGAGCGCCGTCACGCCTTCGCCCAGTGAAACCCGCGCCTCACCCGGCGCCAGCGGCAGTGCCGCGGCGTAGCGCCAGAGCGACCACTCGCCGCTGATGGCGCTGCGCGGGGGGGGCGCGTCGAGGCGGACCGTCAGCGGCTGCGCACACGCGGGACAGACGGAAGCGAGCAGGTGGCCCGGGGCCGAATGGCCGCAGCCGGCGGAGCAGTGCAATGTCCAAGACATGTCGTTGACCAGCGGTGGACGGGAGAGGTACGGCGTGATCAGGCCCTGTTGATACTACGGCGTGCCCTCGGGCGGTGCTGACACCTCGGCCGCCGGCGAGCCACGCTCCGGCGCGTCCCGATCTGGCGCCGTCGCGCGAAGCGCCGCGATCAGCACGGCCGCCGATCGGGGCGAGAATCCCTTCAGCGCCGCGACCGCCTCGGCCGACGCGGCGCGCACGCCGTCGATGCTGCCGAATGCCCGTAGCAGTTCGCGACGCTTTGCCGGACCGACGCCCGGAATCTCCAGCAGCGCCGACGTGATGGTGCGCATGGACCTTCGCTTGCGGTTGTAGCCGACGGCGGTCCGGTGCGCCTCGTCGCGCGCCTGCTGCAGCAGCCGCAGGGCCGGCGAGCGCCGCGACAAGTGCAGCGGCTCGACGCGGCCGTGCACGAATACTTCCTCTTCGCGTTTGGCCAGGCTCACCAGCGGCAACGCGCCGAGCGCCAGCGCGTCGAGGGCTTCATGCGCCGCACTCAGTTGCCCCTTGCCGCCGTCAATGACCACCAGATCCGGGAGCGGCTTCCCCTCATCCACGCGCCGCCGGAAGTACCGTCCGACCACTTCACGCATTGACGCGAAGTCGTCCGGCCCGTGCGCCTCGTCCACCGTCTGCACGCGCATGGTCCGGTACTCGGACCGCCGCGGGCGGCCATTCTCGAACCAGACAATGGAGCCGACGTTGTCCTTGCCCTGCGACGTGGAATTGTCGAAGCAGACGAGCGCGCGCGGAATCTTCTGCAGGCCGAGCGCGCGCCCCAGTTCATAGACCGGGTCGGCCGCCCGCTCGTCCGCCTCGTCCCCGGCCAGCTTGAACTCCTCCAGCAGGTGGCGCGCGTTCTTCTCCGCCAGGTCAAGCAGTTCGCGCTTCAACCCGCGCTGCGGCAGCAGCACGCGTGTGGCGCCCAGCGCGGGCTCCAGCAGATCCAGGTCGTCGGGCGCGAACGGCAGCAGGACCTCGGGCGCACGCTCCGGCAGCGCGCGGTAGCTGCCGGCGAGGTACGCGCCCAGCACCGCCCCGTCGGCCTCGCCCTCTGCCTGTTCGAGAAAGCGCTGGTCGCGCGCCAGCAGCTTGCCGCCGCGCACCTTCAGCAGCGTCACGCAGGCGTCGTCGCCGTCCCGCGCGAAGCCCACGACGTCGCGGTCGTGCCCCTCGACATCCACGATGATCGCCGGCTCTTCGTAGTCCCGCAGGTGGCGCAGCGCGTCGCGCATCTCGGCGGCGCGCTCGAAGTCCAGCCGCTCGGCCGCCTCCTCCATCCGCTGCCGCACGCGGTGCCGGACGTCGTCGGCCTTGCCGTCGAGGAAGGCCACCACCTCGTCCATCATGCCGCGGTACGCGGCCTGCGTCTGCATGCCGATGCACGGTCCCTTGCAGCGCTTGATGTGATAGTCGAGGCAGGCGCGCTCGGGCATCTCCGCCGGCATGTCCCACCGGCACGACCGCACGGTGAAGACGCGCTGCACCACGTTGAGCGAACGCCGCATCGCACCGACGTCGGTGAACGGCCCGTAGTAGCGCGCGCCGTCGTCCAGCACGCGCCGCGTGACGAGCACGCGGGGGAACGGCTCCTGCACGGTCACCTTCACGTACGGGTACGTCTTGTCGTCGCGCAGCATCACGTTGTACCGCGGGTGATGCTCCTTGATGAGGTTGTGCTCGAGAACCAGCGCGTGCTCCTCGCTCGGCACCACGATCGTCTCGACGTCCGCGACCTGCTGCATCAGCAGGCGTGTCTTGGGGCTCTCGGCGTGGTCACTGTTGACGTAGCTGCGCACACGCGGCTTCAGCCGCTTGGCCTTGCCAACGTAGAGCACCGTGCCATCGGCCGCCTTCCACAGGTACACGCCGGGCGTGTCCGGCAGGTGGAGCAGCTTCTGCGTGATGGCGTCGGGGACGATGCGCATGGAGGACTCAGCCGCCGTTCATGCGGACGTCAGCGTCCGCCGACGAGGCGGCGCACGCGCCCGGCAAACGCCGTCGCCTCCGCGATGCCCATGGAGGCCGTGGCCGCGAAGTACGTCAGGCCGTACAGCGGCAGCGCGACGAACCCGAGCACGAGCGGCCGCTCGACGCCGAGCACCAGCTTGCAGCCCCACGCCACGGCCGCGGCGCTCAAGGCACCGGCCCAGAGCTTGGCCTGATACGGGCGGTCCACCCCGACGTCCCCGATCCGCCGTCGCAACGAGCGGCGCAGCAGCACGTATTCCACCCAGGCCGCCAGGCCGGCGGACGCCGTGAGCCCCGCCACACCCCAACGCGCTTCCGCGCCCAGCCAGCCGGGCAGCCAGAGCGCCGCGATCCAGCCGAGCCCGAGCGTCAGGGTCACGCGCAACACCGCGAAGGTCAGCGGAGTGCGCGTGTTGTGCATGGCGTACCACGTGGACGCGTACAGCCGGCCCAGTGTGCCGGCCAGCAGGCCAACGGAGGAGCCGGCCAGCACGGCCCACATCCACGTCACCTCGAGCCGCCCGAACTTGCCGGACTGGTAGAGCGTGGCCCCGACGATGTCGCCAATCGAGAGGAACGCCATGGACGACGGCACCACGTAGAACGCGATCCGATGCAGCCCGTCGGACAGCCGGCGGCGCAGGATGCCCGCCACCTCCTCGTCACTGCCGATGGTGCCCGACATCGCCGGCAGTTCGGCCGCCGACACCGACATGCCGAACAACGACACGGGCAGCATCGAGATGACCTGGGAGTAGCTCAGGATGGCGACGGCGCCCGGGCTCACCAGCGACGCGAGCACGTTGTCCACGTAGGCGCTGATCTGCACCACGCCGCGTCCCACGAACACGGGAGCGAACTGCGCCAAAACGTGACGCACGTTGCGGTTCGCGGTGCCGAGCGCCAGGCGCAGCGTGCGCTCGACGCGCAGCACGGTGGGCAGCTGGACCAGCAACTGCGCCGCGCTGCCGAGCACCGAGGCCCAGGCAAGCACGAGCGCGAGTCGCGCCTGCCCCGCCCCACCAGTCGCCAGCGAGGGGCCGAAGCCGAGCAGCGCGCCGATCATCACGACGTTCATCGCCACTGGCGAGACGTAGGGCAGGAAGAACCGCCGGTGCGAGTTGAGCACGCCGAGCGACCAGGCCGACAGCACGAGCAGTCCCACCCCGGGGAACATCACCTGTACGAGCCGGATGGTCAGCTCGCGCTTGTCGCCCGTGAATCCGGGGGCGATGATCGCGACGGCAAAGGGCGTGAGCACCACACCCAGCAGCACCAGCACCGTGCTGGTGAGCGCCAGCAGCGTGCCGATCGCCCCGGCCACACGCCCGGCCTCGTCCTCATCGCCTTCGGCGAGGAGTCGGCTGTACGTGGGAATGAACGACGCCGACAGGACCCCCTCGCCAAACAGGTTCTGCAGGATGTTCGGGATGCGGAGCGCCGCGTTGAACGCGTCGCCGGCATCAGTGGTGCCCAGGAAGTGGCCAAGCAGGCGGTTGCGCACCAGCCCGAAAATGCGGCTGAACAGGATACCAGCCGCGACAAAACCGGCGCCGCCGCCCGACCGTTGAGGGGCCGCCGGCCGCCCCGGACTCACGCGCCGCCGAGCAGTTGCGCGGCGTGCGTCGCCGCGCCCGCGCGCAGCTGGTCGAGCAGCGACTCGCCGTGGCGCGCCACGATGGGCAGCGGGTTGAGCACCCGTTCCTGCCGTTCGTTCTCGGGCACCAGGGCCGCGCGCACGCTGCCCAGGTCGCGCATCGCGTCGTGCTGCGCCTTGAGGGCGGCGGTGCGGTAGCGGCGCTCCAGCCGGTCAATGCGGAACTTGAGCTGGTGCCGCGCCCCTTCAATCACGCCGGCGTTCACGAGCGCGGCTCCTTCGGCGGCGTCGCGCATGCCATTGAGCCGCGTGTCGACGTCCTGGCGCAACAGCTCGAGCGTATCGCGAATCACGGCGGGCATCGCGCGGTCGCCCATGCGCCGTTCCGCCTGGTGCGGGGGTTTCACGTCGTCGAAGACCATCCCGAGACGGCCCAGCATGCGGTCGATCACCGGCTCCACGACGGTCGCCGACCAGCGCGGCAGCACGACCGGCACCGGCACGCCCAGCGCCTCGGCCACCGCCCCCACCTGCGCGAAGTAGGCCACCTCGCCCGGACCGCCGAAATAGCCGACCGTCGGCAGGATGGCGCGCTCCACCACGGGACGCAGCAGGACGTTGGCCGCGAGCACCATCTGTGGCTGCACGGCCACGTCGCCCGCCTGAGAAATCGGCACCCGTTCCTTCACGCCGGTCGGTGAAACGCGGAAGACCAGCGACAGCTTGGGCACCCGGGCCACCTGCGCGCGGAAGCCCGCACGCTCGATCGCGACGCTCCGCAGTGACACCGCTTCGTCAATCACCGATGCGCGGCGCAGCGCCTGCACCCGCGTGGGGCGCGCGGCGGCGCGCACCGCCGGATGGTAGGCGTCGAGCACCGCGATGCCCATCGGCTCAAAGAGCGCCCGCAGCAGTTCCACGTAGGCGCTGCCCACCGTGGCGTCCGGGCGGTACGCGCGCCGCGCGTGATCCAGGATGGCGAGGTGCGGCGCGGACCCCGCCGCCGCCGCGAGTTCCTCGAGCTGGCGCGTCACGTCGCCGAGCGGCTGCTCCGCCATCACCTGCCCGTCGAACCCCTGCCGCTCGATCGTGAGGCGCCGAACCTCGTCATCGAACGCGACGGCCGTCCAGCTCGCCTCAGCGAAATCGGCGTCGTCGGTGGCGGCCCAGAACACCGGCGCCGCCGGGATGCCGGTCTCCTGCTCGATCCGATCGGCCAGCGCGCGCGCGCTGAGCGCCTTGAGCCACGTGTAGCCGGGGCCGCCGAAGAGCCCCGGCTGCTGCCCCGTCGTGACCACCACGCCGCGTCCCTGCGCCACGGCCTCGAGCCGCTTGTACGCCGCACCACTGGCACTGAACGCCGGCGCGAGCGCGGCAAACCAGCCATCGTCGGTGCTGGCGCGCACCGACTCCGCGTGCGCCCGCCATGCGGCGGCGCCGACCGGACGCGGTGCATACCACCCGCTGGGGGTGCGGCCCTCGATGGCGGCCCGGGCCAGGGGCCCGCCGCCCATCGGCTCGGCGACGACGCGGGGGGGAGTCATAGGTTCATAAGGTAACCGCCCGACACGCCTCGGCGGAATGCGCCGCCGCACTCACTTGTGGTACGGCTCGCGGCGCACGATCGTGCCGGCCCGGTACAACTGCTCGGCCAGCACCAGGCGCGCCAGTTCGTGTGGCAGCGTCCACGGCGCCAGTTCGAGGCGCAGGGTGGCACGCGCCAGCAGCGACGGCGCCAGGCCGTACGCGCCGCCGATCACGAAGCTGACGTCGTGCCCTTTCTCGCGCTCGGCCTGCAGCCACGCGGAAAAGGCCGCCGAGTCGAGGCGCCGGCCGCCCGGGTCGCAGCACACGATCACGCCGCCGGCTGGCAGCCGGGCCGCCAGCCGCACGGCCTCCCGCTCACGCACGAGGTCCGCGGAGGCCGACTTCGCCGGCTCCTCGCGGACCTCGATGACGTCGAGCGGCCAGTAGCGTGCCGCCCGCCGTTCGTACTCCGCAATCGCGGCCGCCAGCCCCGCCTGGCGCGGCTTGCCAACGGCAGCGACGATGACCCTCACGGCGCGCGCGGCGCGCTACGCGTAGATGCCGCGCAGCTTGTGCACCGTCGCGACGCGGCTGATCGACAGCATGTAGGCCGCGGTGCGCATGTTCACCTTGTGCTGCTTCGACAGCTTCAGCACGTCGGCGAAGGAGTTGACCATGATGTCCTTCAGCCGCTCGTTCACCACGTCCTCGCTCCAGTAGTAGCCGCTGCGGTTCTGCACCCACTCGAAGTACGAGACGGTCACGCCACCAGAGTTCGCCAGGATGTCCGGGATCACGTGCACGCCCTTCTCGTCGAGGATCGAGTCCGCGCCGGCGGTCGTCGGGCCATTCGCGCCCTCGCAGATGACCTTCGCCCGGATCTTCGCGGCGTTCTTGGTCGTGATCACGTTCTCCAGCGCGGCGGGCAGCAGCACGTCCACGTCGAGCAGGAGGATGTCCTCATTGGAGATCTGGTCGCCGCCGGTGAAGCCCTCGAGCGTCATGTGCTCGGCGACGTGGGCAATCGCGCGGTCCACGTCGATGCCCTTCTTGTTCACGTACCCGCCGGTGCGGTCGCTGATCGCGACGATCTTGCACCCTTCCCGCTGCAGCAGCTGCGCGGCGATGGACCCCACGTTGCCGAAGCCCTGCACCGCCACCGTGGCCCCCTTCAGCGACATGCCGAGGTCCGCCAGCATCTCCTTGGTGACGAGCATGCAGCCGCGGCCGGTCGCCTCGCGGCGGCCCAGCGACCCGCCCATCGCAATCGGCTTGCCCGTCGTGACGGCATTCACCGTGTGGCCGACGCGCATCGAGTACGTGTCCATGAGCCAGGCCATCACGCGCTCGTTGGTGTTCACGTCGGGCGCCGGCACGTCCGAGTCCGGGCCGAGCGTGGCAAAGATTCCCGTCGTGTAGCGGCGCGTCACGCGCTCCAGCTCGCCGATGCTCATCTTCAGTGGATCGCAGATCACGCCGCCCTTGGAGCCACCGAACGGGATGTTCACCACGGCGCACTTCCACGTCATCCACGCCGCCAGCGCCTTCACCTCGTCGAGCGAGACGTTCATGTCGAAGCGGATGCCGCCTTTGGCCGGCCCGCGGGACGTGTTGTACAGCACGCGGATGCCGGTGAAGACTTCGACCTCGCCGCTGTCCATCATCACGGGAATCGAGACGATGATCTGCTTCTCGGGTGCGCGAAGCACCTTGTAGATGCCGGGCTCGAGGTCGAGCAGGACGGCGGCGCGGTCGAAGCGCGCCATCATGGCCTCGAACGGGTTCTTCTCGTGCAGGAACATGTCCTTGTCGGGATGCACGATCGAACTGGTCGGCAGGAGCAAGTCAGCCATTGGTGTCCACTTTCGGGCCGGCCGGGGCCGGCGTGGTGAGAACCGCACGGGGGACGAGCCGGTCCAGCAGGGACTGGAC
>JBBQZD010000132.1:0-7694 GCA_038208045.1 Gemmatimonadales bacterium | reverse complement strand
TGGCCGGCGCTCTCGCCCGCGTGCGCGGCCTCGCTGGCGGCCGACGGCCTGCAACTGCTCGGCGTGGACTGCCCCAGCGTGGACGCCCGCGACTCGCAATCGCTCGAGGTCCACCACGCGCTGTTCGACGGCGGCGCCTTCGTGCTGGAGAACCTCGACCTGCGCGCCGCCGCACCTGGGCGTTATGAGCTGGTGGCGCCGCCGATCAAGGTGATGGGACTGGACGCGGCGCCGGTGCGGGCGGTGCTGCGGCGCTCCGCGTCGGAGTAGACGCGCCGGCGCGACGGACCGGCGCGACGGGCCGGCGCGACGGGCAGCGCGACGGGCAGCGCGACGGACAGCGCGACGGACAGCGCGACGGACAGCGCGACGGGCGACCCTCAGGGGCCGCCCGTTTCTTGCGCATTGCCTCGACCTCCCGTCGCGCGCAGAATAGAGCCATGACCGCCCACACCCACTATCTCTGGTTCAACACCAGCCGCCGCCAGGAGATCATCGACATCACCGACGAGGTCGCCAGCCAGGTGCGAGCCAGCGGCATCCGCGAGGGCTTCGCCCTCGTTTCGGCGATGCACATCTCGGCGTCGGTCTTCGTCAATGACCACGAGTCAGGGCTCTGGCACGACATCCTGCACTGGCTCGAGCACACCGTCGCCCCGTGGGACCCCGTGCGTTACCAGCACAACGAGACGGGCGAGGACAACGCCGCGGCGCACCTGCGCTCCCTCACGATCGGCCATGAGGTGATCGTCCCCGTCACGGCGGGCGCGCTCGACCTGGGCCCGTGGCAGCGCGTCTTCTACGGCGAGTGGGACGGCCAACGGAAGAAGCGCGTGGTGATCAAGGTCATGGGCGAGGCGTAGGACAATTGGACGTTGGACATTGGACATTCGACGTTGGATCGAACCTCCAACGTCCAACGTCCAACATCGCTCGTCTCTCCCTTATATTCCGACCATGCCTCCCGCCCCCATCTACCTCGACCACGCCGCCACGACGCCGGTCCGGCCCGAGGTGCTCGAGGCCATGCTGCCGTACTTCAGTGCGAAGTTCGGCAACGCGTCGAGCACGCACCGCTGGGGGCGCGAAGCGCGCGCGGCCATTGACACCGCGCGGGAGCGCATCGCGGCCTGCCTGGGCGCGCACGCCGACGAGATCTGCCTGACCTCGGGCGGCACCGAGGGCGACAACCTCGCCATCCTGGGCGCGTGGCGCGCCGAGCGCAGCGCAGCACGCGGCGCCGGGCGCCAGGCGGTCGTGACGTCGCCCACCGAGCACAAGGCCGTGCTGGCCTCCATGCACCAGGCCGCGCGCGAAGGGGCCGAGGAGCGCATGCTCGGCATCGAGCCCTCGGGCCTGATCGCAATGGACTCGGCACGGACCCTCATGCGCGACGACGTCGTGATCGCCAGCGTGATGTGGGTGAACAACGAGACCGGCGTCATCCAGCCCGTGGCGGAGTTGGCGGCGCTCTGCAAGGAGCGCGGCGTCCTCTTCCACACCGATGCGGTGCAGGCCTTCGGCAAGATCGACATCGACGCCAAGGCCACGCCCTTCGACCTGCTCTCGGTCAGCGGCCACAAGTTCGGCGCGCCGAAGGCCATCGGCGCCATGTACGTGCGCCGCGGCACGGTGCTGGCGCCGCTCTTCTTCGGCGGCACGCAGGATCGCGGGCGTCGGCCCGGTACCGAGAACGTGCCGATGGTCATCGGACTTGCCACGGCCATGGAATCGGCACTGGCCGGTCGCGACCGCGAGGGTGCGCGCCTGCGGGTCCTGCGCGAGCGGCTCGAACAGTCCCTGCTCGCGGTGGTGCCCGACGCCGTGGTGCATGGCCGCGAGGCGCCGCGCGCGCCGCACATCCTCAACTGCTCCGTCCCCGGCACCGACAGCGAGTCCATGCTGATGGCGCTCGACCTGCAGGGCATCGCGGCCTCCAGCGGCTCGGCGTGCCAGAGCGGCAGCGTCACGCCGTCGCACGTGCTGAGTGCCATGGGCGTGCGCGCCGACATCGGCAGCGCCGCGCTGCGCTTCAGCCTGGGAGCATTGTCAACTGACGAACACGTGGACCGACTGCTCGAGCACTTTCCGGCCCTGATCGCGAAGGCGCGGGGAATGGCGGGGAAATTCTGACGGCAGATAGTAGATGGTAGACGGTAGACCGTAGACGGTAGATGGTAGATGAGAGAGGTAAGTAGATCATCACCGGTCCCAGGAGCGAGCGTGGACGACGGAAGCAAGGAGCGAGGGTACCGCCCGGCGCAACGGATCGGGCTCGTTGCGGGGGGCGGCATCTTCCTGATCCTGCTCTTCCTGCCGGCCCCCGCTGGACTGTCGGTGGAAGGATGGCGCACCGCCGCCGTGACGATCCTCATGGCCTGCTGGTGGATGACCGAGGCGCTGCCCATTCCCGCCACCGCGCTCCTGCCGCTGGCGTTGTTCCCATCCCTCGGCATCCTGAGTGCCGCCGACGCGTCGGCGCCATACGCCAACGAACTCATCTTCCTGTTCATGGGCGGCTTCCTGCTGGCCGTGACGATGGAGAAGTGGGGACTGCACAAGCGCATTGCGCTCAAGATCATTGGCGTCGTGGGCACGGGGCCCCATCGCCTGGTGCTGGGCTTCATGCTGGCCACGGCCTTTCTCTCGATGTGGATCAGCAACACGGCCACGGCGGCGATGATGCTGCCGATCGCCCTGGCGGTGGGCGAGATGTTCCGGCCTCAGGACGCCGAGGACGGCGTCTACGACCTCGGCGTGGCACTCATGCTGGGCGTGGCGTACGCCGCGTCACTGGGCGGAATCGCCACGCTCATCGGCACGCCGCCCAACGCCGTGCTCGCCGCGGCCGCCAGCCGGTTGCTCGGCCGTCCCATCGGCTTCATGGAGTGGATGGCCGTCGGCCTGCCGGTGACGGTCGTGATGGTCCCGGCCACCTGGCTCCTGTTGACGCGCGTGCTGCATCCACCGGGCAACCTGCACGGCGACGCGGCGGCAATTCTCGCCGCCGAGCGGCGGGCGCTGGGGACGCCGTCGCTGGGCGAGAAACTCACCGGCGCGGTCTTCGCCCTCACCGTCCTGGCCTGGGTGATGCGCGAAGAGAAGCACCTCGGCAGCATCACCATTCCCGGGCTGCAGACGTGGATGCCCGGCCTTCGCGACTCGACCATCGCCATGGGCGCGGCCGTGCTGCTCTTCCTGCTTCCTGCCGGGCGGCTGCAGCGCGGCGAGTTCTGCCTCGACTGGCCGACGGCCAGGCGCATTCCCTGGGGCGTGCTCGTGCTTTTCGGTGGCGGCTTGTCGCTGGCCGTCGCCATGGACCAGTCGGGACTGGCCGCGTGGATCGGCGGTGTGGTGGCCACACTGGGTTCCCTGCCCGCGTGGGTCATCGTGGCTACGGTGGCGACGCTCATTGTCTTCCTCACCGAGCTCACGTCCAACGTGGCCACCACGAGCATGGCCATGCCCATCATGGCGGGAGCGGCGACGGGACTTGGCATCGAGCCATTGGTGCTCATGACCACGGCGGCCGTCGCGGCCTCGATGGCCTTCATGCTGCCGGTGGCCACGCCACCCAACGCCATCGTCTTCAGTTCGGGATACCTCACCATTCCACAGATGAGCCGGGCCGGGTTCCTGCTCAACCTCATCGCCATCGTGGTCATCACGGTGCTCGCGCAGTTCCTCGTTCCCTGGATCCTGCTGACGTGATGCCGCCACGCCGAGTCCGCGCCGCAGGGCGCATGGTGAACGGCTTGTGACGCCGGGCGCGCGGGTCCTCGTGGCCATGTCCGGCGGCGTCGACAGTTCCGTGGCCGCCGCGCTGCTCGTGCGCGAGGGGTACGACGTCGTCGGCGTGACGATGAAGCTGTTCGAGGACGGCAAAGCGCTGCCCGACCGTCCCTGCTGCTCACTCGACAGCACGAGCGACGCGCGCCGCGTGGCAGAACTGCTCGGCATCCCGCACTACGTGCTGAACATGGTGGACCACTTCAGCCGTGACGTCATTGCCGACTTCGTGGCCGAGTACGCGCGCGGACGCACGCCCATTCCGTGCGTGCGCTGCAACACGTTCACCAAGTTCAGCGATCTCGTGGCCAAGGCCGACGGCATCGACGCCGAGTTCGTGGCCACGGGCCACTATGCGCGCGCCATCGCCGGTGAGTTGCATCGGGGGCTCGACGACAACAAGGACCAGACGTACTTCCTCTGGGGCATTCCGCGCGCCGTGGTGCCGCGACTCCTCCTGCCCGTCGGCGCGATGACCAAGCCGGAGACGCGCGCGTTGGCACGCGAGCTGCAGCTGCCGCGCGTGGCCGACAAGCCCGAGAGCCAGGAAATCTGCTTCGTGCCCGACGGCAACTACGTGCAGATCCTCCGCCGCGAACTCGGGGACGACGCGCCGGCGCTCTCCCCGGGCAACATCGTGACCGCCGCCGGACGCATTGTCGGTCAGCACGAAGGATTCGCGCGCTACACCATCGGTCAGCGGCGCGGATTGCCGGGCGGGTGGGGCGAGCCGATGTACGTGGTGGCGCTGCGTCCCGAGACGCGTGAGGTCGTGGTGGGTCCGCGCGACGCGCTGCTGGGAACGGCCGTGCGCGCATCGAGCGTGAATTGGCTGGTCGATGCGCCGCCGCGCGCGGGCGACGAGGTGCAGGTGCGCATCCGGCACCGCGCGCCGCTCGTGCCGGCCGTGGTGGAGCGCATCGAGGGCGGCGCGGTGGCGCTGGCCCTGCTCGCGCCCGTCAGCGCCATCTCGCCCGGTCAGTCCGTGGTGATGTACGACGGCACCCGCGTGCTCGGCGGCGGCTTCATCGACTGATCGATCATGGCGTCGGACCATCAACCGTCTACCGTCTACCGTCTACCGTCTACCGTCTACCGTCTACCGTCTAGTATTTCAGTCCCGCCTGCTCTGCGAACGCCGCCATCGCCGCCTTCGCCTCGTCCGTCAGGTCGCCCGGCGCGTCGATGCGCACCTCCACCAGCAGGTCGCCCTTCTTCCCGTCCTTGTCGATGCCCTGCCCGCGCACGCGAAAGCGCTTGCCGCTCGGCGTGCCGGACGGGATGGCGATGGTCACCTTCTTCTCGTCGAGCGTCTTCACGGTGATCTTCGAGCCCAGCGTGGCCTGCGCGATGTTCACCGGCACGTGGGCGATGAGGTCGAGACCGTCGCGCGAAAAGAACTTGTCGGGCTCGACCTTGAACGTGATCACCAGGTCGCCGGGCGGTCCGCCACGAACGCCCCGTCCCCCCTGCCCCTTCAGGCGGAGCTTCGCGTCCGTGTCGATGCCCGACGGCACCGTGATGAGCACCTTCTTGCGTTCGCGCGTCTCGCCCTGGCCGCCGCAGGTGCCGCACCGCTCACTCGGCAGCGCGCCCTTGCCCAGGCACATGGGGCACGGCCGGCTGACGGCGAACCCGCCCTGGCCAAAGGAAATCGAGCCGCGCCCCCCGCACTCGGGGCATGCCGAAATCTTGGCCCCCTTGGCGGCGCCGCTGCCGGCGCAGGTACGGCACTCCTCGTTCACCTCGAGCTCGATCGGCACCTTGCCGCCAACGACCGCCGTGCGGAACGGAATTTCGAGCAGGCTCTCGACACTCTGTCCCTTTTCTGGCTCGCTGGGGCGCTGGCGTTGGGCGCCGCCGCCGAACATCGAGCTGAACAGGTCGCCCAGGCCGCCCAGGCCGCCGACGTCGAAGTCCTCGGTGCGGTAACCAGGCGGCGCGCCACCGGGGCGCGAGGCGCTGCGTGCCCCCGAACTGCGGAAGCCACCCGTGGAACCGCCGCCCGGCCGGCGCGCGAAGTCGCCGAACGCGCCAAGCCGACGCATCTCATCGTACTGCTTCCGCTTCTTGGCATCGCCCAGAACGTTGTACGCCTCCGAAATTTCCTTGAAGCGTTCCGACGACTTGGCCGCTCCCTTGTTGCTGTCGGGGTGATGCTGCTTGGCCAGGCGCCGGTACTGCTTCTTGATGTCGTCGGCCGCCGCCTTTTCGGAGACGCCGAGCACGGCGTAGTAGTCCTTTCCGGTCGCCATCAGCCGATCAACCGTGCCACTGTTTCACGACGACGCGCGCCGGGCGCAGCAGCTGGCCATGAAAGACGTAGCCGACCTGATAGACCTGCGCCACGCGCTCGTCCTCTTCCGGCAGGGCCGCCGGTACCGCCGTCAGCGCCTCGTGCAGGGCGGGATTGAAGACTTCGCCGACGGGGCTCAGGACTTCGAGTCCGTGGCCGGCCAGTGACTTGAGGATCTTCTTCTCCACCATCTCGACGCCGTCGACGATGGACTGCGCCGCCGTCGTCGCCGGATCCACGTGCGCCACCCGACCGAGGTCGTCGAGCGAGTCGAGCAGCCCCTGGATGAGGAAGCCCATGCCCTTGAGCTCGGCGTCCTGCCGCTCACGCACCGAGCGCTTGCGGAAATTCTCGAACTCGGCGAACAGGCGAAGGTACTTGTCCTTCTGCTCCGAGAGCTGGCGCAGGGCCAGCGCCTCGCCGAGGCTCACCTCGCCGTCAGGGGACTCGGACGCGTCGTCGGACGCGGGCGGGCCCGGCTCCATGTCGGCTTCGTCGGTTGGTTCGTCGGGCGTCAATGCGTTCGGTTCGGTCATTGTGCTGGTGGGGTGCTGAGGCCGGCGGGCGTGGAGTGTCCAGCCGCGCGGCACTCCCTGAATTTCACGGTAGGTGAACCTTCCGTGCAACCATTGAACCACAGGAATCGTGCTGAAAGGCCGGACTCAACTTCTCCTACGGGAGGAACTGGGCCGCCGTTTCGGCCGCCAGATCGCGCCGGGCGCCGCCCGGACCTCGTCAGGCGGTTCCGGCGAGCATCCGGCGCACGAGATTGAGCGCGGCCTGCGCGCTGCGCTGCCGCACCTCGTGCCGGTCACCGACCATCGCGCTGCGGAAGGACCGCACCTCGCCGTCCACGTCCACGGCGATGCAGACGGTTCCCACCGGCTTGTCGGGCGTGCCGCCGTCCGGCCCGGCAATGCCGGTAATGCCGACGCCGACGGAGGAGGCGAGCCGGGTGCGCGCACCGGTCGCCATCTCCCGCGCGGCGTCCTCGCTGACGGCGCCGACCGATTGCAACGTCTCGGCCCGCACACCGAGCTGCCGCACCTTCACCTCGTTGTGGTAGGCGATGATACCGCCGAGCACGACATCGCTCGACCCTGGAATGGCCGTGAGCCGCATGCCCAGCATGCCGCCGGTGCAACTCTCGGCCACCGCGATGGTCCGGCCGCTCGCCCGCAACGCGTCGAGCACGGCCGCGGCCAGGTCGTCATCTCCGGTGCCGTACACGTGATCCCCAGCGGCCGCGACCAGCGCCCCGCTCACGCGTGCAAACCGTGCGGCCGCCTCGGCGGCGGCAACCCCGCGAGCGGTCAGGCGCAGGTCCACCCCCTCCCAGCCCGGCAGGTAGGCGAGGCCGAGTCCCTCGAAGTCGAGCGCCGCGAGCTCTCGCACGCGGTCGGAGAGGGCGCTCTCGGAGATGCTCGTGGTGCGGATGGTGTGCGAGGCCACCACCGTCGGCACGCCGGTGAGCCGCGCGCGCAGGCGCGGCAGCAGTTCATCGGCCAGCATGCCGCGCATCTCGCGCGGCACGCCGGGAAGCATCGCCACCCAGCGGCCGCGCTCGTCCTCCAGCCAGATGCCGGGCGCGGAGCCGTGCCGGTTCTCG
>JBBQZD010000131.1:0-7707 GCA_038208045.1 Gemmatimonadales bacterium | reverse complement strand
GTCGATACCCATCTGCGTCGGCAGGTCGAACGCCACGGAGAGGCCCGTCTGCCCCGCGTCAAGCAGCAGCTTGAAGCGCGCGTTGGTGTCGGCGGCGGTGCCGAACCCCGCGTACTGCCGCATGGTCCACAGGCGACCGCGGTACATCGTGGCCTGGATGCCGCGCGTGTACGGGAACTGGCCCGGCTCCCCCAGCGACTCCGCGAGATCGGGGTTCCGATCCGCGGGGCCGTACGCGGCGGCGACGGGAAGCCCCGACGGAGACACCACGGGATCAGCCATCCTTATCGCTCGGTGGCGAGCAGCTCGCGCGCGATGTCGACGTCCCGCCGGCAGCCGATGAAGAGCGGTGTGCGCTGGTGCAGCTCCGTCGGCTGCACCTCGAGGAGCCGCCGCTCGCCGTTGATGGCCGCGCCGCCCGCCTGCTCCACGATGAATGCCAGCGGGTTGGCCTCGTACAGCAGGCGCAGCTTGCCGTTCGGGTTCTTCTGGTTGGCGGGATACACGAAGATGCCGCCGCCGAGCAGGTTTCGGTGAAAGTCGGCCACGAGGGAGCCCACGTAGCGCACGTTCATGGCCTCGCGCTGCCGGTCGAGTCCGCGGTAGCGGCGCATGAGCGCCCGCACGGGCTCGCTCCAGTACTGCTCGTACGCGTCGTTGACCGACAAGTAGACGCCCGTCTCGGGTGTCCGGATGTTGGGGTGCGAGAGCAGGAACTCGCCGATGGACGGGTCGAGCGTGAAGCCGTGGGCGCCGTGCCCCGTCGTGTAGACCATCATCGTGCTCGAGCCGTAGATGACGTACCCCGCCGCGACCTGCCGCAGGCCCGGCTGCAGCATGTCCTCGATCGTCCCCTGCCCCATGCCGGGCGTGACGCGCTTGAGCACGGAAAAGATGGTCCCGACCGGCACGTTGACGTCGATGTTGGACGAGCCGTCGAGGGGATCGAAGAGCAGCACGTACTTGCCGCACTTGAACTCGGGGGGAATGGAGATGATCCCCGTCTCCTCCTCCGAGGCCATGGCGCACAGCCGTCCGCCGTGGTCCATCGCCTTGGTGATGATCTCGTTGGCGATGACGTCGAGCTTCTGCTGGTGTTCGCCCTGCACGTTGGACGAGCCGGCGCCGCCGAGGATGTCGATGAGCCCCGCGCGGCGCACCTTGCTCGTGATCATCTTGGCCGCGACGGCCAGGTCGTACAGGATGCCCGACAGCTCGCCGGTGGCTTCCGGGAACTTGGCTTCCTGCTCGATGATGAATCGGTCGATGGTGACGACCGAGGTGTCGGTTTGTCTGATCACGGCGGGACGGGTGAGAGTCGCTGCTCCCCAAACTTCGCTGGCGCCCCGCGCAGGCGCCAGCGGACCCCGTGCATCGCGTGCCAGCGGCAGACCGCGCCGCACCTGGCGCTCGTCGCCGCGTCGCAGCCGGTTTGCCCCCGACAACGACGATGGCCGGCGCAACGTGCGCCGGCCATCGTCCTGCCCGTGGATCACCGAAACCCGCCTACGGGTTCCGGTCGATGCACCCCTTGTTCTTGGGGTTGTTGTCCTCGGACACCGGGATCGGGAAGTTCATGTCCGACCCGTAGGCGCCGCCCTTGGGATAGGCGCCGGACGGAAAGACCGTGCTGGCCGAGCGGCTGTACTGCCGCACGAGGCGGCGCAGGTCACCCAGGCGGTGTCCTTCCAGCCACATCCAGTAGGCGCGCTCCTTGAAGAGCACGTCCGTGTCGACGGCGGCAAGCGGGGTGAGGCCCGCCTGCGTGGCCCGCAGCGCGTTCAGCGTCGCCAGCGCGCCGGCCGTGTTGCTGCTGCGCAGTTGCGCTTCGGCCTCGATGAGCCGCGCCTCGCGACCACCGGCCAGCGTGGTTGATGCCGATCGGTTCGGGTACTTCGCCGACGGCACGTACAGCGGCGTCAGGCCGTCGAAGCCGGTCGACGCCGATCCCGTGCCACGGGTGGCGACGACGCGCGGATCGTTGTCGGTGACGTACGCCAGCCCGGTGCCGCCCTTGTTGTTGGCGATGGAGAAGCGGCGGTTGATGGCGCCCGTGAGAAAGATGCCGTTGTTCTGGCGGCCGGTATTCTCCGAATGCGCGAACTGGTACGCGAACGAGGTCGGGACCCCGGCGACCGCCGCCGACGCCTCGGTGACCTTGTTCAGGTTCAGCAGGGCCCGCGCCTTGCCAACCTTGGCCAGGTTGACCTGCGTGGCCACCGCCGACACGACGCTGGTGCCCCCAAGGGTGATGACGGAGTCGAACGTCACGACGGCCTTGTCGAGCAGCTGGATACCGGTCATCTGGTCGCCGTAGATCGACGCGCCTTCGGCGGTGAGCGTGCTGAGCGTGACGCCGTTGCAGTACTGCTCCGAGAAGAACACGAAGGTCATGGCCTCGAAGTTCAGCATCTCGAGCCGGCCAGCACTCGTGGCGTCGAACTTGGCATACGCGTCGGCGGCGCGCCGCGCCGAGGCGCGGGCGCGCTGCAGCGTGCGGTGCACGCCGTCGAGGTTCGAGTTGACGGGCTGCACCGAGCGCTGGTCGATCTCGATGCGCGTCGGAAACGTCTCGGCGTTGAGCAGCTCATCCGAGAGCAGCCCGGTGTAGCTGACGACGTTGTCGTCGCCGTTGGCGTCGAAGGCCACGGAGAAGTCGCCCATGGCGCCCGTGCGAAGGACGGGCAGGGCCGACTTGTCAGAGAGCGACGACGGCGTGGCGACGTCGACGTCCGCCACGTTGAGGACCGAATCGGGCGAGCACGCCACGAGCGCGGCAATCAGCACCGTCGTGGCAATCACGGCGCCTCGGCGCGCGCGGCGCACCGTGGAACTGGTATGAATGGTCATTGGTCGGCCGTGGGTTAGAAGGTGATGTTCAAGCGGGTCGACCACTGCCGCGTCGGGGGCTGCGTAAGGAAGTCCGACGTGGTGAAGTTGGAGCCGGCGTTCGCATTCACCTCAGGATCGAACCCGGTGTACTTGGTCCAGAGCGCCAGGTTGCGGCCGCCGATGGTCAGGCTGACGTTGTCGGCGCGCGTCTGGAGCCGGCGCACCCAGTCCTTGGGGGCGGTGAGCGTCAGCGACAGTTCGGAGAGGCGGGTGAACGACCCGTCCTCGATGAAACCGCCGACCGTGCCCATGAACCGCGAGACGCCACGGGCCTGCTCCTCGAGTGACGTCGTGCGCAGGTTCAGTTCGCTGCAGGTATTGAAGCCGCAGCGGAACTCGCGCGTGGAGTTGAAGATCTTGTTGCCGCCGCGATGCTGCACCAGGACGTTCAGCGCCGCGTACTTCATGACCGTGAACGTCTGCGCGATGTTGAACTCGCGCGTCGGCATCGGCTGGCCGATGTACTGCAGCGAATCCGTGAGCGTGACTTCGCAGGCCGGACCGCCCGCAATCTGCGGATTGGCCGTGCCGCCGATCGTCGCGCAGTTCACGCGGCTGATCATGCCGTCGCCATTCTTGTCGGCGTAGGCGTAGGTGCGCGCCCAGTAGCCACCGGCGGGGTACCCGCCCACATGCCGCTGGCTGCTGCTGAAGCCGAAGATGATGGGGCTGATGCCCGTCCCCAGCTCGATCAGCTTGTTGCTCAGCCCGGTGGCGGCGATGGAGCCTTCCCAGGTGAACTGCTCCATGTCGACCAGCTTGCCGGTCACGAGGATTTCGATGCCCGTGTTGTTCATCCGCGACAAGTTGGCGAACGCCGTGTTGGTGGCGCCAAGCGACGGCGCCAGCGTCCGCGCGACGAGCAGGTCGGTGGTCTTCTTGGAGAACGCGGTGACGTCGAGGCTGAGGCGGCCGTTGAACATCGCGGCCTCGAAGCCGGCTTCGGTTTCGGCCGTGATTTCCGGACGGAGCAGCGCGTTGCCGGTCGTGCCGAGCGTGACCGCGCCGACATCGGCGCCGTCAGCGCGCACCGAGACGGGGTTGAGCGTCGTGAACGCCTGCCGGAAGCCCGGGCGCTGCCCGGACTGGCCATACGCCGAGCGCACGCGGAGCTGGTCCAGGAAGCTGAGCCTCGGGAACCACGCTTCTTCGCTGATGACGTACGACAGCGAGGCCGAGGGATACTTGACGACCAGAGCCGCCGGGCCGAACGCAGAGTTGTCGTCGGCGCGCATGCCGAGCGTGCCGAAGAGCTTGTCGCGCCAGCCGAAGCGCTGCTCGATGTAGGCGCCGATGGTGCGCACGCGGTTGTTGACTTCGTTGATCGCGAAGCGGGCGCTGGTGCCGCCAAGCGACGCCGTGCCCGGCAGCAGGATCGCCCCGGAGGCGCTCGTGGCAAAGAGCTTGTTGTCGAGGTACTGCACGCCGACCGAGGTGTTCGACGTCAGCTGGTGCGGCAGGTTGAACGACCCGGTGAGGGTGCCGTTGAGCGAGTAGTTGAGGATCTCCGAGCGCTGCTGGAAGCGCGACCCTTCGATCGTCGTCTGGTTGTAGTACAGCTTGTTGGGGGGCGTCAGCGTCTGGTCGTAGCGGTTGTTCAGGTCCAGGCCCGCGCGCGCCGTGCCCTTGAGCCAGCTCATGCCGCCCGTCGGTATCCAGTCGGCGGTGATGCCGGACGCGAGGCGCGAGATGTCCTGCTGCGTCCGGACCCACCAGAAGTCCTCGGGGCGCACGTTGGCGTTGAAGTAGCCGCGCGACAGCGAATCTGAGCCGCACGACGGCGTGGTCTTGAACAGGGTCGGCGAGCAGTCAAACGCCTTGCCGAGGAGCCCCTGCGAGACCTGACCGAACGCGGAGTTGTCGTTCTGCGGCAGCTCGGTGGCGCCCCGCGTGTAGCCGATGGTAGCCGCCAGCTGGACGGTGCTGCTCGGACGCGCCGTCACGTTCGAGCGCACATTGACGCGCTGCTGGTTGCTGTTGTCGACGATGCCGCGGTTCAGCTCGAACTGGCCTGAGAGGAAGTAGTTGGCAAACTCGTTGCCGCCGGCGACCGACAGGCCAGTCGTGTTGCGGCGGCCGGTGCGGAAGGGACTGTTCTGCTTGAGCGGGTTCCAGCTCACCACGGAGTCCGGCTTCGGTGTGCACAGCTGGCGCGCCTGGGCATCAATGGTGCACGTGGTCGAGCGGCCGCCCGTCGGCGTCGTGCCGATCGTCGCGTAGTTGGCGGGCCAGTCGGCGAGCTGCGACTCGGTGCCCTGCTCGACGAACGAATTCCAGTGGGCTCGGCCGGCCTTGCCGCGCTTCGTCTTGATCTGGATGACGCCATTGGCGGCGGCCGTTCCGTACAGCGCCGTCGCGGCCGGTCCCTTGATGACTTCGATGTCCTCGATGTCCGCGGGGTTGATGTCGTCAAACCGCGAGATCACCTGGCCGCCCGTGCCGACGCCCGTCGAACTCGCGTTATTGTCCATCAGGACGCCATCGACGATCAGGAGCGGATCGTTGGCGAGAGAGAGCGAGTTGGAGCCGCGGATGCGAATGCGCGATCCGGTGCCCGTGGTGCCACCCGAACCCTGCACGGTGACGCCTGGGGCGCGGGCCTGCAGCACGTTCGACAGCGTACGCACCGTCGATGGGTTGAACGAGTTGGAGTCAATCCTCGAAGTCGCCATGCCGCGTTCGCGCTTGCGCTGCGTTTCGCCGGTGCCCGTGACGACCACCTGGTCGATCTGGGTGACGGCTTGCGTCATCGCGAAGTCGACGGCCGCCGTCCCGCCCGCCACGACCGTGGCGGACTTGCTGACCGGCGTATACCCGATGCGCTGGGCGCGCAACGAGGCCGTGCCGGCCGCAACGCCCGTGAGGCGATACGAGCCGTCGGCGGTTGTCACCGCGCCGCGCGTCGTGCCGACGAGGCGCACCTGCGCATCCTGCACGGGACGGCCGGAGGCCGCGTCTGTCACCTTGCCGGTGACGGTGCCCGTCGCGGCCTGCTGGGCCGAGAGGGGAATTGAGAAAGTGAGGGCCGCGATAACCGCGGCGATCCTCGGGAACACGGGGAGCATGTTTCCTCCAATGGCGGGGGGACAACGAGCAGGGGCGGGTCCGCGGGTGCGGAAAACACAATCAACAGTGCGAGCCGTCGGCTCGCGCGCGGTCTATTGCGTCGAGAACCATACTCGCCTCGTCACGTCCGTGTCACCGGGCACGCCACCGGACGCCGGACGCCTCGAGAAACCAACCGTCGCCACCACCGTCCGTGAATGCGACGATGTTCCCTAATTGGTCGGTCCGGAGCACCGACGCCCCAGCGTCACGCAGCCGCCGCATGACGGCGGGATCCGGATGGCCGTAGAAGTTCCGGGCCGCCACCGACACGAGCGCCACCCGAGGGCGCACCAGTGAAACCCACGCGTCCGTGGAACTCGTGCCACTGCCGTGATGGCCGACCTTCAGGATGTCCGCCCGCAGCAACGCCGGCGCGCGGGCAGCCAGCCATGCCTCCTCAGGCGCCTCCGCGTCGCCGGTCAGGAGCACGGTGGCGCCGCGATACTCCAGCCGCACGACGACGCTCGCGAGGTTGGGGTCCCGCAGGTGCGCGGTCCAGGCGGAGTCGGGCGCGAGGATGCGCACCACCACGCCGTCGATCGAGAGCGCCTCACCAGCGCGGGCGCGCCGCCACTGCACACCGAGGGCCTGCGCGGCCGCGAGCGACTCACGGTATGGAGTGCTGCCACCAGCAAAGGCCGCGTCGAGATACACGCCGGGGCGCATGGCTTTCAGCACCGATGCCGCGCCCCCGGCATGGTCCGCGTGCGGATGCGACAGCACGAAGAGCACCAGCGGTCCGCCGCGCGCACGCAGATACGGCACGATGGTCGTGCGCCCAGCGTCACGTTTGTCGTCCCCGCGCCCGGCATCGAACAGGAGCCACCGCCCGCGCGGCGTTCGCACGGCCACCGCATCCCCCTGCCCCACGTCGATCATGTGCACCTCCAGGCGGCCGCCGGACGGCGCCGGCGCGAAGGCGGCCACCGACAACGCCCCGAGGGCAATGAGCGCCGGCCGCGCCCAGTGGTGGCTCACGCACCCCGCCAGCACGGCCACGCAGGCGCAACCGAGCGCCGTCGCCGTGAGGAGGGTCGGCGCGGCGTGCAGGGTGGCCCACGGCAGGGCGGCGCCGGCCGCTGCCACGAGGTCGAAGCCCCGCACGAGCGGCCACGAGGCGGCGGCCGCCAGCCGGGCCGCCGTGGGCCACCACGCGACGACAAGCGCGAAGAAGAGCGTCGGCTGCAGGAGGCCGATGATGGGACCAGCCGCGAGGTTCGCCAGTGGCGCGACGAGACTCACCCGCCCGAAGTGCCACGCCACCAGCGGCGCCGTGGCGAACGAGGCCACGACGCTGACCACGAGTTCGGTGGCAATCTTGGCCCGCCACCCCTCGAGCCGCGCCGGCAGCACCCGGTGCGCCAGCGTGCGCCCGGCGATGAGTGCGGCGAATCCGCTGACGCTCAGCTGCCAGCCGAGATCCACGGCGGTGCGCGGCTGGTAGAGCAGCGGCACGCCGGCGCCCCAGGCCAGCGCCGCCCAGGGCGACGTGTTGCGCTGCATGGCCAGCGACACCACCTGCGTGCCGATCATCACCGCGCTGCGCACCGCGGGCGGTGGCGCGCCGATGAGCACCACGTACGTGAGCACGAGCGCGAAGCCGGCCCAGCGCGCGAGGGTCGTCGGCAGCCGCAGCGCCTGCAGGATGAGCAGCATGGCTCCCGACACGATGGCGACATGCAACCCGGAGATGGAGAGCATGTGCAC